>JBBQUX010000124.1:0-9017 GCA_038212135.1 Bacteroidales bacterium | reverse complement strand
TATTTTTCTTATCGGTTTTATTGCCGTATTTCCTTTTACCATAAAGCAGGCAATTGAAATAGATTTCAGTTCGTTTGATTCGCGCACCTGGCTTTCCATCCTTTATATTATTATCGGCACCACTTTTATGGCATATTTCTTTATCACATTTTCACTCAAGCGATTATCATCGTCGGTAGTGGCATATTACACTTATTTACAACCGGTTTTGGTAGCGATTATTGGCATTGTTCTGTTTTCCGAATTAATTTCGTGGATTAAAATAGTGAGCGCAATATTCGTATTTGCAGGGATATATTTTGTAACGAAGAGGCGAAAGGTATAAACAACAAATTTTGTTCCCCTAATCCCCAAACCCTAACCTGGACAAGCCAGAACCAAAAAAGATTTGAATAATGGACATCGAATAATGAATATCGAATAATGAAGTAAAAATAAGAAGAATGGAATTGAATAAATCACAATGATGAATTCAATAGCATCAATACTTCGAAGTTCATTATTCCTTATTCGATATTCGATATTTAAAAACTCAGTATAAATATTCTGCCAAAAAATACACTAATATTATTTTTAAGGCACTAATCCCCAACTCCCAACCCCCAACCCCTCATTAAAACATATGCCTGAATGGCAACAGTAACCATCCCAACACTTTTTCGATCCTGGGACGACGCATCCAGCTCACATGATCAAAAGCGAGGCAATTCTGCATGGTTTCAGTAACATGACGTCTTACTTCTTCAACAATACCTTTATGGGTGCCGAAAAGCATTACTTCGTGCTGGTAGCGAAAACTGCGGTAATCAATATTAGGCGAACCAATTCCGAACGTTTCTCCATCAATTAACAATAGCTTGGCATGAAGGTTATTGATGGAATAAAAAACAAGACTTATTTTTTTTGAATAATAAAACCCATAGTATTTGCTGCTCAACAGGTCGATAGAGCGAACATCCGAATGCCTTGGCAAAATTATTTTAACGCTCACTCCACGACTGGCAGCATCAGCCAGGGATTTACGCATTTTATATCCCGGAAGGAAATACGGTGTTTCGATAATAATCTCTCTTTTTGCTTTACTGATCAGCCGTTCGAGTTTAGTCTTCACCCGTTGCCGGTAAATGGAAGGCATATCCTCTACAAGCTCAAACTGATCAATAATTTTTGATTTTTTGTAGGTGAATTTATTAAAGATGTATTTTCTGTAAATTTTATAACTTTCGAGGAATGAGCGCTTAAATATGAATGTAATGCCTCCGGTGAGCCTGATAACTGATTCGCGCCATTGCAGGGAGTATCCGGTAATATTTGCCGATCCCATGTAGCTTATGTTATCGTCAATCAGTAAAAACTTACGGTGATTCCGCCTGTGATTCTTAGTAAAAAAATCGAAAGTATAAATTATTTTTCTGAAGAACCGGACCTCTCCGCCATAAGCGATCAGTTCGCTGAAAAAAGACTCAGTATATGAAACACCCCATGAATCCAGAAGCAGTTTTACCTGAACCCCTCTTTTTGCAGCATTTGTAAGAGCTTCGCGGAACCGGAGCCCAACCTCATCGTTGGCGAACTTATAAGTTTCGAGGTAGATATAACGCCCGGCCTGCCCGATATCATGCAACATGGCTTCATTGTACCGGGGTGGTTCGCTGTAAAGCCTGTGACTGGTAACGGTTGCTGCGGGGCGGTTCATTGCCGGATAATTTTGGTTAGCCAAATGTAAGAAATATATCGCTCAATTTACATATCTCTTATTAAACAAAGGCTTTATTATATTTTGATGTGCTGGAAAAGTTAGGACATCATAAGCGATACTATTCTGTTTGAATTTAATAGATCCATTAATTAATTCGGAAATTCATTTGCAATTTGTTCTTCGTACTTTTCCATCAAGGGAAAAGGACAGTGAAATAATAAAAAAGAAATTAACCTCTTGAATTCTTTTCCCAGCACATCAAAATAATATTTAGCCAACAAAGTGCTGATTGCTTCAACACCCAAACATCGTATCTTTGCTCATTCAAAAAAGCATTATGATCAGATCAATGACAGGCTTCGGCAAGGCTACAGCCAACCCGGGAGGGCGAACAGTAAATGTTGAAGTACGCACACTTAACAGCAAGCAATTGGATGTGAATACCCGCATTCCCATTTTATTTCGCGACAAAGAAGCTGAAATCCGCGCCGAAATAAGCCGTATACTCATACGGGGTAAAATCGATTTTATGATTACGATCGACAATGATGCTGAATCCGGCGATTTTACCATAAACCGCCCGCTTGCCCGCAGAATTCATTCCGAAATTACACAACTTGCCAATGAATTAGGTGAAACAGCCGGGACGGACATCATTTCTACCATCCTCAAAATGCCTGACGTACTGAAAGCCGGACGTGAAGTTCCTGATGAATCGGAGTGGACACTCGTTAAAGCTGCTGTTACAGAGGCTCTTGCTCAAACCGACGCTTTCCGTGTTTCCGAAGGCGATTTGCTGGGCAAAGATATGAGTTCGCGCATTCAGCTTATTCTCGATTTGCTCTTAAAAATAGAACCTCTCGAAGGTGCACGCATCGGCAATCTCCGCGAGCGCTTTCAGCGTAACCAGGATGAATTTCTCGAAAAAACCACTAAAGTCGACAAATTCGACGAAAACCGCTTCGAACAGGAAATATTCTGGTACCTCGAAAAACTCGATATCACCGAAGAGAAACTCCGCCTGCGCAAACACTGCGACTATTTTATGGTTACACTTCAATCAGGAGATTCGAACGGGCGAAAATTAGGTTTTGTTACACAGGAAATAGGGCGCGAAATCAATACACTGGGTTCAAAGGCTTATGATGCCGAAATGCAAATGATTGTGGTGCAAATGAAGGATGAGCTGGAGAAGATAAAGGAGCAGGTTGGGAATGTTTTGTAAGGGGTTTGGTTTTAGGGTTTGGGGTTTAGGGTGAATCCGACAATATTACACTTTTTGCGGTTCGGAACAATTCATTAACAATCAGATACTTGCTTTTTTGAAAGTCAGTATTAACTGCCAGTCATGTTGCACCAGGTTACTATTAAATTCAAAATACCTTGAATAATTTTGAACACAAAATGATTGTAGTTTCCGCTCCATCGGGCGCGGGCAAAACAACGATTGTAAAACATTTACTGAAAACATTTCCTCAGCTTGGTTTTTCGGTTTCGGCTACCAGCAGGAAAATCCGAGAAGGAGAACTGAACGGGCGCGAATACTACTTTGTGTCAGCTGATGAATTCAGGCTGATGACCGAACAGCAAAAACTCCTCGAATGGCAGCAAGTGTACCCTGGAAGTTATTATGGCACACAGGTTTCGGAAATCGAACGAATTGCGTCAAACGGACAGTTCCCGGTTTTTGATGTGGACGTTGTAGGAGGATTGAATATTAAGAAAATGTATGGCGAAAAAGCCATGTCCGTATTCATCAGGCCACCGTCGTACGAAATACTCGAATCACGCCTGCGTTCGCGGGCTACTGACCCGGACGAAAGCCTGCAGAAAAGACTAAGTAAAGTAAAATGGGAACTCACATTTGAGAATGAGTTCGACAAGGTAATTGTAAATGACAGTCTCGAAGATGCACTTACGCATGCGGAAAACCTGGTGAAGAATTTCCTGGGTATACAGGATTAACCAATTATGAAATGAAAAAAACCGGGCTTCTCTTTGGATCATTTAATCCCATACATATCGGTCACCTGATGATTGCCGGGTACATGTATGAATTCAGCGACCTTGATGAACTTTGGTTCGTGGTATCGCCTCTAAACCCATTGAAGGAACAGAAATCCCTGCTGGCTGATCATCACCGGCTCGAAATGGTAAACCTGGCCATTGAAGACGATACCCGGTTCAGGTCGTGCAACATCGAATTCAAACTCACAAAGCCCTCTTATACTATTCATACGCTTACCTATCTTCAGGACAAATACCCTGACCGTGAGTTTGTTATAGTTTCAGGAACAGATATTTTCCCAACATTCCGGAAATGGAAGAACTGGGAGCAGTTACTTGAGTTTTATACGTTTTATGTTTATCCCCGATCCGGATCGCATGATCATGAACTGACCAGGCATCCTTCAGTGAAAGTATTTAATGCTCCAATGGTTGAAATTTCAGCCAGTTTTATCCGTGAATCTATCCGCGAAGGGAAAAACATGTCGTATTTTCTGCCTGATAAAACATACGGCTATGTAAAAGAGATGCATTTTTTTGAGAAATAATCCTGATGCAGCTTTTTGTCAATTTGAAATCTGGCTGAGCGGAATACTTTTCAGCGGTTAATTCTAACCCGGAACATTTTATTACAACTCATTGCTGGACTTAATTCATTGTGAAAAGAAAACATTTTTTATTTACACATGTTATACATTAAATATTATTTTTGCCCCTCCAACCATTTACAAGTCTCGCAAATTTCATCCCCATACTATAGGAATACCAAATCAAAACCCTTTACATGAAAGTCAGAAATGTACTACTTGCTGTAATGTTTTGCAGCAGCTTACCATTTGTTAATGCCCAAAATATCCCGGTTGCTCCCTCCGAAACCGGTAATGGCGTTTTTCTGGGAGAAACTAAACCGCTCCGGGATATTCCCGAATGTACTGTTGAAGAGCTGCAACTCCTCAGGGAGAAAGCAGAAGCTAAACAACTTAACAAAAAGCTTCGCTACAGGGAATATCCTTATGCTGACATAGCCCTTCCCAAAGGCCCCGATGAAGCATGGCAGAAAACAATGGGTAAAGCACCGGCAGGTAAAGCTCCTTTAGTAAACTTCGAAGGACAAACTACGTCAGCCTACCCTCCGGATTGCAATGGCACTGCAGGTCCGAACCATTTTATGCAGACCATTAACGTTACCTATGCCGTTTATGATAAAACAGGTACAAAACTGGCAGGACCTACCAATATGAACCAATTGTTTAACGGGGTTTCAGGTGCAAGCTGTAATGATGGCGATCCAATTATTCTATACGATGAACAAGCTGACAGATGGGTAGCAACTGAGTTCTCGTTATGCGGATCGAATGATCTGATGCTAATGGCAGTTTCGAGTACCAACGATCCAACCGGAACATGGTATGCGTACTCTTTTGATGTGGCCGGGATGCCTGATTATCCAAAATTCAGTGTGTGGCAGGATGGTTACTACATGGGTGACAACAACGGTTCGGGCAATGATATTTATGTTTTTGAACGTGCTCAAATGATTTCGGGTGGGACAAACCCGAAATTTGTAGGGTTCAATAATTCCTGGCGACCAGGTTCAGTGGATGGATTTATGTGCGTACCTCCTGTGGATAACGATGGTGCTTTTGCGCCTGCCGGAGCACCCGGGCTTTTTATTGCAATGAGCGATGACGCGTTCAACAGTGGGGTTGATCAGCTCTGGATATATGAACTGGCTGTGAACTGGACCAATACTTCGCTTTCAACATTCAACCGCACGCAGCAGTTGGATGTAACCCCGTTCGACAGCAACTTTGGAAATAACTGGACAAATATAAAGCAGCCCGGCACAGGCCAGGAACTGGATGCCGTTCCGCAGGTTATAATGAACGTACCTCAATACCGTAACTTCGGAACATACGAAACCATTCTTTGCTGCCATTCAGTAGATGTAGACAATACAGATCATTCAGGAGTAAGGTGGTACGAACTCAGGAAAACATCCCCCGCTGCCGCCTGGACAGTAAGGCAGGTTGGGACGTATGCACCTGATAACCACTCGCGCTGGATGGGCAGTATAATGCTGAACGGGAACAATGAAATAGGGCTTGGATATTCAATTTCGAGTACAACAGAATATCCCGGAATCAGGTTTTGTGGTCAGACGGCAGCTGAGTATAACGCAGCAAGCGGAATCCTCGATTTCCCGGAAGATATAATTCACACAGGAACTTCTTCGCAAACCGGTGTTGAACGTTGGGGCGATTATGCACAATTATCGGTTGATCCCGCTGATGACGGGACTTTCTGGTTTACATCGCAATATGTTGGAGGTGGCAGCAGGAAAACCAAGGTAGCCTCTTTCCAGGTTGGCCCGGTTCCGCCTACAGTCAATTTTACTGCCAATATTATTCTACCGTGTATAAACACTTCAACGGTGAACTTTTCGAGCCAGGTAACCGGCAATGTAACTATGTATGATTGGTCGTTCACTCCTTCGACAATTACCTATATGAATGGAACCTCAAGCTC
Organism: Bacteroidales bacterium; assembly: GCA_038212135.1. Taxonomy (GTDB): domain Bacteria; phylum Bacteroidota; class Bacteroidia; order Bacteroidales; family UBA4417; genus UBA4417. The sequence continues at coordinate 2,782 of JBBQUX010000124.1, read as the reverse complement.
ATCCGCTAATCCAAAAGTAAGTTTCAATGCTTTTGGTGCTTACACGGTTGTTCTTACAGTTACCGGCAGCGGAGGAACAAATTCTATTACCATGACTGATTATATCCATGTGAATGAGGCCAACGCAAATTTCTCAGCAAGTGTCACAACAGTTGTGGTTGAAAACAATACAACTTTCAGCGATGCATCAACCTGCGATGCAACCTCCTGGTCGTGGGATTTCGGTGCTGATGCCACACCGGCCACTGCCAATACACAGGGTCCGCATACTGTATCCTACAGTACAACCGGGTTAAAGACAGTCAGCCAAACGGTTAACGGCAATTATACAACCACCAGGACCGATTATATTAATGTAATAGAGCCTTCAATTAATATGTCCTCGACCACGGTGGCAACCTGCAACGGATCATTTTTCGATCCGGGCGGATCATCAGCCAATTACGGCAACAACCAGGATTATACTATGCTGTTCGAACCCGGAATAGCCGGAAGTAAATTGCAGTTTACCTTCAACAGTTTCAATCTTGAAACATCAACCAATTGTATAAAAGATTATTTGAAGATTTACAATGGATCAAGCCAGTTTTCGCCATTGATCGGAACTTATTGCGGAACCAGTTCCCCGGGGACTGTATCAGCAACCAACGAAGAAGGAGTTCTGCTTTTTATCTTTCATAGCAATTCAGTGCTGAATCTTTCCGGATGGGCTGCGGATATAATGTGTTCGTCGTCACCCACTTCAAACCCGGCATCGCTCAATGCTGTTGCTACCGGCATTTCAGAAATTAACCTGAACTGGATCAAAAATGCTGAGAATCACGATGTGATGCTTGCCTGGTCGCCGGATGGAAATTTTGGTATCCCGGTTAACGGAATAACATATACAGCAGGCCAGATGTTACCAGGCGGAGGCACCATTCTTTCGAACGGGAGTGCTACTTCTTTTAGCCATAGCGGGCTAAATTCATCGACACCTTATTTTTATAAAGCGTACTCAGTAACCCCCGAAAAACTTTACTCCTTTGGAATTACGGCAAATGCAACTACTTTGCTACAGCCAACGCTTTCAGTTGATCCTATCAGCATTAATGTTCCTTCACCGGCAGGCAGCACGTCAGTAAATATCGTTTCGAATACAGGGTGGATTGTTACAAGCGATCAGACCTGGTGCACAGTAACTCCATCAGGTACAGGTAATATGACGATCTCTGTCAATTATGAAGAAAATATGCCAGTTAATGAACGTGTTGCAAATATTACCATTTCAGCAAGCGGATTACCTGCCATCCATGTTACACTTGCCCAGGCAGGTACAGCTGCAATACTTGCAGTAATGCCCCCGGTTCAAGCTGTTACTGATCCTTCCGGAAATACTTCATTCGAAGTTACTTCAAACTCTAACTGGGCAGTGGTTAGCGATCAGAAATGGTGTATTGTTAATTCATCAGGATCAGGGAACGGAACCATTGCGGCTTCATATACTCAAAACCCTGCTGCAAGCCCGAGAGAGGCAAACATCTCAGTTAAAGTTAACGGATTAGCAACTGTTATTGTAAAAGTAGTTCAGAGTGGGGCATCTCCAGCACTGGCTGTAACGCCAGCTATTCAGAATGTGAATGCTTATGAATCTTCGGTTGACTATACTGTTACATCGAATACCAACTGGACTGCTATTGCTGATTCTGCCTGGTGCCTTGTAACCTCTTCGGGATCAGGAAACGGAAATATAACAGCTGTATATCTTTTTAATCCTTCGGGAAAAGACCGAAGCACAAAGATTTCGGTTAATGCCGATGGTATTGCCACACAAACTGTCACCCTGGCCCAGGGGCACGAAACAGCATCAGTTCCGGAAGCTGGATCAAAAGGGCTTATGATATATCCTAACCCCGCAAAAAACATATTCAGCATAGTTGTTGACAAAGCTAAATATCCTTCGATGCAGATAACAATTTCGGATGCCAGCGGTACTGCGGTTACCAGCCGTGAGTGCAAAGGCGAATCGGAATACCTTTTCGACCTGAGCAAATCACCACAGGGCACCTATTTTGTGAAGATCAAAACAGAATCGGAATTAACGGTTACAAAGCTCGTGATCATCAGGTAAACTGCGGAAAATTAACGATCAATTATAGCAATAAGGATCAGATCAAAACCTCTATTATGTGGAATTGGTCTGATCCTTTACTTTTTCAGTTACCTGAAAATAAAATGCACCGCGGAAGCTGGGTATTATTTTCCGTAACATTTTAAAATGAAATGCCGGAGTGCTTGCAGTGTCTTGTCAGGAGCTTCAATAAATCCCATGTGGCCAACGTCTTCGAGCAAAAGTATTTCGCTGTGCGATGGTATTACAGCCTGTGCCAGTAGCTGGTTGTATGGCATGCGGCTGTCCTGTTTGCCAATAATAAAGAAAACCGGAATTTCGGATAATAAAAGGTATTGCAACTGGTTTTCGCGATCGCGCATTCCAGAGAGTGCTGCTGTTATAGCTTCGGAACTCATTGTTGCTGCTATGTCCTGAAGTTTCTGAATGGGTTCAGAATATTCAGCAACATGCCTTTGATCAAACAAATCGGGAATAAACTGCCTGATAAATCCACCACGGTTTTGTTTTACGATATTAATTGTGCGGCGGCGGTTTTCTTTGGCTTCATCTGTATCGGCATTGGCATGGGAATGAAAAAGAATCAGCCCTTTTAATAAATTTTCGTTATCGGCAGCAAATTGAAGTGCCACATATCCTCCCATGGAATGACCGGCAATAACAGCCTGCTTA
>JBBQUX010000123.1:0-9362 GCA_038212135.1 Bacteroidales bacterium | reverse complement strand
GGAAAGAAACTACTTTTCTGCCATAAATCAGAATGAAGTTGTTGAGAGATGCCAGTTGCAGATTTCAAAATTTCAATTCCGGATTCGCCCATTTTTCACTCATCCGCTAAATCGTACTGAAATTTGTTCACAGTTTTGGATGAGATTGTACCCCTCTGTCCTTCGGACATCTCCCCTTGTGTTTCGGCTGCGCTCAACAACCAGGGGAGAACCTACTGACTTCATTTTCACTAACAATGCACTTCCCCAATTAGTTACTCCATCTTTGACCTTTGCATTTTAACACTTCGGCTTGGCTCAGCTACGCTCACCAACCATCGCTCAGTGCATCGCATATGCATTTTGACTTTTCTTATATATTTCAACAAACTTTCATAATTCTTGTACGTTACTTTTCTCTTTTCACTGTCTCCCTGTCGCCCCCTCACCTTGTCGCCCACTCTCCCACTCTCCTACTCTCCCCTTCTCCCACTCTCCCCTTCTTCCACTCTCCCACTCGCCCACTTTCCCCGTACAACTCTATCATCTCAGCATACTCTATCATCCCTAAGTCGCCAGCAAACTGCATCCACGTATATCGCTGTTATCAAATCGACCCAGCACTTCAAAGCTTTCTTCGTCGGTTGCATCATCTTTAAAAACACGGCCAAGGTCTTGTGTAGCAATAAATGAGCAGGAATGGAAATTTGCCAGGTCAATAATATTAATGCCCCCGGTACGGCCTGTTTCCAGGAAAGTCAACGGATCATTGGTATCAGTAATCATCACTTTCATCCAGGGCGGACAGCGGAAAATACCATCGCCCGATGACCATGCCTGCGAAAGCAACTCAGTCATTCCATACTCTGAATGTATTTTTTTTACGCCAAAAGCCTTACATAGCTGTGTATGAAGATCCATGCGTGTGAGTTCATCCCGCCTTCCTTTCATGCCACCGGTTTCAATAACGATGGCTTCGGAAATATTTACCGGAAATTTTTCAGCCATATCGAGCAAGGCAAACGTAACTCCGAACAACATAATTTTCAGTCCTTTACTTTGCGCTTCCTGAAGTTGTTGCTGCAATTCACCCAGTTCATTCAGGTAAAAGCCACCCATTTGCCGGTTTGATTGCTGCAGAATTCTTTCAACCATATATACCAAAGAGGAATTTTTTCGTTCAAGATATGAAGGCAGAAGAGCAAAAACCACATACTGCGATAAGTCGCCATAAGCTAGCTGCATTCCGCGTGTAAAGCTTTCCTGGTAACAGGATGCATCCACCACGTAATGTTTGCTGGTTTCCATGCCGGAAGTGCCGCTGCTTTCGAAAATAAGTTCTTCGGAATAATTGCCGGCAACTAATTTGTGTGTTTTAAAAAAGCTTACCGGTAAAAAAGGAATCTGCTCCGGATGATAAACCTGGCTTTCGCTAATACCTAATGAATCAGTAAAACGCTTATAAATATCGTTTTTCCTATATTGATACCGAAATAAACTGATGGCTATTTCGTTAAATTCAAAAGGGCTTTGCAGATTAAAGATACTATGTTTAAATGCAGTGAAGTCCATGAATAGAAATTTTGTAATTTTATGCCTTGTTAACTAAGAGAATGAAAATATACGCAAAGATAAGCTTAATACTGCTGATTCCAATACTTGCCGGGCTCACAGGTTGTATAAAGGAAGAGCAATACCCGGTTGAACCTAAAATTGTATTCGAAAGTTTCATTACAAGAAGAGATATCTCTGGGAAAGACTCCTCAGGTGTCATTACTATTTCATATACCGATGGCGATGGCAATATCGGGCTATTCGCGTGGGATACGGTGGAACCCAGGAAATATAATTTCTATTTAAAATTCATGGAATTAGTTAACAACCAACTGGTAGAAGTGAAACCTGTTGACAGCACACTGACTTTCAATGCCCGCATTCCAATACTTACGCCTGCAGGGCGAAATAAAAATATTAAGGGAGACATCACTATGAATCTTGAACTATATTTTGCCAGGCAAATACTGAAAAGTGATACTATAGCTTTCGAAATCTACATCAAGGATCGCGATCTGAACGAGAGCAATATGGTTGAAACGCCTCTTTTTATTATTAAGAAATAGCAGGGGAAAAAGGATTGATGGGATTGATGAGTTCTGCTTTACGGGAATGATTTTTCAGTTTTTTTTAACGAGGCAATAAGGGAGTAAACACAGCTTACGAATCACAGTTTAGGAAATGAAAAAGAATGGCAGCCGGATTCCGCGAATTCTGAAAATACTGCTGATTGCAAGCGGATGCCTGTTTTTTATAGTGTGCATCCTTGCTTTTACCACACTTCCTTTCTGGGCTTTGTATTCGCTGGGTACTGGCAACAGCAAAATAACCCGGGAACCCGAAACTATCGTGATGCTGGGTGGGGCCGGTATCCCCAGCGGCGACGGGCTTTTACGTACGTTTTACACCTCAAAGTTATCCGTTGCACACCCGCTGGCAAATGTAGTTATTGCAATGCCGGGCGAAATTGCCGACAGCACCTCCGCACCAAAACTTGTTTACAAAGAGCTGACCCTGAGAGGAGTTAATCCCCAATCCATTTCGTACGAAAGCACAGGCCGGAATACCCGTGAACAGGCGCAAAAACTGGCTGCAGGCAAATCTGCTGCGCAGTTAAACAAAGCGATTGTTTTAATAACTTCGCCCGAACATATGAAACGGGCTGTACTTGCCTTCCGCAAATGTGGGTATACTAATGTCAGCGGTCTGCCCACTTTTGAGTATTCACTCGATGCTGATCTTACGTTCCTCGACAGTGAACTGAAAGGAAATGAGATTGCACCTCCGATCGGGAACAGCCTGCAGGTTCGATACCAGTTCTGGAACCACCTGAAATATGAAATACTCGTTATACGCGAATATTTTGGACTGGGATATTATAAGTTGCGAGGGTGGATATAGGGAGATATGGGGACAAGGGAGGGAGAAAAGGAGAGGGGAGAAAAGAAGAGGGGGGAAAAGGAGAAAAGGCGAGAGACGACATAAATAAACCACGGAGGCACTTAGTACACTGATAGCCACTGAGAACGAAACAAAATCCGGGGCAACGAACGAAAATAGTTTTGAGTCATGATTTGCATTTAAATTCCCACAGGTGTATGGAACCTGGATTTTGGCAGCAGAGTCAGAATTTGTCCCTTTTAAGTTTATCTATCCGGTTTCCGGACTATTTCATAAAGTTAAAGGCATATCCTGCCGAAAGCAGGAAAGTATCTGTTGCCGGTGGCATTGTAGATCCACCCAGATTAATTGCAAATGCATACCTGGCTTCAATACGGATGAAGTTCTTTTTCCCGGCAGGAATATCAATACCGGCACCAGCCTGAAACCCTGCATCCCACCTGCCATATCCGCTTATATCCGTATTTTCTTTATCATCATGAGTTTCTCCGGCTTCAGTATATTTTACCCTGCGGATTTCACTTACAAGGAAATTAGCATACCCGCCTCCCAGAAAATAAATCTGATTTTTTGCAAACGGCTTATATTTTAATATCAGGGGAATTCCGATATAATTGCAGGTATAAAATCCTTTGACGGCTCCAATCGGATGACCATTTTCATTAACCCCTTCAACCTTCTGCAATGTACCTTTCTGCTCAAAGACCAATTCCGGCTGCAATAACAGCTTCAAAGATAATTTATAGTCAGCTTCCACCCCGATAAGAATTCCCGGTTTGAAATGTTCCCTTTCAAAAATAAAGTTCCTGGCTTTCGAAAATGTTGATCCGGCTTTCGGTGTAATGGTAGTGAACTGACCGAATGAAACAAGACAAAAAGAGGTAAAAAGCAATAAAAAGGATACCTTTTGCTCAGGCACAAATCTACTATGAACGGTATTGATAAAAAAATTAATTTTTTAAAGAAAAACGGTTATTTCTTTATTTGTGCCAATAAAAGATTCCTGATTACATGGGACTATTTTGTCCGTAATATAATAAATTGATGGCTAATATTTGTGCAATGTCATATCTTCTTCAATTGTTTTATATTTGCCTCCCGTATCTTCGATTCTACCTTCAGATTTTAACTTAATCAATCAAACTCAATAACCTTGTTAATTATCAAATCATGATTTTACGAAAATTTTTACTTGCAGCAATTTTAAGTGTAATTGCAATACCCATGCTGGCACAAACCAGTGAGCCGGTTCACCCAAGTTTTCTTGGGCAAGGCAATCTGGTAGGCATATCACAGCCCCTGAAAGACATTCCACCACTAACGGAAACCGAAATTCTGGCTTTACAGGAAAAAGCCGCTTCGAAGGTTTTGAATAAAAAATTAAGGAACAGGGAATATCCTTTTGCTGAAACTGCTTTACCCAAAGGCCCTGATGCCGCTTGGCAGAAAGCTATGGGAAGAACGGGCAACCCAAAAGCACCACTCGTTAATTTCGAAGGACAAGGTTCTCCTTCTTATCCACCTGACTGTAACGGAACTGCTGGTCCAAACCATTATATGCAGACGGTGAATACAACCTATGCCATTTATAGTAAAACAGGTACATTACTTGCCGGACCAACAAATATGAACCTGCTATTCGGGAGTGTAACCGGGGCGAATTGCAACGATGGTGACCCGCTTATCCTTTACGATGAGCAGGCAAGCCGCTGGCTGGCAGTGGAATTTTCGTTATGCGGTTCAACCGATCGGATGCTGATTGCCGTTTCAACTACCAACGACCCAACCGGGACATGGTACCAATACTCATTTGATGTGGCTGATATGCCGGATTATGAAAAATTCGGAATATGGCCCGACGGGTATTATATGGCAACCAACAACGGGGGAAGTAATGATACGTATGTATTCGAACGTGCCCAGATGCTTGTTGGCGGCACAACGCCTAAAATGGTCGGCTTTTCAAATGCCTGGCTACCAACTTCTATTGATGGATTTATGTGTGTGCCACCGGTTGATAACGATGGTACCGCAGCACCAGCCGGTTCACCGGGATTATTTATCGCGCTCAACGATGATGCTATCGGTGGCGGCAGCGACCAGTTATGGATTTATGAACTGGCCGTAAACTGGTCAAATACTGCTGCTTCAACATTTAACCGTACCCAGCAAATTAATGTTACTGCTTTCGACAGCAACTTCGGGAACACCTGGAGCAATATCCCCCAGCAAGGCACAACACAAAAGGTGGATGCCATTCCAATGGTAATAATGAACGTTCCGCAATACCGCAACTTCGGTTCTTATCAAACTATTGTATGCTGCCATACCGTGGATGTGGATGCAACAAATCATGCAGGAATCAGGTGGTACGAACTCCGCAAAACAACGGGATCCTGGACAGTGCGCCAGACCGGTACCTATGCACCTGATATTCACTCGCGCTGGATGGGGAGTATTATGCTTAACGCAAACAACAAAATCGGGCTGGGTTATTCAGTTTCCAGTTCTACCATGTATCCCGGTATTCGATATACAGGCCAAACATCGGGCGCATATGCAGCTGGAGCCGGAGTACTTGATATGCCCGAAGAAATAATTCAGACAGGTGCAAATTCGCAGACAGGTGTAAACCGCTGGGGCGATTATTCACTGATGTGCGTCGATCCGGTTGATAACGATGCATTTTGGTTTACTACCCAATATATTGGCAGCGGAGGCAGCAGGAAAACAAAAATCGCTTCCTTTAAAATCGGGAATTCCCCTGTGGCCATTACTCTTCCTGCCACTGCAGTTACCGGTACTTCAGCAACAATTAACGGGACAGTAAATCCAAACTCACTTGCCACCAACTACTATTTCGAATGGGGCACAACCACCGCCTACGGCAATGTAGCCACAACAACCGCAGCTGGTTCAGGAACTGTTAACATTGCAGTAAATGCAAACTTATCGGGGCTTATAAGCGGCACAACATACCATTTCAGGGTTGTGGCCACCAATGCAGACGGGACAACCAATGGTACCGACCTCACTTTTACACCCGGAGCGGCCATGGTTACAACCACTCCTGTTACAGGCGTTACCCTAACGGGTGCCGGTTCGGGAGGTAATGTTACTACCGATGGTGGCTCGGCTGTTAGTGCCCGTGGCGTTTGCTGGGCTACCACCGCCAACCCGGTTGCAACCGGAAACCACACAACCAATGGTTCAGGAACAGGAATTTTTACCAGTACAATTACTGGCTTGTCTTCCAATACTGTATACCACGTAAGGGCATATGCAACCAACGCAAGCGGAACCTATTACGGAGAAGATATTGCTTTTACCACTTTATGCGGAATTTACACCCTGCCTTTCAACGAAACATTTTCGGGCACAACCATTCCAAATTGCTGGTCGCAGGTTGATAACCAGGGCAACGCCCAGGTATGGCAGTTCGGTACAATAACCGGGCAAACCCCAAATCCGGCACTTACCGGAAATTATGCTTTCCTCAATAGCGATGCATATGGAACAGGAAACTCGCAGAATGCTGATCTCATTACCCCAACTATTGATATGAGTTCATATTCGGCAGTTAACCTGCAATTCTCCCATTACTTTAAAAGCTATTCCGGATCATCAGGAACAATTTCCTATAGCATCAATAATGGCTCGACCTGGACTATAATCCAATCTTTTTCAGCCACATCTGCAACAAACCCTGCAGTATTTAACCAGGCAATTGCTGCAGTTGCGGGACAAACAGCTGTAAAATTCAAATGGAACTATACCGGCACCTGGGGTTATTACTGGGCAATTGATAATGTTCAGATTACCGGAACCGGAGTAACTGCCCTGACGGTTACCCCGCCAAACCAAAATGTAACTTCAGCTTCCGGAACCACTCCTTTTGCAGTTACCACAAGCGTTGCATGGACAGCCGTAAGCGACGCTGCATGGTGCACCGTTACTCCTTCGGGAACAGGAAACGGGACTATTACAGCCACATATTCTTCGAATACAGGCGCTGCTTCGCGGGTTGCAAACATCTTGGTTTCAGGAGTCGGGGCACTTCCGGTTACTGTTACCGTTACCCAGGGCGGAACCGCTCCTACACTAAGTGTAACACCACCGAATCAGAACGTTACCGCTTCGGCAGGAAATACCAGCTTTACTGTAACATCTAACTCAGCATGGACTGTAAGCAGTGATGCCACATGGTGTACTGTTACCCTTTCGGGAAACGGTAACGGGACAATTACCGCAACTTACGAACAAAACATCCTCCTGGCTGTACGTACCGCAAACATTACCGTTACTGTTATTGGACTTACTCCCGTTGTTGTAACCGTTACCCAGGCATCCGGTGCTTCCATGTTAAGCGTAACTCCGCCAAATCAGAATGTAAGCGCAGCAGCAGGGAATACAAATTTTACGGTTACATCCAATGTTAACTGGCAAGTAAGCAGCGATGCTGCCTGGTGTATGGTTCCACCTTCAGGAACCGGAAACGGAACCCTTGTGGCTACTTATACAGCCAATACATTAACCACTTCGAGAATCGCTAATCTTACTTTTTCCGGAACCGGAGTAGCTTCGGTTGTGGTTGCCGTAACACAATCGGGCACCACCCCAACTTTATCGGTAACTCCTCCAAATCAAAATGTGACAATTCCAGCCGGAAATACAAGTTTCAGTGTAACTTCAAATTCTGCATGGACAGTTACCAGCAATTCAACCTGGTGCACGGTAACTCCTTCGGGAACAGGCAATGGTACCATTTCAGCAACATATCAGGAAAATACTTCCCTTTCGGTAAGAGTTGCTGATATTACAGTTACTGTAGCCGGTCTCTCGCCGGCAGTGGTTACTGTTACACAAGCCTCCGCGACACCTGCCTTATCAGTGACACCTCAAAATATAAATGTTTCTCCTTCGGCCGGGGTTGTAAATTATACGGTTACAACTAATTCGATCTGGACTGCAACCAACAACACTTTCTGGTGCTCAATAACAACTTCCGGAAGCGGTAACGGAACTTTAGTTGCAACCTACCAGGAAAACACATCCCTCGATCAGAGGATAGACTATTTTGCTATTTCAGTTCCCGGCTTACCCAATGCCAATGTTACACTTACCCAGGCAGGTGCTTCGCCATTCCTTTCGGTAGATCCGCATAACCAGGTTGTCAGCTACCAGGCCGGGAATGCAAATTTCGCAGTAAGCTCCAATATGCCATGGACAACAACCAGCAATGAAACATGGTGTACAGTTACACCATCCGGAAACGGAAATGGAACCATTGTTGCTACTTTTAATGAAAATACGTTTGCTGCGAACCGATCAGCCAGCATTACAGTAAGTGCATCAGGAATTCCACCTGTCACTATTACAGTTGAACAGCAGGCTCCGGCTGCAACGCTGAATGTTACACCGGCAACACGCACGGTAACCGATCCGGCCGGAACCACAACATTTAATGTTTCGTCGAACACTGTTTGGACTACCAATTGCGATGCAAACTGGTGTCAGGTTACTTCTTCAGGTTCAGGAATAGGTCCGATTACAGCAACTTATGAGCAAAATCTCACTCCTGTAATTCGTACTGCAAATATCCATGTAACCGGAGCCGGTGTTACCAACCCGGTAACCGTTCAGGTATTGCAACTGCCTTCGTTTGTTTCGGTTGAAGAAAACCCTGCGAATACACTGCAGGTTTTTCCCAATCCTACAACTGGCATTTTTGTTATCAGCAGTCCTTCGCCTGAAATGATGGAACTGAAGGTCAGTATAATCAATGCAAAAGGTAAAACCATCCTTACAAGACAATGTAAAGGGGCTAACAGCTATACCTTCGATCTTTCGCAGGCTGCTGCCGGGAACTATTTTGTAAAAGTGGAAACAGGGGAGAAAACTTATGTGATGAAGATTGTGGTTCAGTAACCGAAAAAAGTTAAATTACATTAGAGTTAATTAGCTTTTCATTTGAAAACGCCTGGCCCGAAAAGTCAGGCGTTTTTTATTTGCACTCATGTTTCAATCCTTCAAAATAAAATATCTAATTATATATATTGGAGTAATAGGAATGTTTCTATATTTGTCAATACCAAATCTAACCCTCACAAACCAACCAAATTTCATATCAAATGGACTTTAATTTTACTGAAGAGCAGCTGATGATACGTGATGCAGCCCGCGATTTTGCACAACGTGAATTAATTACCGATGTTATTGAGCGCGATGCAGGTGCTATATATCCTGCCAAACATGTGCAGCGCATGGCCGAACTGGGTTTCCTGGGAATGCTGGTTGATCCGAAATATGATGGTGGCGGATTGGATACTGTTTCGTATGTGCTTGCTATGGAAGAAATTTCGAAAGTAGATTCCTCGGTAAGTGTTATCATGAGCGTGAATAACTCCTTGGTGTGTTATGGCATTGAA
>JBBQUX010000122.1:0-9416 GCA_038212135.1 Bacteroidales bacterium | reverse complement strand
TGGATGATTACGACCTGCTGAAAGTTCCGGCGGTACTCACCAAAGTAATTAAGCCCAACAATGATTAACAAAAAACCATCGTCGTTATAGGCGCAATTGCCTGCGTTGCCAGCTGCGCCGGCGATTTCCTCGTGTTGTTAGTTTTTGGCAGGCATTATCCAGGGTACAGCCAGTTCCTGAATACGATGAGTTCACTTGGTGCTACAAAGAGCCCCGTTTCCAATATTGTTTCCAATTGCTGGATACTGCTGGGGGTTCTATTTATTGTTTTCGCCCTTGGTTTCAGGGTTGCTTTTTCACCGGCCGATAAAAAAGTTAATCTTGCATTTTGGTTATTAGTCATTTATGGACTAGGCGAATTTGTAGGCTCCGGTTTGTTCAAAGCCGATCATATTGGCAATACAATCACCAATTCAGCTGTTATCCATGGCATAGTTGGAACTATTGGTATAACTGCCCTGATGCTATTGCCACTTGTTATGCGTAAAATAATTCCGCGCTCCTCCAATCCGGGATTCCATAAATTAACGTGGATTGTAATGGCTTTGGGAATCATTTTACTGGTGTTTTTTAATTTCCGGTTTTTTTATAATGCTGATAACGTGATTAGTATAAACGAAGGCCTTTGGCAACGATTGTTTGCACTCAATTTATACATCTACCTGTTCGCCATCGTAATAATAATGGTTAAGAAACAGTTTACTACTCAAAATAATTCCGTTGATGCATAAGCTGCGAATCATATGCAAAGGCTTATCCATCCTGGTAATCATGCTGATTATGAGCTGCAATGTGCATGCCGCTGTAACAGACACGCTAAAATTTGGCGTGTTTGGGAAAGTAATAGTTTACAAACCAACTGCTGTGGCAAATGCTTTTGTTATATTTATTTCGGATGGAAACGGATGGAACAAGGGTGAATCAGAAATTGCAAAAAAAATAATAATACAAGGAGCCATTGTTGTTGGTATTGATAGCAAATACTATTTAAAAAAACTCAAAACTCAATCGTTAAAATGCTATTACCCGGCTGGCGACCTGGAAGAACTGAGTATGTTTTTGCAGAAAAAATATAAGTTGAACCAGTATTTCAAACCCATCCTCATCGGATATTCAAATGGGGCAAGCCTTGCATATGCTGCGCTGGCACAGGCTCCAGCCAATACTTTTAAAGGTGCTCTGGCATTGGGCTTCAGCCCTCGCATTAAAACCGGCAAACCGTTTTGCCAGGGTTCAGGACTGAAACAGCATTTAGCGAAAGCAGGAAAATCCACTTCCCTTGAGGCATCCGATAAACTAACCGCACCGTTTATTGTTCTACATGGAGCTGATGATAAAACATATACACTCGCCGAAGCAAAGCAGTTTATCAAAGCAGTGAACACAGGCCAATTGGTTGAATTGCCAAAAGTAGGACACGATTTCACAGTTTCCTCTTCCTGGTTTCCGCAGTTTACCGAAGCATACAAAAAAATTATGGTCGCTCCTTCTTTTGCCGAGCAGAAATCGGTTCAGAATGTGAATAAACAATCACAGAAAATAGTGGCATTACCTGATGATTTTCCATTAATAGTAATCCCTGCACCAATTAAAGATACTTTGCCAATGGTTTTCCTGATATCGGGTGATGGCGGCTGGACCAGCTTCGATAACTCACTGGCTGAATCTCTTGCGGCAAAAGGAATGCCTGTGGCGGGCCTCGACGCTCAAAAATACTTCTGGAACGCTAAAACACCCGATGAAACTGCCGTGGCAGTAACTAAAGCAATACAGCATTTTATGCAGCAATGGAATAAAAAGAAATTTATACTGGCGGGATATTCATTCGGTGCAAGCGTAGTTCCATTTATTGCAAACCGCTTGCCGGCATCTCTCAAAGCATCATTGGATGGCACATACAGCTTATCACCCGACGAAATTGCAGATTTCGAAATACATATCAGCGATATGCTCGATCTTGGCACATCAAATGATAAATTCAAAGTAACTGACGAAATCCGAAAAATCGTACAACTACATCCGGTATGTATCTTCGGAATCGAAGAAAGCGCTGGAACCCGAGCGCAATTCAGTAAAGCCGGCGCCAAAATAATTACTGTTCCGGGCAATCATCATTACAATCATAATCCGGCTGCTGCTGCTGAGGCCATTTTAAATGAACAAAAAAGACCATAGGTAAATATAATTAATGATAGAAACATCACCAAAACCAGTTTTCTATACCGCCGGATCATCGAGGTGGACCCGTTTTCTATGGGCTGTTAAAATCCTTGCTGTCGTTATTGTAGTAGGACTGGCAGCCATACTGGTTTCCTTATTTCACAAGCAGGTGTTCAATCTGCCAACCTTGCATGAGCATCTGTTGCTTTCGCAGGATGACCTGAAAAAAATCAGGAATGATGATGTAGAAGGAACAGAAACAAAACATTTCATTAAGCTGGCCAATGAAGCCAGAAAACGTGAAGGGCACAATTTTTACAAGAAGGATAAAGTGATTCCCGGTTTTGTAAAAAGTATAATACCTGTACGTGCGGCTTTCTACGTAAACTGGGATATACAGTCAAAATATTCGCTGAAGCACAATGCTTCAAAAATGAATATGATACTTCCTGAATGGATTTTTATACAGGATACTTCCGATATAGTAACAACAGATATTGATAAGGAAGCGTTGGAAATTATGCGTCGCAACCATTTGGCCATAGTTCCGATGATCTCGAACTTTTTTAACAATAAATGGAACGGAGCAAATGTTCACCGTATAATCACTTCGCCCGAAAGACGTGCCAGACTGATAGGCAGTATAGTAAAAGTACTTGAAACCTATAAATTCAACGGTGTAAATATCGATTTTGAGGACCTCAATGAAACTACCGATGAGTACATGATTACCTTTCAGAAGGAGTTGTACCAGGCACTTCACACCAAAGGATATTATGTTACCCAGGAAATTGCCCCATTTAACGAAGATTATAATGTTGCCGAACTGGCAAAGTATAACGATTTTCTTTTTCTGATGGGTTATGATCTGCATAATGCAACTTCGGAACCCGGACCCATAGCTCCGCAATATTGGGTGGAAGCTGCCCTGGCCGATCTATGTAAAAAAGTACCTTCGGATAAAGTGGTGCTTTGCATTGCAGCATTCGGATACGACTGGCAGGCGAAATACCAGGGCCAGGATGTAACCTTCCAGGAAGCGATTACAACAGCGCTCGAAAGTGAAGGGAAAGTGAATTTCGATAACAATACCTATAATCTCGACTACACGTATTACGACGACGACAATAAATTACATACTGTTTACTTCGCCGATGCAGCCACAGCTTTCAACGCCATGCGAACGGCAGCTGATTTCGAAACATCAGGGGTTTCTATCTGGTATCTGGGTTCGGAAGATGACAGGTTATGGCAATTTTACAACCGCGACCTTTCAGTGACTGCATTAACCACGAAGCCCTTTAACAGCAGGGTACTGGAAGTTTCATCCGCTTCCTCTAATGTTGACTATAATGGAGCGGGTGAAGTTCTTAACATCATGTCGGTGCCACAGCCGGGCCAATTTAATGTAGAATATGACAAAAAGGAAAATCTGATTTCAGAAGAAAAATACCTCATCCTGCCAACAGGTTATGAAATTAACAAGACCGGAGAAAAACCGAAAGAAATTGTGATGACCTTTGACGATGGTCCCGATGACCGTTATACTCCCCGAATACTTGATATCCTTAGCAAATACAAGGTTCCGGCAGTATTTTTCATGACTGGTATAAATGCGGAAGCAAACCTTCCGCTGGTTGAAAGGGTTTACCGCGAAGGACACGAAATCGGAAATCACACTTTCCTTCATCCCAACCTGGAAATTACATCCAACGACAGGCTGAAACTTGAGTTACGATCAACCGGCTATATCATCGAAAGCATTACAGGTCACAACACCACATTGTTCAGAGCGCCATACAACATTGATGCAGAGCCAACCAACCCTTCGCAGCTCAGGCCTATTTATGAAGCAAAAAAAGAGGGGTACCTTACCATCGGCTCATCCATCGATCCGCGCGACTGGGAAGAAGGAATTAGTGCAGATACCATTGTTGCCCGTGCGGAAGCTCAGCATGCCCTAGGGAATATTATACTGATGCACGATGCCGGAGGATACCGCGAAGAAACAATCGAAGCGCTTCCGCAGATCATAACCTGGTACAAAACGCATGGATACCAGTTTGTTAGCCTGGCAAAACTAATGGGCAAAACGCGCGACGATCTCATGCCTAAATCCACGGGCGAATTCAACACATATCTCGAATCGGCAGATGCTACAGTTTTCAGGGTCGGTTATGTTTTTAACCTCGTGATCTCCGCTGTTTTCTTCCTGGCAATGATACTTTCATTGATCAAAATAATAAGTATCGCCACACTAGCAATCAGGCAGAGAAAATTTTCAAAAAAAGAAGTTCAACTGCCTCTTCCATTAACCGGATACAAAGTGAGTATTATAGTTCCGGGGTATAACGAAGAAATTACTGCGCCCAAAACCGTTGAAAATTTATTGCGCAGCGATTATCCCGATTTTGAAATAGTTTTTGTAGATGACGGCTCAAAAGATAACACCTATAAAAATATTGAAGCTCTTTATGGCCATCACCCAAAAGTAACTGTGCTTACCAAACCTAACGGCGGCAAGGCATCCGCATTAAATTACGGAATAGGTTTTGCTTCAGGCAATATTTTGGTATGCATTGATGCCGACACTGTGCTGAACCCCGATGCGGTTTCGAAAATGCTGGCATATTTCGGCGATCCTTTGGTGGGAGCCGTTGCCGGAAATGTTAAAGTAGGAAACCGGAACAACCTGCTTACACGCTGGCAATCCATTGAATACATTACCAGTCAGAATTTCGACCGCCGTGCTTTCGATACTTTAAACGCCATAATGGTTGTTCCCGGCGCCATTGGTGCATTCAGACGGGATGCCGTGATGAAAGCCGGAATGTTTACCACCGATACCCTGGCCGAAGATTGCGATTTAACCATAAGGCTGCTTCGTTCCGGATACAAAATACGTACCTGTAACGATGCCCTGGCATTTACAGAAGTACCCGAAACCTTGCATATGCTTATGAAACAACGTTTCCGCTGGACATTTGGCATTATGCAGGTATTCTGGAAACATCACGACCAGATGTTTGTGCGCCGAAACCCAAATCTGAGCTGGATTGTACTGCCCAATATGTTGCTTTTCCAGCTTATACTACCCCTCTTGTCACCCTTGGTAGATATTACGCTGCTGGTTTCCATTTTTATGCCGAAAGGCGGTATAATAGTAGCTCTCTATTTCGGTTACTACTTTCTGGATTTGATAATTTCGTCCATAGCATTTCGCTTCGACGGCGAAAAATTTACTTTGCGGAATTGCTGGAATCTTTTCCTGCAAAGGATACTTTACAGGCAGCTCTTGTGGTACGTGCTGGTGAAAGGTTATTTGCGTGCTATTAAAGGCGAACTTGCTGCCTGGGGAATTTTAAAAAGGACCGGTAATGTTGAAACGATATAAATGTTTAAACCCTTCAAGGGTTTTGAACCTTTGAAGGGTTCACTTAATAAACGACAATTTAAAATTTATATCATCTCATACGAATCTGAAAATTAAAAGCATCAATAAATTCAGTTAATGAAGCTCAACGCCCTTGCCATCTTTCTTTTAATCCTTTTGATGTTAGCTTCTGTGAATACTGAAGCTCAAAAACAGGATGCATCCATACCTCTTAAAATCGGCTTGTGCCTCAGTGGCGGGGGAGCGAAAGGCTTGGCGCATATAGGATTGCTCCGCATGTTGGATTCGCTTAACATCCGCCCCGATTATATTTCAGCAACAAGCATGGGTGCCATTGTGGGCACACTCTATGCAATTGGTTACAGCGGTGACGACTTAAAAACCTTAGCTCTCACAACCAATTGGAAAGCACTGTTCAGCGATAAAGTTTCGCTGGCAGAGATCAATATTGAAGAAAAAGATGAATACGATCGCTATTTAATTGAAATACCTTTTGTGAACCGAAAGTTATCCTTGCCCAAAGGGGTTATCGAAGGGCAGGTTTTGAACGAATATTTAACACGGTTAACTTTTGCAGTGAGGCATATCCGTAATTTCGACAGCCTGCCTATACCATTCCGTTGTGTTGCCACGGATATAAAAACCGGCAATGAAGTTTTGCTCAATGAAGGATCGTTACCTGAAGCGCTGCGGTCGAGTATGGCAATTCCCATGGTATTTTCACCGGTCGAAAAAGGGGAGCATATCCTGGTTGATGGCGGGCTGGTGCGAAATTTCCCTGTCAGGGAAGTGCTCGATATGGGTGCAACAATGGTGATTGGAAGCTATTCAGGTTTTCGGGTTCTGCACCCTGATGAGTTGAGCGATGGATTTAAAATGGGGCTGCAAAGTATAAGTCTGGGCATGTCGAGGCAATGTGAGGCCGATAAGGCATTGTGCAATATTTTGGTTAACAATGAATTACCGGGCATAAAAGCTTCAGGTTTCGATAATACCCGGATTATCATCGAAGAGGGAGAAAAAAACGCAAGGAAATTGCTCCCCGAATTGCTGAAAATAGCTGAATTGCAGCGAAGTCATGGAATTGTCAATCCTGTAAATAAACACATCTCCGATTCCTCAGGCCTTTTACCTCTTGATTCCGTTTCGGTTGATCCTCAAAACAAGGATATAGCAGTTTTACTAAAAAGGGAATTCGATATTGAAAAAGGACAGGTGTACACCGCCGATGATATTGTAAACGGGCTGAAGCAAATTTATGGTTCGCGTTTTATAAACAAAGTAGGTCTGGATTTTTCACTATCACCAGACAGGGCAGCTTCAAATATTAACATTCGTGCTTACGAAAGTGTACATTCGTCTGTAAAACTTGGCTTGCATTATGATACTGACGATGCAGCAGGCATTTTGCTGAACGGAACCTTCCGCAATATTTTATTTGCCAATTCAAGGGCATTGCTCAGCCTTGATGTTGCTGAACATCCGAAAGCACATCTGAATTATTACCAGTTAATTGGTCCGAAAGCACGTTTCCGTTATACCGTAGACTTTATAGCTGCCAATACGCTGCTCAACGACTTTATTTTTACCAAAGCTTCGTCAGGACAAATAAAAACCGGCGAAAAATACCTCCGCAATTATTTTGACCTCGCCTTAGGTACAAATTTTATTATCGATAGAAGCATGCTATTGTTTATTGAATTCAATCACTTTACCGATTTGATAAAACCGCAGCTTGATCCGCGAAATGAATCAATTCCTGATCCCGATAGTTTTTTAAAACAGGAAAGCAGCGGTTATGGGATTAAAGCTGGTCTTCAGCAAAACACGTTAAATGCCGTATTTTTTCCTGATCGGGGTAATAAATTGCATTTTGAAGTTAAAACAGGATTCGGGCACAATTCCGAATATGACACTTACAATTTTAATGAGGCAAGCAGCACAGGCATTGAAAACAGCCAGGTTACCTCAAAGAAACAGACCTATATTCGCTACCATATTGAGGAACAAAAATGGTTGCATATCAGCCCACGGTTTTCTTTAGGATTAACTGCTGGTTTGGGTGCAGGATTTTCGCTAAATAATAATTTACCGGCTAATTTGCCCGATAGTGTTATATCTGATAATCCGGAAACTTTTTACATTGGCGGTAGCGAAGTGGCAATGAGCACCAACGAGATTTCATTTGTAGGATTACGTAAGGCGGTGCTGGAATACAGCCAGTTTATTCAGGTTGGCATTAATGCGCAGTACCGCATTGCAGACCATCTGTTCATTTCTCCAATGTTTACCGCTGGCACTTTTACCGATAGTTACAGTGCATTATTTGAACACATTTTCAATTGGGATTTCAATAAAGATATTAATGATCCCAATGCATTTAATTATAAAAATGCAGCACAGATACTGGGTTATGGGCTAAAGATTGGCTATTTATCGAAAATCGGTCCTGTGAATTTCCTGGTTCATTCAAATAAATTTACTCATGACTGGAATTTCTACTTCTCATTCGGATTTAAGATTCCATATTAAAAAAACTGCCTGTCTGTTTCCGACCGACTTATGATAATGCTTTGTTTTGTGACCTTATCTTTTTTAGTGAGCATTTTAACTATAAATTACGGTAAAACAAAAGTTGCCGGCTCATAAAACCGGCAACCAGTAATTAAATGAATTTGGAAAAACTACTTCTTTTCTACCGTTTTTATAACGCTTTTCATAGTCTGGGTCATTGGAATGGTCATATTTTGCTGCCCTGATACGGCAATAGACATATCCATTTCGGTATCTCCTTCCGAGTAAGCTATCAAGGATGTTTTAGGGTCGAAATAATTAAATCCGGCAACCTGACCGGTACCTTCCATAAACATATCCATGCCCATCTGGTTTCCTTTGCCATTGATAGTTAAAGTACCTGCATAGGAAATTTTAAAGTATTCCTTGCCTTCTTTAACTTCTTTGCCAACTAAAGTATATTCTGTAATGCTTTTAATATCTATAGCAAACGGGCTGCCTGCTGAAGGTTTTGTAGTTTCAACAACAGTATCCATCCATTTCTCCCCAATTTTAACGGATCTGCCAGGAAGTGACGGAAGTTTTATCAATTGGTTCGCCTGACCCATCAGTTTTGCCGCATCGGTTGAGTCAACTTTTACTGACGAGATCGATTTCCCTTCCTTTGAAAATACTGTCCTGCTTTTGTACTTTAGATCATTAAGTTTTAATATTGTATCCTTTCCCATAACGGCAGAATGAACAGAAGCATTCAGCATTGATACCAGTAGTGTGCCATTCCCATCCTTTGCAACTGCTTCAATGGTATATTCATTATTTGCATCAATATCAGATTGAATTTTCATCTCCTGGCTACCCATCGTCTGGGTAATGTTTGTAATCACCAGAACATTCTGCGAATAGGTTTTTCCTTTAACAAAATTATATTTCAGCATTAGCGACTCCTGCGAATAAACCAGGACAGTTGTTAAAAGTAATGCGATTAGCAATAGATTTTTTTTCATGATGGTTATGTTTAAAGTTAATGTTAGGTTTAAGTTTATTTGTAAATTGGTTAATCCAGATTTCCCAAAAGTACCATAAACGGCTGTCATTTCTTAACCTCCGCCGTTTTATAATATGTATTGTTGTTTGCAATTATCCAGGCTATACTGAAGATCAGCTGCGATATACGTGCAGCCTTTACCGGATTTATCTTATCGGGATTGTCTCTTACCGTATGGTAATCTTTATATCGGAAGGGAGCTGGTATTTCACCTTTCAGTATGACTTCGACATTGAAAAGGCCCGTCAGGGATATACGACCGTTGAGAAAGGTTCTGCCACGGTAAACGGTGTAAGCCTGACT
>JBBQUX010000121.1:0-9546 GCA_038212135.1 Bacteroidales bacterium | reverse complement strand
TACCGATATATCCCAGCTCAGGGTTTTGATTGCGGTTCGCATAGTAGTTGTGAAAAAAATCTTTTGGTTTTTGGTTTTTTTTCTGAATGCAAAATTATATGACTTGAGCCGCAAACATATTAACGGAATGTTAAGTAATTCTTAATTCAATCACAAGAAAGGTGACGTTTTATATAAAGAATAAAAATATATGAAATTTTTAAGTCTGCAATTCAAACCCTCTATACTTTTAAGTTGTAACAGCAAGCTAAGTTTCACTTAATGAGTAATTATAGAAAAATAAATTCCGATACTATCAAAATTGTATCACTTCTGCTTTTTGCAAATATTTTCTTTTGCGAATAAGCATATGTTGAGAGAGAGAGCAACATTTCTTTAATTTACAATGTATGGATTATTAGATTATCATTTAATAGTCCCAAATTTCCAATCATCCTAAGTTTGACTTAATCATCTCTGAATAATTTTCTCATAACCTGTAGGTGAAACTTCCAAAATAACTTCCCCAATTGTAAGTGAGGTTCGAATAACGGCGGCTTATCAACCTAATGACCAAAGATTGGAGTTTGAATGTTGGAGCACCTGGCTATCTGCTGTAGTCCGTAGGACTTCAATATCAATAAAAGAAAATCTGCAATAGGGACATTGCCCGTAGGGCATTAACATAAAAAAAGCTGTGAAAAAAACAAAGCTCAGCTCTACATAAGTTTTGAGGAAGTTAATCTGTAAGTTTCTCTTAGTTGTTTAGTTGTTTAGTGTTTAGTTGTTTAGTGTTTAGTGCTTGGTGATTGGTAACTGGGGATTGGGGATTTCGGGTTGGGGATTTCGGATTAGTGATTGGTGGATTTAAATTTTAAATTTTAATTTTTTTCTGATAACTGATGCCATTAGCCTGTCAAAACTCTCGTGAAATTATTTATACCTTTGTCGGATATACCTCACATCCGAATATGGAGTACCGTTTGATAAGTGTTAACGATAAGCGCAGCAGCAAACTTTTCCACGATGTGATGCGCAAAATATACCGCGGCGACAAAAATTTTATTTGTCCGCCCGATGATGTCATCGAAGGAATTTTTACCCCTTCTAAAAATGTTTTTTTTAATCATGGAGAAGCTACCCGCTGGATACTTCTTGACGAAACAGGAACTCTTGCAGGCAGGGTTGCAGCATTTATCAATACTAAAAAAGCATATACTTTCCAGGTGCCTGCGGGAGGAATGGGCTTTTTTGAATGTGTGCACGATTACAAAGCTGCGGAGATACTATTTGAAACATGCCGCAACTGGCTTGCCGAACAAGGGATGCAGGCTATGGACGGCCCTATTAATTTCGGCGAAAACGATAATTTCTGGGGCTTGCTTGTCGAAGGCTTTATTCAGCAGAGTTTTGGTATGAACTACAACCCGCCTTACTATAAGGACTTCTTCGAAAAATATGGGTTTACACTTTATTTTGAGCAGGTCACCAACCTTTTGAACCTCAAAAAACCGTTTCCGGAGCGTTTCTGGAAAATTGCTGACTGGGTCAGGCAGAAGCCCGAATTTAATTTTAAACATTTCTCCTACGATCAGACAGAAAAGTTCATTTCCGATTTTATCGAAGTGTACAACAATGCCTGGCAGTTCCACGAAAATTTTACACCAACTGAACCCGAAGCCATCCGCCGGATGCTGGATGAAATGAAATCGTTGCTGGTACCCGAATTTATTTGGTTCGCATACCATGGCGACGAACCTATAGCTTTTGAAGTAATGCTGCCTGATATTAACCAGATGCTGAGCAACTTTAACGGTAAAATTAATCTTTGGGCAAAACTTAAAGTCGGGCTTCTGGGGAAAAAACGCATTTTCACCAGGGCGCGCATCACCATTATGGGTGTAAAACCACGTTTTCAAAAATCGGGAATTGAATCGGCACTATTCTGGCATATGGACTCAGTAATGAAGAAAAATCCGCAATACAAAGAAGTTGAGCTTTCGTGGGTTGGCGATTTTAACCCGAAAATGAGGATGCTGCACGAAGCCGTGGGCGGAGTTTTTTCGAAAAGACACATTACTTACCGCAAATATTTTGCCGGAAAGCCGGAAGCAGGACGTTCGACTATTATTCCTGTTGATACCAGGGAAAAGTTTATTCATTAGATTCTTCTCTGAAAACTTTACGTTTTCCCGGAATAGTTGTTTCTATATAATTGATTTTCATTATTTTATGTTATCTATTATACAATCTTTCAGTTTTTGGAACTAAATTAGTAACGTTAAGCACAAAACGCTAAATGTAAAAGTGCCGCCAGCCTCCTTAAAAAATATTTCTTTTTCGTTAACCTGATTAAATTACTATTATATTTGCAATACATATCAGTTAAGAAAACTATTGACCGGCATCATTAAAAAATCAACCATAATCAATCAATGTTAAACTAATACACAAAAAAATGAAAACAACGTTACTCACTGTTTTTGCTCTTGTGATTGGTATTTCGGTATCAGCACAGAAAATAGCAAAGATCTCTCCCGAGAAGGCTAATTTTAAAGCTCCGGCTACCCAATTGCCGTTTATTACAGAGCCGACCAATCCAAATCCGATGTTCAGGCAAAATGACGGGCCTAGAACTGCCGGAATTACAGAGGCTATGATTGGCACATCGGTCTATGACCTTCAATCCAATTCAAATGTTCAGAACCGTATTTATGTTTACCCTGATGGTGCTGTAGGCGCAACCTGGACAATGGGATTTGATAGTCCTGGTTTTGCTACAGATCGTGGTACCGGTTACAATTATTTTGATGGAACCACCTGGGGACCTGAACCAACTGTAAAAATTGAAGCAAGTGCTCGTACCGGATGGCCTTCGTATGCGCCGCTAGGTGATGGCGAAATGGTAGTTTCCCATGGTGGCGGATTAAATTTTTCAAAAAGAGCTACCCGCGGTACCGGTGCATGGACAACCACCACCATCCCTAATACTGCAGGTTATACCTGGGCACGTGCCATAGCCAGCAATGGTAAAATTCACGTTATTTCCAACACCAACGCCATTTATCAAGGACTTAATTTCGCTATTGTTTATTTAAGTTCTTCTGAT
The DNA here is from genome assembly GCA_038212135.1 of Bacteroidales bacterium. Taxonomy (GTDB): domain Bacteria; phylum Bacteroidota; class Bacteroidia; order Bacteroidales; family UBA4417; genus UBA4417. Next base: position 6,458 of record JBBQUX010000121.1, on the reverse strand, counting down.
AACGGTGCTACCTGGACAACACCGGTTATTCTTCCCGGAATGGATGCAACAACAGGTTTAACCGGGTTCATTGGCTTTGATGGTTTTGGCGGTGATACTTATTCATGGGCAACACCAAAAGGTGACACCATTGCATTTGTTTATGGAGACTTTGTTGGTGGTATATGGACAATGAAATCCTTTGATAACGGAGCTACCTGGATAAAGAATACAATTTATGAATTCCCTTCGTTAACTGGTACTGAGAATCCTGATGTTGCTACTTTTGACGATACATATGATATTGCTTTGGATAACCAGGGTAAGATTCATTTCGTTGGATGTCGTTATCTGATGACTGGGATGGATGCTTCTACATCGGCAGTTACCTGGTTCTATTATCCTTATTTGTCCGAAGGTGTTGTATACTGGAATGAGGATATGCCTCAGATTGATACTGTTTACCTTAATAATCCTGATACCCTTTTAAATCATGGGATGTGGGTAGGCAGCATGATCGATATTAATGGCAGCGGAGAAATTGAATTCCCGGATGCAGGAGCAGATCTTTATCCTTGGGGCGAATACAGGTATTCAGGGCTCTCAAGTATGCCACAAATCGAAGTTGACAAGGACAATAATATTTTCGTATCCTATTCATGTCTGCGCGAAGACCTTATCAACGCAGGTGCCAATCCAACCGTGCAGCTTTACCGCCACTTATATCTTACGTCCAAACTAACGTACGAACCGGAATGGTGCGAACCTCGCGACCTGACCGGAACAATTGAACACTCCTACGACGAATGCGTATGGGCTTCGATGGCTCTTGGCGGAGATAAACTTCATTTTATTGTTCAGGTTGACCCGGAACCAGGAATTGCTTTAGCCGGTGACCTGGATGAGTGGGGAGATAATTATATGTATTATATTACATTCCCAACATTCGTAAGCACAAAACCGGTTGATATTTCGAAAGAAGTTTCAGTTTCACCAAACCCTGCAACTGAGTTCGCCAATGTTCAGATTCAGCTCAATACTGCTAGCAAAGTTGAAGTGAATGTTTATGATGTGATGGGAAAAAGGGTTATGAATAACAACTTCGGACAGCAATCCGCTGGTAGCCATACGTATAAGATCAATACTTCCTCACTTCCTGCCGGAATCTACATTTTCAACATTCAGGCTGATGGAAGCCAGACCACCAAAAAAGTTCTGGTAAACTAAGTAAGTTTGTATCTCATTAATTTTAGTCGGGGCTGGTATTCTCAAAATATCAACCTCGATTTTTTTATTTTTTATTTTTTTTCAAACCTTCCTGATTAACCAGTATATTTGCAATGCGATATTGTTTTAAAAACCTGTTTAATCAGCAATCTAAAATCAATCATAATCAATTAATGTTTAACAAAATCACTAAAAAAATGAAGACAACTTTACTCTTTGTTCTTGCTTTAGCAATTGGCATATCAGCCTCTGCGCAGAAGATGAGCAACAATTTCTCGAAAAATGTGGATCGCGATGCGAAACTGCAAAAAGCACGCCCGGTTGATAACATAACCAACGAAAAGGAGTACACGCCCGGTTACGCACCCCTGAGCAAATCGGCGCAAACTGCCCCTGGCGTTACAGAAACTCTCATTGGCGGAACTATTTATGATACTCAAACCAATGCCTCGGTTGGCAATCGTTGCTATGTGTATCCTGACGGAACTGTTGCCGGTGTATGGACAATGGGCCTCACCCCGACAGGGTATCCCGAACGCGGCACAGGCTACAATTATTTCAATGGCATCGCATGGGGAGCTGAACCAACAGCCCGTATCGAAAATGCCCGTTGCGGCTGGCCATCTTATCGTCCGCTGGGAAACGGCGAAGTAGTTGTTGCTCACAATGCAAGTACCGGCCTTTTGATGTCAAAACGTCCGGTTCGCGGAACCGGTGCATGGACAACCACCCTTATCCCCGGCCCTGCCGGTGCTGCTGATGTTACCTGGCCACGCCTGCTTTCAAATGGTAATACCCTACATATCCTCGTTCCATCGGCTGATGCTCAAGGTGGTATGTTGTATGCATTGCTATATTACAGGTCGTTGGACGGTGGTGCAACCTGGGAAGCACCAAGAATTCTGCCTGGCCTTGACGCAGCTTCGCTGGGTGCAGGAACCACTAAAAGTTTCAACGGTTTTGGTGCCGATGGCTACAATTGGGCAGAACCAAAAGGTGATAACATCGCTTTCGTAGTTGCTGATGCTATGGGTGGTATATGGGTTATGAAGTCACCTGATAACGGTACTACCTGGGAAAAAATTGCCGTTCAGATCATTCCTATATGGACCGTTGCTCCTACACCTATTACATGGTCAAATGACGGTGCAGTAGCTATTGCATTGGACAGCGAGTTAAAAGCACATGTTGTTTTTGGACGTATGCGTAATTCGGATGATGATTTCGGTACAGAGGGTAATTCATATTATCCTGTTACTGACGGACTTTGTTACTGGACTGAAGGTATGCCTGTTTTGGACACCACAGCCATGGCTGATTGGGACGGGCTTGTAGCTAACGGTAACCTTATCGGAGGCATGATTGATTATAATGAAAACGGCGAAATTGATTTTCCTGAAGTACCAAGCGGTGCATTCCCGATGGGTTTATATGGAAATTCTCTCACTGGCTTTGGCCAGATAACCATTGATGATCTGGATAATATTTTTGTTACCTTCTCGTCGTGCCGCGAAGACCTCGTTAATTCGGCAGCCAATCCGAATGCACAGCTATACAGGCATCTTTATACAACATCTAAAATGGCAGGCGATACCGCATGGACGGATCAGATGGACTTAACTGACGATATCGAACATTCATATGATGAGTGTGTAACACCATCACTTGCTCCAAAAACCTTCGACGGCAAACTTCACATGATTTACCACCTCGATCCGGAACCAGGAACAGCAATAGGTTCAGATGCTGATGAGCCCTCAGACACCTTTATCAATTACCTTACGTTCTTTACTTTTGTTAGTACAAAGCCTGTTGATCTGGCCAAATATGTTGAGGTTTCACCAAACCCGGCTCAGGATTTTGCTAATGTAGTGGTTTCACTTACCAAAGCTGATAAAGTCGAAATTAATGTTTACGACGTAATGGGCAAACTGGTTATGAGCAATAACTACGGTTATCAGTTAGCGGGTTACCATACCTACGAAATAAATACTTCGAACATTCCGACCGGAATGTATTTGTTCAACATAAAAGTTGGTGAAAACCAAACTACGAAAAAAGTTGTTGTTAAATAACACTGTTTTTCTTTAAATTTATAAAGGGCTGCCTTGCGAAAGGTGGCCCTTTATGCTTTTAAGGGATAAGGTCGGAAGTGGAAAGTGGTAAATGCAAATTGGAAAGTTAAAAATACAAAGTGTAAAATGCAAAATGCAAAGTTTAAAAAGTGAGTCAATTAAACCGGTTGAAAATTAGAATAGTAGAAATAAGTAGTTTTGGAAACCTGCCCTTCGGCTCGCTCATAGCACGGCTACCCGCCCTTCGACTTTGCTCAGGGCACGGTTACCCACAACTCAACAACTTAACAACTCAACTAACTCAACATCTCAACATCTCAACATCTCAACATCTCAACCACTCCAAACCCCAAAACTCACCTTTTCAAACAAAATCACATTTATAATTCAACTTCCCTTCGCTACACATGGCACTTTTTATATCTTTGCACTCTGAAACCATGCGAATGCTACTGAGGGAGATTAAATACCTGGTACTTAAAGATATTAAGCTCGAATTCAAGCAGCGGTATGCCATTAACGGAATATTGCTGTATGTGGTTTCGACCATATTTGTCTGTTACCTTTCTTTCGCAAGGATCATTGATTCAGCTACCTGGAACAGCCTGTTCTGGATTATTATGCTGTTTGCAGCCGTAAACGCGGTTTCAAAGAGTTTTGTGCAGGAAAGCACTTCGCGGCAATTGTACTATTACACAATAGCGAGTCCGCAGGCAATCATCCTTTCGAAAATACTGTACAATTTTATGCTTATGGGCGTACTTTCGCTACTTTGCCTCGTAGTGTTTATTTCGCTCATGGGAGGTTTCGTAGTAAATTACCCGTTGTTTATAAGTGCATTGTTGCTCGGAAGTTTCGGTTTTGCATCAGCTCTTACCATGATTTCGGCTATTGCCTCGCGTACCAATAATAATTTTGCGCTCATGGCTATACTGAGTTTCCCAGTTGTGATGCCCATATTGCTCACGCTGATGAAAGTTTCATCGTCAGCCTTAAGCGTGGGAACAGTTTCGGGCAATATGAAATACCTGGCAGCGTTATTTATGCTCAATGCCATAGTAATAGCAATGTCGTATGTGCTGTTTCCTTATTTGTGGCGCGATTGAATTTAATCATCAATAAATAATTGCCTTCTACCTGCAGACATTTAAATTTTTAGAAAACAACTTAAGAAGTGATACTAAATGACCGGATTTTTGAAAAGTAACTGGTGGAAACTGCTTGGAGTTTTATTAATACTATACAGCATCATAGCCGGTTTCCTGATTGATGTACCTGATTTGCCAATCATCCGGCAGTCCATCCGTAATTTATTCTTCCACGTGGTGATGTGGTTCTCCATGATGGTTATGTTCGGAACATCACTGGTCAGGAGCCTGCGATACCTTTCAACCTTCGACCTGAAACATGATATTATCGCCATTCAGTCAGTTAATGTTGGATTGTTTTTCGGCATGTTGGGTATCGTTACAGGAATGATCTGGGCTAATTTTACTTGGGGTTCGCCCTGGACCAACGACCCTCAGTTGAACGGCGCAGCTTTAACCATACTCGCTTATTTTGCTTACCTTGTTCTCCGCCGTTCAATTGATGAGGAAAACAAAAGGGCCCGTATTTCAGCCGTATATAATATATTTGCGTTTGTAATGCTGATTGTTTTTATCGGTATCCTGCCGCGGCTTGCAGAAGGATCATTACATCCCGGCAAAGGTGGCAGCCCGATGACCGTTACCAACCTGGACGTAACAATGCGTATGGTTTTCTACCCGGCCATTGCAGGTTGGATTATAGTTGGTTTCTGGCTTACAGGAATCAGAGTAAAAATGGCAAATGTCAGGCAATATCTTGATAATCCCGAATAAAAGTGGCTCTGCAGGCTGAGAGTGAATGTAGGAACAGCAGTTGCGGATTTCGGATTTCCTCCGAGCCCTGAGCGAGTCGAAGGGCGGATTTCAGATTCCGCAGGCTTGAAGATTTTTAATCTTTTACTGTAAAAACCATCATAAAGGCAACTTCGTACTTCATAAAAACACAAACAAAACACTAAAAACTAAACACTAAACACTAAACGCCAAAACAATTAAACCATTAACCCATTAACCCATTAGCACATCAGCACATTACCCCATTAGCACATTAGCACATTAACCCATTAACACATTAGCACATCAGCACATTAACCCATTAGCACATTAACCCATTAACCCATTAGCACATTAATCCATCCCTGAATCCCAATACAAAACATTACTACCTTTGCATTGTTTAATTAAAATGAAAAACTGAAATGGAAGAAACGAAAATATTTGTAGTAATCGCGGTTTTTTCGATTATATTGATCGGATTGGCCGGATATCTCTTCTGGCTCGACAGGAGAGTATCGAAAATGGAAAAGGAACTTAAAAACGATAAAAACTAATCATGAAAAAGACCCATATATTTATACTCGTCTTTGTTGTTGCTGCTATAGGAGTTATTATCAGCCTTTTCGCCAACACAAGTACTTACACCGATTTTACTGCAGCCCTTGATAATCCCGGTAAGGAATTTCACATTATCGGTAAGCTGGTGAAAGAGAAACCGATTGTGTACGACACTAAAGTGGACGCAAACAAATTTACATTTTACATGACCGACCAAAAAGGCAAGGAAAAGCTGGTTACCTACAAAGGTGCCAAGCCTCAGGATTTTGAAAAATCAGAACAGGTAGTTGTAATCGGCAAAATGGAAAATGGCACTTTTTTAGCAAGCAGCCTGTTGTTGAAATGCCCTTCAAAATACAACGAAGACAAGAAACCCGACGAATACGGGGATAAAACATTCGGTTCAGCGGAAACAACCGAAGTAAACTAAAAAAAAGAGAAGGCTTCAAAAACCTTCTCTTTTTTTTAATCTGTTTTATTCTCAACCCACTCTTCATTAGTAAAAACTAAAACTCCAACCCCATTTAGTTTTATTATTTTCACTATTCACGCTTCGGCTTGCTTCGACAATAGCTCAGCAACCATCGCTCAGCATATCTCTTTTCACGCTTCGGCTACAGCGCATCGCTATTCACTTTTCACCGTCATTCCGAGCAAAGCGAAGGAACACCGTCATTCCGAGCAAAGCGAAGGAACACCGTCATTCCGAGCAAAGCGAAGGAACACCGTCATTCCGAGCAAAGCGAAGGAACAC
>JBBQUX010000120.1:0-9881 GCA_038212135.1 Bacteroidales bacterium | reverse complement strand
TTTAACGTAAAGTATCACTTAAAGTGAAACTCAGAATAATCATAATAAAACAACCCATTATGGTTGCTATTGAATAAATGAAATAAAAATTAGAACGGGGGGCTGCCAACCCCATCTGTTTCACACTAAAAAAAAGAAAGCCTCCCTGTGAGGCTTTACAAACCAATCGCTAAATTAACCAAGTACGAACCAAAACCACAGAGAGGCACTGCAAAATTAAGCTATTTATCGGTTAATCGCTCATCGGGTATGAGAATTAGCCGCGTAAGGTTCGCATATACAGTGGCATAGGCTGATTGACTGGCGTAAGTGGAAATATTACAAATTGGGAAAACTTAAGCATTAATTAAATATAATTAAAAATGAAAACGAGTATATCTATATCGTTAAATAACTACAATAATGATAGTAAGTTCTCATAATCAGCTGTAAAAAAGATGATTCAGATCCTTCTAATAAACATTTGAATTCTGACATGGAGGCTTTATTAAAAGGAGCTAATTTATTTACTCCTAACATGGAACCAAAGCAAAAAAAGAGTGTAATAAATAATCTTATGGAAATTAAAGATTTGCTTCGGAAAAATTCTAATACTAAAAGAATTGAAGATTTTGAAGATGAGCCTGTAGCGATGGCAAGATGGCTTCTTGAAACAACGCTTAATAATGAATTTGCTAACTTATATGATTCCTAATTAAATGAATTTAATAAGGATACACTTCATTATCAAGTTCAAATAATTGGTTTCAATACTTCAGGTGAACCATTGTTGAGTGGAACTGATATTACCACAGCATATTTAAACTTGTCCGATAAAGTATTGGCAATTAACCAAAATCCGGACTCAACATTCTATCTGTCTATGATACAATTGGAGAGTCTGGACAATAGTTCTACCAACTTTCAGGTTATCTATAGTATAGCAAAAAGGACAGCCAATTCTCCTGTTATATTAAAAAGTAATCCGCATTATCCATGGGTCTTGCCACCATACCAAAATCCTGTACCATTTGGCCCGAATGAAAGCTACTTACCAATACCCATGCCAGGAAACTCGACATGGGCGGGACGTGAAATAGACAAGAAATTGAATGCGAGGAAATCCTCACTACCTTATTCATCAGTCGATTATATAATAGAGAACGTATGGCCTTTAGCGTGGGGATCATACACAGATTTCCCATGGGGTAACGAAATATATTGGTTTTCAGAAATCTATTTGCCAAACTTAAATTATTCACAATTAAATATGTATTTGACTAACTATAAAGGTGTACTTGATTATTGGAATACTCCTTATGGGTATGATAATATTTATGTTTCTGAATATATAACCGATTATACAAATACTTATCAAATGTGGCCTTATCCGGAAAGCATCGAAGGATTCGGACCCTATCATGCCCACTATTTTCATGGGTCAATACTCCCACGAATTAAATTTATTTATGTTGGTCCTGGAAGCTGATCTTTAATGTCTTTAAGAATAGCATAAATTCAACAATATATCTTATAACTAGGAATTCCCTATATGCCCCGAAGCCCAAAAGTTCAGCCTATTTTTATCTAATAAATTTCATTTAAAATTATTAATAAGATAGGCTGAACTTTAGGGTAGTTTTTTAAAACCTCAATAATGAAAACCACTTTTCTCGTCATTTCCCTTTTAATAACAATTGAGCTTCATTCGCATGCCCAATCTTTTACAAAACACTTCAATTCCATTGAAGATGAATATGCTTATACTTCAATAAATACCCCTGATGGAGGCTATCTTATATACATGGTCGCCGGAGAATGGGATGGCGATCTCGGGCGCAGGACTCACCGTGATATTATACTCAAAACTAATCAGGAAGGGGATATACTCGACAGTCTGGTGTTTTATGATAACGATAGCCTTAAGTTTATAATTACACAGATTATTCCGCATGGAAATGAATTTATAATCCAAGGGATTAATTATTTGGCTGCCGATCTTGAAAGATCTGTGTCTTGCAGGGTCGTGAGGTATAATTTTGATCTTCAACTAATATCCGATTTCACAATAAATGATTCACTAAATTTTATTACCTGCGGCAGTTTACTGGTTAATTCGAATGATCATCTTCTATTATCTGGAATTTTTACTACAAAGGACTTTAGCAGTAATTATTGGTTTTGCATGGAAAGGACTTTAGATGGAGTCTTGATTAGACAGCAGACATCAAATGAAATGTTGCCCTATTCAAGTATAATAGAAGTGATCGAAAACGAAGCTTATAACATTCTTAATTACAAAAGAATAGTAAAAGTTGATACTAATCTGAATTATGTAGAAGATTTGTACAATGTTCCATCATCTGTTTACCCAAACACTATGGTTAGGTTGTTTAACCCCAAAAGCATTGATGGATTAACTTATTTAGTTTCAGGCAATACATTTGATGGAAATTATAAAGCTGCCTGGGGTGTTTTCAATGCAGGAATCTGGGACAAGGTATTTTATTTCGGCTCAGATGATACAAATAATTATGTCAAAGGGATGGATTTCATCACTCTGGAGAGTATTTATTCCACAATATCACATGAGCCGAATTATGCTGTTTCCGAATTTTCACAAATTGATAACCAAATGCTCCTGTACAGTACGAATATCAATAGCAGCATCAACTGGATGAAACGATATAAAGGAATGGGCTGGATCCACGCGGGCCAACCTTTAGCGACCAGCGATGGCGGCTGCCTGTGGATTGGAAATTACTGGGACTGGCACCACAAAACCCACCAGGATTATGATGTTATTATCATGAAAATAAATCCGGATGGTTCGTTTTTTGAAGGAATAAATAAGCCAAAACAGGTTGAACATCACATAATCTTTATTTCAAATCCAGGTACTGATTTTGAGTTTTCAATCGAACTATCTCAGTCTAAATTACTGATATACAATACAGCAGGTAAGGCTGTTATTGAAGCAGATATTGAAACCGGCAGAAACAAAATAGCTGCCAGCTACCTTCCGTCAGGTATTTACTTCTACCAGCTTTTTAAGGATAATAGAGTAGTTGAAAGCGGCAAATGGATTAAAAAATAATATAAGGGAATATTAAATTGATTTTAGGAATTCATTAAAAACATTGAAAGAGTGCATTGCTGTACCGATAAAAAATTCTTGTTGAAAAAAGGTCTATAATTATGTGTAAGTATAAACCCAAAAGCGCAGTAATCAATTGAATATAAATAAGTTAAATGTTCAATACGTCAGAACAAAATCCTTTTAGCATCAGCGTTGATATATACTTACAATTACAGAATTTTTGCTTCAAGGAACCCAAAAGGAAGTTTGTGGCAAAGGGGAAGGTGATGGTGGTTAGGTAAGTTATACCGCCTGAGTGTATTGAAGCAGTATTTTGACTAAAAGTTTTTGAGGGCTCGCCGAGGAATAATGCCTTCAATCCCTGAAAAACGAAAATCAAAAAATACACCAGAACTAGTATTCAGATGCAATAAAGGAAGGAACAAAACAAAATATTTAAAGCATGACAGGAATATATGCCGCATGCATCAGAAAATATGACGCAATTGAATGGAGTAGATAATTCAATAATATGTTGTACGTTTGAATTTAATTTCATAAAACAAGGAGCACACAGTTTCCCTTTATTTAAGAATCAACGCAATAATCACTTTATATAAACCGCCTTATGAAAAAGGAAATCTGATTTTTTAACTACCCTCTACTAATAATGGGTGTATTATTAGCATTTACAAACAGTTGTAAAGAAGAGGAGACTGTTAAAAAGGATCCTGTAATCACCTGGACGGAATAGGCTGACATTACTTTAGGCACCCCGCTCAGCAGTTCACAATTGAATGCCACTGCCGATATACCTGGCACATTTGTTTACACCCCTCCTGTTGGTACACTATTGAATGAAGGCCTGAATCAGGATTTGAAAGCAGACTTTACACCGACAGATGCAGTATCGTACAATACTGTGAGTAAAATGGTAAAAATAAATGTAATCAATCCCGCCAACCCTGCCAGTCTTGAATTGATAGACATCCCGGCAGGTACTTTTACTATGGGTAGCCCTGCCACCGAAGCAGATCGAAACGCTGATGAAACCGGGCATCAGGTAACACTAAGTGCTTTTAAAATGAGCACGTATGAGATATCCAATGCCCAGTATGCTAAGTTCCTGAATGCCAAAAGCATAGGCAACAATGGGTTATATGCAGCAGGTCAATTCCCATCAGAAGTCTTAATTTATGAAAGTAGCGGTAGTTTCGACTGGGGTTTGCATTACACAAACGGGAAATGGTTACCTGTTGCAAATTTCGAAAATCACCCTGTAATACATGTAACCTGGTATGGAGCAACTGAATTTGCTACTTATGCAGGCGGCACATTAACAACCGAAGCTCAGTGGGAATATGCATGCAGGAGCAATACCACTATGCCTTTTAGCACGGGTAATTGCCTGACCAATGTGCAAGCCAATTACAATTGGGCCTACCCATACAGCACTTGCACCAACACCGTTACAACATATACCGGCACAACCCAAACTGTAAGCGCATATGCTGCCAATGCATCTGGCTTGTACGGTATGCATGGCAATGTTTGGGAATGGTGTAGCGATTGGTATGGTATTTATCCAACAACAGCACAAAACAATCCAACCGGCCCACCAACTGGTTCGGCGCATGTGCTTCGTGGCGGAGGCTGGAGCAACGAGGCTAAATATTGCCATTCTGCTTTTCGCAACTATGGCAGCCCGGCCTCATCTGGTAACGATATAGGGTTTCGGGTTGTTATGGTTCCTTAGTTTAAAGCCTATGAGTGGTTTTCGGAAATAGTGAGCCCTTGGCTTGTGTGTGCTTGCATCGTGCTTGTAGAAGTTAAATATTCCCCTTGGCTCGCATCTTATTTTCTGATGTGTGCCGGTACAATTTGTTTCAATACCTACCTGCCTAGCTGTTTTTCAAAAACAATTTCAGGCAAAGCTTCCGGTTCCGGATATCAGCTAATCAACCGGTTAAACTCAGGAGCAATGCAGTGATAGCTCAGAAGATCAATCATATACATCAAAATCCGGTAAAAGAAGGATTACTATTTCGGGCTGAAGATTATGTTTATAGTAGTACCTCAGATTATGCCGGAAACAAATGCTTATTGGATATATTTGTAGTTGAATGAATACAATAACCAATATTGGATTAATGAATGGCTCGGATTATAAAGTCGAGTAGGCAGTGGATAGAAAAGCAGAAGAATATTTTTTTGAAATCAACATATCCGGATTTCAAATCCGGAACTCCCCGGATGCGGATTTAAAATCCGCATCGTCCTGAATCCGCATCAGCCTGCATCCGCATCGCTCAATTACAAATCCGTAGCAATAATTCAGAAAAATAAAAAACCACCAACCAGATTATCCCGGTTGATGGTTTTAAAAAAATGATTTTCAGCATTAATATCCGCCATCAATAACCCAGGCTTTTTGCGCATTATCATTACGTAAGGCAAGATTATACTTTTGAACCTCTCCCGATTTTAAATTTACCTCGTAAGGAACAAAAACACCCGCATACTGTCCTGATTTAAAAGAACTTCCGGTTGAAATGATTTGCAGTCCGCCATATTCCGCTTTCATTTCATTCAGGTTCGATGAGTGCTCAAAGGATGGATCCAGGTTGTAAACGGTTGCCCAATCCTTTTCCGATAAGGCATTCCACCACATTTTTGCTGCTTCTTCTGCTGTGGAAGCTGATGTTGTATTTCCTGCTTTGGGTTGTATTTCCTTCAGTTCAACCCATTTGGTGTTTTCAGGTAAGGTAATATTGAATGTTTCAGCAGCAATTGATTCGTCATAAACAATATTGTTGGTTTTCAGAACCAGCACCTCACGTTTGTTTTCGTTCACATACACTTCGAGTGATTTTAACCTGCCGCTTTGTTTATCGAAGCTATACACCCTGCGGTTATCCGATTCAGGAATGGAGTGGTTAAGACTAAATGTGTTTTTAAAATCGCCGAGTGCTTTAGCTTTTACGGTGAGAATAGTTTCATCACCATTTTCACTGATAGCATAGTTTGCTTTGTATTTGTCGGCAAAAGATTTTTCTTCGGCATCGGCCTTGTTGCCAAGCCGGAAATAAGCGTGATGAACGAATTTGTCCTGCAGGTTATCAATCAGGAGCTTCAGTTGACTGATAATTTCCGGTAGGGTAGGTTTCCTTTCAGGCTTTTCCATACTTGGCAGAATATTCGTTTGATAGTATGACGGAAAATTAGGGGAAAAGACGTAATGAACTTAATTATTTTCCAGCACAGGCACCGGCAGATAATAAAAGAATAAAGTGGTTTTCTTAGTGTCATTTTTCAAACCGATATGTATATTTGTAGAAGTTTATCAAGTTAATCAATTCATTTTCAATAGTAGTTCTGATGGAGATAAATTGTAAAAATTGCAACACCAACTTTTTTGGTAATTTTTGCTATAACTGCGGACAATCAGCCAAAACCAAACGACTTGACTTTCATTCCATATGGCATGATCTTCAGCACGGGGTGTTTCATTTTGATAATGGAATATTTTACACTGTAGTGGAGCTTTTCACCAGACCGGGTCATACCATACGCGAGTACCTTGAAGGCAAACGGGTGAAACACTTTAAGCCTTTCTCGCTGGTTGTTCTGCTTGCAACTATTTATGCTCTGCTGCATCATTATCTTAATATTGGTATGATAGAAGAAACAAGAGATGCAATCAGCATGAGAACATTCGGGTTTCAGTATAATCTGAACCTGAATTACGGGCCCGATAGTACTCCGCTTGCCCAAAGCATCCGTAGTTTTATTGATTCGCATTTTGCCTTGCTACAAATTGTTTCCCTGCCTTTTTTTGCCGGTGCTTCAAGGTTGGCTCTCCGCAAAGTTGGATATACATATTTCGAGCACCTTGTTATCAACGCATTCATGCGGGGACAGGCATTGATAATTGCAATCATACTGCTTCCTTTCCTGTATTTTGGATTGATAAACAGGGAATTACATTCGGGAATCTTACAACTACTACAGCTTGTTTTAGTTTTTTGGACATTTCTACTACTTTTTAATGGCCGGAAAAAGTGGTGGATAGTCAAAAAGTCTCTTCTTGGAATAGTCTTTTTGGTGCTGGAAATTTTAGGCATTGTTTTACTCTGTGTACTTTTTTTACTGATAGCTGGTCTTTTCGGATCTGAATAATATTTGCCCATTAATATCATAATGAATTGTTCGGTTTTTGTAATATTGCCTTTATTTTTCTGCTATGAAAACATCCTTTATTTTCTTCCTGGTTTGCGGTTTATTTTTCTTTTCCTACGGACAATTCAGCCATTATGCATTTGGTGATGTTACCACAGAAGAACTGCTTTTGAAAGACTGCCCTTTCGAGCCTGGCGCACCGGCAATGATACTAGCCGAAAGATGTGAGCTTATAAACGAGGCGACGGCACCATATCATGTCAGCCGAATAAACAAAAGGATAAAAATATTAACTAATGAAGGTCTTTTTTATGGAAATTTTGAAATGGAGTATCTGGTCAGATATACTGAAATATCGATGTTTAATGCCTATGTTTACAATCTGATAGACGGTGAAATTGTAGTGGAAAAATTAAAGCTTTCTGATATTCTGATTACTAAAATAGATAAAAGCACTTCAAAATATTCTGTTTCGCTTCCAAACGTAAAAGTGGGATCAGTTGTAGATATTTTTTACAAGCGACAGGATGAAAACCTGATGCCAATTCAACCCTGGTATTTTCAATCTGAAATTCCCTGTTGCTGGAGCGAATACATTTCAAAAATCCAAAAAAAGGCTACCTATATTTATCACTATACTGACTTTTTACCTTTTACAGTTAATACTATTAAAAACACGTCTCAAAGCGTTGATATCAAAGGGGGTAATATAATTAACCGCTTTGTTGTTGAGAATGCGCCGTCATATCATTTAAGCGAATCGTTTATTTTACGGCCGCAGAATCAGTTGTCGAAAATTGAACTCGTTTTCAATGCATATAACGAAAATTCAATATGGGGCAATGCTATAAAACCTGTTACCTGGAATGAAATAAGGGACAATCTGCTTATAAATCCATTTTTGGGTAAAGTGATTAATAAAGGTAGATTCCTGCGTGACCCTTTGAAAGAGGTTCTTGCAAACAGTTCTGATTTTGAAGACAGCCTTCGGAAAGTATACGAGTATATCAGGCAAAATGTTAAATCCAATGGATATAGAAATATTTATGCCTCCAACCTACAGAAAACCCTTACCGAAAAATCGGGCAGTACCGGAGAAATCAATCTTTTATTGATTACCGCTTTGCGTGAAGCCGGTTTTGACTGCCATCCCTTATTATTGCCAACCAATGAGGAAGCGCCATCATCAAAAACAGATCCTGGCAATAATGGTATCAGCTACCTGGTGGCTGCAATTTTCACTGATAGCACATATTATATACTGGATGCTTCTAACCGTCAAATTGCTTTCAATACACTTTCATCAAAATGCCTAAATGGTGATGGTTTCCTCATTTCAGATCACAATCACAACGAATGGATTCCGTTATTGCGGAACGAAAGAACCGAAACCCAGACTAAGATTTTCTATTCCTGGACCCCTGAAAACCAGGTTACTGTAAATGTTGAAAAAAGCTCTTTCAGCCTTTCAGCAAACAGGTTAAGGTATCTGTTAATGGAAGAAGGCGAGGATGAATATATAAAAATACGTAAAAGTGATTACCAGGAGTACATTATTTCCACTCCGCAATATACCGGTTTGGCAGAAACAGATAATCCATTTGTTGAGAATTTCAGCTTTGCAGTTAAAGCAATCGATTACAATTCAACAGATAATTATTTCCTGCAAGCTATGCCTTTCGACATGTATGTGGAAAATCCTTTTGATGCAATTAAACGTGATTTCCGAATTGATTTCCTGGCGCCAACTATTAAGAATACTGATGTAACAATACAGATTCCTGATGGATACAAGATCGTGAACCTGCCGGAATCATATACATATAAGGATACGAATACGGATCTTGTTTTTGATTTTTCAGTTGTGGCATCAGCTGATGAAAGGGGAATAAAGGTGCATTCAGCAATTCAAATCATAGGATTTAGTTACGCACAGGAAGAATATAATAGAATAAGACAGTTTTTTGCAGAGATTGTAAAAACGCAGAATACATTTATCGAATTGCAGAAACTTTAAAAAACTATTATTTTGTGTGACGGCAGCAAATTTTATTTCCGTAATGGTTCACCGAACGTCTTTATAATGAATTAGTTGATGCAGACTTAAAACCAACAATATTTTTTCTAAATTTGGCTACCTAAAAAAATAACAACACTATGGAAAGTAACGAACACGGCCCCATCAAAGGCCTTCCCGAAAACGCCTACACCGAACTGAAACCAGGCGAAACCTACGAACCCATCATGTCGCCGCACAAAGTGTATCCCGAAGTAACCACCTGGAGTGTGATTTGGGGTATAATTATGGCTGCCGTTTTTTCGGCTGCCGCTGCTTACCTGGGACTTAAAATCGGACAGGTTTTCGAAGCTGCAATTCCTATCGCAATTATTGCAGTTGGGCTTTCCACTGTTTTTAAGCGCAAAGGTGCATTGGGCGAAAATGTGATTATTCAGTCTATAGGATCCAGTTCGGGTGTTATTGTTGCAGGGGCTATTTTTACACTTCCGGCCTTGTATATTCTAAACCTACAAGTTCAGTTTTACCAGATATTTATGTCGTCGTTACTTGGTGGATTCCTTGGAATTTTATTCCTGATTCCTTTCCGCAAATATTTTGTTAGCGAGATGCACGGTAAATATCCTT
>JBBQUX010000119.1:0-9955 GCA_038212135.1 Bacteroidales bacterium | reverse complement strand
AATAAATTCATAATCAGATAGTTCAATAGTATTAATTTTCGTATTGACTAGTCCTGACAGGATTTGAAGAAATAAGCCTGCCTGTGATTTGTCAAAATCATTCAGGCGAATGGCATGTTCCTCATACTCGTTTATATTTTCGAGAAATTTAAGTTTCACTTTATTGCTTTTTTCACATGGTTACTTTTCGTGTGGCTCATCGGAAACCTGATACTTCTGATTTTACCGTTGTTATTTCCCGAAATTGTTGCAATAAGCGAATCGTTTTCTTTAAGCTGATAAGCTATCTTTTGCGGGAAATCATGCTCCGGATTTTCAAAAACAGCATTTGTGCCATCCGAATAAGTAAGTTTGAAGGATATGGGTTTATTATCATTCTGCCCTTCAACCAAAGGTACATAAAATACTGAAGTGTCCTGTTGCTGCAGCGATATTGTTTCGCTGCCAAGCGTATCGTTGCCTTTAATGAAATAGCTCTGGCCGGTAAAAAGTGTATCGTTCACTTTTACCCAGGTTTCGGTAAAA
Organism: Bacteroidales bacterium; assembly: GCA_038212135.1. Classification (GTDB taxonomy): domain Bacteria; phylum Bacteroidota; class Bacteroidia; order Bacteroidales; family UBA4417; genus UBA4417. The sequence continues at coordinate 9,430 of JBBQUX010000119.1, read as the reverse complement.
ATACTTTCGCTGGTTTCACCTGTCCAGCTTCCGATAAACCAGTCGAGCCTGTTTAATCCAGCTTTTTCAGGTTTACTGTTCTTTGTAACACAACTGGCTGATAATATGGTTAATACTATCAGCCAGATTGATATTTTTTCGATTTTATGCATCAGCAATTTATGATTCTATGCTTTATAAAAAGGAATTTACATTCCCAACTGGTTCATCAAAAATTCATAGATAAACACCCAGTTATCAATTCGTTGCGAAGTTGCCTGCCCGCTTCCATGGCCGCTGTTATAATCCATATGCAGGATAACCGGATTGATCTGGCCTGGGTTATTCTGTAGAGCTGCAACAAATTTCTTGGCATGAATCGGATCTACGCGGCTGTCGTTTTCGCCGGCAGTTACCAGCATGGTGGGTACATTTATACCTTTACGGATATTCTGATAGGGCGAGTATTGTAACAACCAACGGAAATCAGCTTCGTTTTCGGCAGTGCCATACTCCGGTATCCAGTAGCGGGCTATCAGGAATTTTTCGTACCGGAGCATATCAAGCAAAGGAACCATACAAATGATACCTTTATACAGATCAGGACGTTGTGTTGCGACGGCACCCATCAGCAATCCACCGTTACTGCCGCCCATGGCAACAATTTTTGAAGGATTTGTGTATTTTTCGTTGATAAGCCATTCGGCGCAACTGTTAAAATCGTCGAAACAGTTTTGCTTGTTGGCTAACATGCCATCCTCGTGCCATTTTTCGCCGTACTCGTCGCCACCGCGGATACCGGCTTCAACCACAATGCCACCTCGGTTGAGGAAGGAAGCATAAAATCCATAATACCCCGGTTGAATTCCGGCGTTAAATCCACCGTAAGCTTCCAACAAAACCGGATTATTGCCATCGAGTTTAATATCCTTGCGATGAACCACAATAACCGGCACCCGTGTATTGTCCTTCGAGGTAAAAAATTTTACTTCTCCGACAATTTTGCTCATATCGATGGATGATTCGCGCTGGTAATACAGCCGCCATTTGAAGTTGGAAGGCGATGCTACGAAAACTTTTGTTTCGGAAGTAAACGTGCTGAGATACACATACACCGAGTCTTCCTCCCTGTCGTATCCCATTCCGGAAACGTTACCGGTTTCGGGCAGTTCAATTTGTTTAATACGTTTTCCGTTCAGGTCGAATAATGTCAGCCTGCTCTGGATGTCGATTTTATCCTGAATAATAATATTCTTCTTTGTTACGGCGTAACTTTGAAGAACTGTTTTTCCTTCCGGGATAATTTCTTTCCAGTTTTTATATTCCGGATTTTTCTTTTCTGCTACCAGCAGACGGTAATTCGGAGCGTTATCATTGGTGAAAATGTATAATTTATCCCCTATAGCTTCAGGGTAACAATTTGATTTTTTGCTTTCGTAAATCAACTGGCCTTTTTCGAAAGTTCCGGTTTTACGCATATAGCAATTGTTGGAGTAGAAATCGCCTTCCCCCGAGAAACTCACATCGCTGTAACGGTTGTCATATGTATAGAAGCTGTTTTTGGCATCTGTGGTTGTACCCACAACCTGCGCTTTGTCCTGGGTATCACCGATTTTTATCCAATAGGTTTTCAATGGCAATTGTTTGTCAATGTCCTCCTTACTTCGAACTGTTATGTATGCATGTTCCTGATCCTTAGTCCATTGAAATCCGAATGTATTCTCCAGCGCGGGATGCAATATTTTTCCCGAACGTGTTTCAATTATATAAGTAGTAGTAATTTCAGCACCGCTTTTCTGCACACTTATTGCGGCTCTTTCGCCATCATAGGTATACGCCACTCCTGAAGTTGAGGTATTACCGGTAGTATCCAGCTTTACCGGATCCCAGATCAGGATTTTCTTCCCATTCAGAATGGTGTATAGCTTCGATTGCTTATCGCCTTTTTTCTTTACCGTCTGGAACACACGCTTCCCCTCTTTATTCAACGGGCTTTCGTAATCGCGGTCGATGTAAGCGGCAATATCTTCGCGCAGTCCATCATGTTTTTTCTGACTGGCTTCGAGATAGGCAATACCATAATCATGCTGAGCCCGGGTCCAGTTAATGGTTGCCGGGTCGGCTTTGTTTTCGAGCCAGCGGTATTCGTCGGTAATCAGAACACCATGCATGGTATCGGTTACAGCCTTAACAGGAGTTGAAGGCGGAAAAAAAGTCTTCTGGGCCAGTAATGAAACCTGTGCCAGAATTAACACTGCAAAGAAAACGATTGACTTCATAATTAATTGTTTTATAAGTATTTAATCCAGATTAATAATTCGTTATTCGAAGATAAGTCCGATTATCGTGAAACAAATATATCACTATGCTTTATACCATTTGAGATAATTCTGTGAAATCTGCTCATTTTCAGTTGTCCTGCCGGAAAAAATCGGTGAAGAATGAAGGATGGTGGGATTGGGGATTGCGGATTGGGGATTGCGGATTGTGGATTGTGGATGTAGGATGTCGGATGTCGGATTGCGGATTGCAGATGTCAGATGTCAGATTGCGGATTGCGGATTACGGATTGTGGATTGCGGAGTTGGGAAGAAAATCCGAAATCCGAAAGCGTAAATACGAAATCTCACCTCACCACCGTCACCATCCCCCTCTTTTCCCTTACCGCACCTGAGGTATTGCCATATTTTAAATAGTAAACATAACCACCAATCTGTGCCGGGCTTCCGTTTATATTGCCATCCCAGCCTTGGGTAACATCATTGGTGAAGAAAACCTGCTGTCCCCAACGGTCGTAAATATACATGTTGTAGGAACTTATCTTTTCGGGTAATGTTACCGGTCGGAACACTTCATTGAATCCGTCGCCATCGGGCGAAAAAGCATTGGGCATAGTGAACGGAGAAAAAGCGTAGAGCATCATTACCGAGTCGATGGTTTGGCAACCTCCGGCGGTGGTAATGGTTACTTTGTACCAGCCTTCGGCGGTTACCAGTATGCTGTTGGTGGTGTCGCCGGTATTCCAAAGGTATTGGTTGGCGGTTTCGCCTGCTATAAGTTCAAGCCGTTCGTCGAAATAGAGGGTATCGCTGGCGGTTGGGAATTCGGAAACGGGCGTTGGCAGCACATTCACTTGTGCGGTATATTCGCTTTTACAATGGTTAGTATCCGAAAGAATCAAAGTGTATAGTCCGGCAGTGGCTTGCGACAAAGGATTAATACTTACGATGGGAGTAGTCCCTGAAAAACCATCCGGTCCGGACCATTTGTAGGTAATTGCCCCATTACCGGTTCCTGTATGATAGTCGGATGTCAGTATTACCTCGCCTCCTTCACATGCAGAGAGAGGTTCTGAAATATCGGCTTCAGGAACACTATATACCCTTACTTCTCCTTTGAAGAATTCCGAAGGGAGAATACCTCCTAAACTATCGTGGAACACACATACACCTGGAGAAATATCCCAGCTAAGGGGACTTTGGCCACTTACAACAGATGCAAAACTTAATTCAAGAAGTGTTGAGCCATTAACCAGATTCACTGTTTTATTTCCTGTCCATTTTATAATTAATTCTGCCGTTGCCGGAAATAAATCTACCTTTAGACTGTCAGCAAGTAAAGAATTTGCGTTAAGGTAATTCTGACAGGTAACCAATGATTTGTCATAGTGCAAACGTACCTGAAATGAGCTTACTTTATTGAATTGATTTGCAAGCAAAGGTAGCACCGCTATATTACCGAGGCAAGCTGAACCATCGCCGGCTATCGCCTGTAGTCTGTTTACCATCAGATTATTTACTACGGCTAAAAAAGTAGTATCACATCCGTTTTCATCCGTTACGCTGCACGTATAGGTCCCGGAAGGTAGATTATTAAAGTTACCGTTGTTAATCTGTGGCGCGGTTCCTATTGAATAAATAAGCGTATCACCAGCTCCTGTGGCATTGATAACGATACTTCCATCGGACATGGAACCTGTTTCAAAATGAGTTGTAACATGGCTAACTTTTGGCCCCGGGATGTTTAGGATAATAACAGGATTAAAATCATATACTTTCTGACAGGGTTGCGTAGTATCGCTCACCATGACTTTAATTTTATAAGTTCCAGATGGCAGATTGGCAAATTTGCCCAGGTTATTTGAATACGTTTGCCCGTTATCAATCGAATATTTTAGCATAGCCGACAATCCGGTGATTGCCACAATATTGATTTCCGCATCAGCTTTGCCACAATGCGATGGCTGAACCAACACAGTATCAATCAACAGGTCACCAACATCATTTATTGTGAAATTATGCGAAGGCCAGGTACAACCGTATCCATCCGTAACATACAATGTATAATTATCAACAGGGAGTTGGATCAAATCCAGATTAGTGCTTACTGACAAACTATCCCCGTTTTTCCATTCGTAGCTTAGCGGAGGATTTCCTGTAACTGAAAGGCCAGAAATTGCTCCTGTGCTGCCACCGCATGTGGTTGGTGAAATTACGAGGGCTGATTCATCAACTTGAGGTGCAGGAAAACAAGCAATATGGATTGAGTCGGATCCTCTGCAGGCTTTGTTATTAAAAACATCTACCCAAAACATTCCTGTATCCGCAACCTGAATAGTTTGCGTAACCTGGCCTGTGCTCCATTGATACTTTGTAAATCCGGATCCTGCATCTATTGTCACCATTGTATTGGGACACACAAACCGGTCAGGTCCAAGAGAGACATCCGGTTGGGCTGAAATTTTAACAATCCTCATCGCTTCTTCCTGATGCCCGTTAGCATAAAATGCTTTAGCCTTAACATTGAAACTGCCCGAATCGGAAAATATATGGACAGGATTAAATTCCTTGCTAAAATTGAGAACTCCTGATGACAGATCACCAAAATTCCAATATATACTGTCGGGAACAGGATTAAAGTTTGAGGTAAATTGGGTTCCGCTGTTTTTACATTCGCCTGTCCATGTAAACCTTACAAAATAGGATTGCACAAAGGTTGGTAGCCCCATCATGCAGGTTCCGCTAACCAGTTCCACTGTGTTAGCCTGAAAATTGCAGAGCGAACCTTTTTTTGACGGTTCCTTGATCACAGAAAGATATTTTGAAAAGGACGGGGAAAAAGAAAATTGCGAAATATAGATTTTCCCATCCGGGGCCATTTGGCATTGCCAGTATTTGGGTGCCCCCTGAAGTGCATTAATTAAGGTTTTTGAATTTTGAAAAGTTGTGGCACTCGCAGTTTTACTCATGTCGTATTGATTAATTACTGACGTACTGCTTTGTGTTTCTTCGCCTGAAATGTATAAATATTCGGAATTGGCAGAAAATTCGGCTCCCCAGTTTATCCCATCCGAATTAAAAAGCACGACAGGCGTAACCTCACCTGTTGAGTTGTTGAGTTTGTATAATTCAGTAACAGGCACACTCAGACTCCAGCTACTTGGACCATAAACCATATATCTTCCGTCAGGCGAGGCTTTTACTGTTCCCGCCTGCGAAATGAATGTCTGGTTACGTAAACAAGGTGAAACAACCGGAGTTTGGTGAACCCCGGAAGCATCGACCAGGTATGCCAGAAGTTTATTGGTAGCTGAAAAACTTCTTACAAAAATCCAAAATCCATCCTGGTCAGCACAGGCAATGGCTGTTATAACTTCCATAGCAGAATCAGCACCCTGTAGCGGGATATTTTTCTGCCAGTTTAAAACACTTCCAAGTCCGCCGTCCAACGACATATCAATTACAGAATAATAAGCACCCCTTTCCTCAGGTGCGGAATTCAATCCACCTATTCCTATTGTAAAAAGATAATATAAATTATCAAACCCCGGCGCTTTCAAGCCTAATGCCGACTGCGAAGCCAGTTCATCAGCAAACAGTCCGAAGCCGTTTTGCATTACCACATGGTTCTTATTCCAAGCCTGGATTCCATTTGAATAAAAAAGGAGGTTACCGGCCGAATCGGATACAGTTGTGCATCCTCTCACTGCAGTCATAGCACTGTTGGTTAATGAAACAGGTGCGCCAGAACCGAAATTAAGTGCCGCCATACTGCCAAAATACCAATTATCAGCTTCATGTTGACCAAAACCATCCTTCCCCGCAACGATAAGCAGGAGAAGAATGATAAAACGTAACGTTTGCTTTTTGGTAAAATGCCACATAGTTTTGAAAAAGGAATATGTAAAGGTAGGAAAAAATATTGGATTTCGGATTGCGATTGTGGATTGTGGAGTCGGGAAAATAAATCCGGAATCTGAAATCGCAAATCCGAAATTGCCAATCCTCAATCCTCAATCACAGAAAGCTCACTTTCACCACAATATCCGTATTTCTTCCTTTATCGTCGCTGCAGGAAATTTTAATCATGCCGGCAGTAGGTGTAAAAAAGAGTTTCTGCCCGCGGGTGGCTTCTTTAAAGAACTTATCGTTGATATACCAGTACACTTTAGTTACATCGGAAGTAGCCGTAAAGGCAAGTTGTAACTGCTGTTTTGCATTGGCGTACAGTATGTACTCCTTGCCATCAGTCAGCGAGGTGATTACAGGACTGTCGTTGTGATACACCCTGCTGCACAATGGATTATGCGGTGGAATTTTACGATACGGAATCTGCTCTTCTTCATAAAATGCTATCAAGCCGGGGCTTAGGTTCGGATAAAGTTCCGTTCGGTATCCTGCCTGTGGCAAACAGGAACGACAATAGGAAATAGCAGCATTTTCGTCCACAAAAACCGGAACCTGGTGGTCGCACTTGCGGTTGGGCGATACAGCGGGAATATAATCGTCCATCACCAGGTTGGTACACGATTCGCCGGGCGGCAATCCTGTTTCGCTGCAAACCAGCCGGAAATCGAGACCTGTAGGGCGTGTAAACCAGCTTGGTTTCTGATTGAAAGACAGGTAATTGAATATTTTAAATAGAATGGGAGTAGCGAAATCGGCACCTGAAAGTTCCGGAACACCGGTACCGTTAAAGTTGCCAACCCAAACGCCAACGGTATACTCAGGGTTGTACCCAAAACTCCAGGCATCGCGGCGGCCATAGGAAGTACCCGTTTTCCATGCAATATGGGGAAGGTTTACCGAATTCTCAAAGTTATTTGGCAGATCGGGTCGTTTGAGGCCGGTAAGTATTTCGTGTATCATCCAGGTGGCCTGCGGACTGAATAGCGTGTCGGCAACCTGCATTGCATCAGCCTGTGTAAAACGAACCGGGTAATTGATACCACCTGCAGCCAGACAGGAATACAAGCGGGTAAGTTCAGTAAGTGTAACGCCGCATCCACCAAGGATAACTGAAAGACCTAACGTCTTCTTACGTTCGCCAATCCATTTCAGTCCGCCGTGGCTAAGCTTTTCGTTAAAAAGGTCCACTCCCACCCTGTTAGCCAGGTCAACTGCGGGGATATTGAGCGAAAGTGCCAGTGCCTGCGATGCGGTAAGCCTGCCCCGGAAAGTTTCGTCGTAATTCAAAGGGCGGTAACCGTTAAAATTCTGAGGAATATCCTGCAAAATGGTTTTAGGAGTAATCAACCCTCGATCCATGGCCAGGGCATACAGGAAAGGTTTGAGCGCACTTCCCGGTGAACGAAGGGAGGAAGCTCCGTCAACCTGTCCCTGGAACTGGCTTTCCATAAATCCTGCCGAGCCCACATAGGCAATTATTGCATGAGTGTGGTTATCAATCATTACCACGGCGGCATTTCCAACACCCATTCCACGGTACATAATTACCTCGTTGCTTACCGTATTTTCAACAAAATCCTGTATCCCGGGGTTAATAAATGTGTTGATTACCGGGTTATCAGGGTACATGCGGGTAAGAAGCCGTGCCAGATGCGGAACCTGTTTCGGAGCATCGTAGCGTTTGGCATTGAGTGGCTCGGCAAGAGCATCATCCAGTGCCTGCTTATCAAAAATACCTCGTTTGCTCAGTTTGTTTAACCAGAAATTACGTTCTTTTACTATTCTTTGATTATGAATGCCAAGCCGGAAATGATTCGGATCGTTAGGAATGATTGCCAGCGTTACAATCTGCGCTAAGCTCAATGCCTGCGGTTGCTGCGCGAAATATAGGAACGAAGCGGCTTTAACCCCTTGTATATTTCCGCCGTAAGGCAATAGGTTGATATAAAGTCCGAGTATTTCATTTTTCGAAAGATGCATTTCGAGTTGTATTGCTTTAAAACACTCCAAAAATTTATTCGCAACGGTCCGTTTACGGGGTTTCAGCATCCTCACTACCTGCATGGTAATGGTTGAAGCACCGGAAACACGTTTGCCTGAGCTGATATTTTGCCACAGTGCTCTTGTTAAAGCAATAGGATTTACCCCGGGGTGAAAACGAAACCAGCGATCCTCCTTGTTAATCAACGTTTTAAGAAGCAAAGGATTTACTTCCTTGATTTCTGCTTTCATCCGCCACTGCTGGTCGGAGGATAGGGCAGCGTTCAGAAGCTTGTTATCCGTGGAAAGAATGAGTTTTGAGTAACGGATGTCGTTATGAACAGGAAAAATAAGGTCGATTAGAAGAAATAGTATGATAAATGTGAGAAAAGCTAATGCAGCCCGCTTTAGTAAACGTGGCAAACCGGAAATCCAGTTATATGTACCTTTCGAAAACCGAAGAAAAGACTTTTTAATACCTGGCATATCAAACGGCAACATCATTAAACAACATGAATAATTCCTGTACCTTTTGCAGTTATCCGGCCTATAACAACAGCATTTTCAATTCCATGTATTTTCAGTTCCTGCAAAACATGGTCTTTAAACTTTACAGGAATGGCAACGAGCAAACCACCGGAAGTCTGGGCATCGCAGAACATCAGTTTTTCGGTTTCTGGTACCAAAGCATTCCATTGAATCCACTGCCGGTAAAAGGCAAGATTTTTGTGTGTTCCACCGGGAATAGCGCCAGCCAGGGCCAGTTCTTTCACATTGCCCATAAATGGCAGCGAATTGAAATTGATTTCAGCATCAACCTTGCTTCCGCGGGTCATTTCACTCAAATGCCCGGCCAATCCGAAACCAGTAATATCTGTGCAGGCGCTAACCGGAAATTTTGAAAAAGCAAGCACTGCTTTGTCGTTGAGTGTTTTCATCCATTTGCAGGCTTCGTTGGCAGCTTCTGCTCCGGCCAGACCACTTTTAACTGCAGTTGAAATAATTCCGGTTCCCAAAGGTTTGGTCAGAATAAGTATATCGCCAGGTTGGGCACCGATATTTTTCCATGCTTTTTCAGGATGAACCAAACCGGTAACACACATGCCGAATTTCGGTTCGGTATCATCAATACTATGCCCGCCGACAATGCTTATTCCTGCTTCCGCTGCTTTATCAGCCGCACCGAGCAAAATCTGCTCCAGCACTTCAAGCGGAAGCCGCTGTACCGGGAATGCAACAATATTGAGCGCAAACAAAGGCCTGGCACCCATAGCATAAATGTC
>JBBQUX010000118.1:0-10116 GCA_038212135.1 Bacteroidales bacterium | reverse complement strand
GGCACTATAAAAGTTATATCAATGATTAACAACCCAGCGCTCCTGCGCTACAATTCGATTCCCTGATAAAATCTCAATTAAATAAACTCCATTGGGATAGTTGGATGCATTTAGTTTTGTCCACCCGGTTGAACCGGGAATGTTAAGTACTTCCTCTTGCTTCCCGCTCATGTTAATAACCAGGAGCTGAAGTGACTTTGAATCAAGCGAAGCCGGAATTTTAATTAATGCTTCATATGAAGAAGGGTTCGGCATAATGGATAGCCTCTCCGGACTATTGGCAGCCTCATAAACAGAGGTAAGAATCCCATTATATTTCAGGATATTTGAGTTTCCGGCAAGCCATCCGGTTTGAGGATCACTGAATCTAATCCCGTTTGCATTGGCATTCAGGTTGGAATCTAGAACGATAAGAGTAGAGAAAAAGTCCGGAGTGAAATAAACTTTTACAAAGCCAGTTATTGAATCCCAGGATGAAATTACCAGCCCACCGTCAAGTCCATTAACCCCATCTGCATTCCACACAACATCTCCGTTGGGAAGGGAATCGATGGCCCATGTGGAACCCCCATCTGAAGTACGATAGAATTGTGAACTGTAACCCAGGCCAAAAAAGATTCCATCCATAGGGTTTGCAAATGCAACGCTGGTAAAATCATAATTCATGACGGTTGGTACGGTTGATACAGTCCAATGCTGGCCTTGATCAATCGATTTATAACAATGACTCTTATTAGTGGAAAACCAGATAATATCCCCATAAGTAGAAAAGGCATCTGTAATTGCATATTCATCCGGATCATTTGATGGTATGTCACCTTGTGCGATCCGGATCCACGTATCTCCCGCATCAGTAGTTCTGTATATCTCAAAATACCCCCCGTTGGGATCGCCTACTGCTACTCCTTCGTTTGCATTGAAAGCATGATAAAAATCCAGGTAACCACCCTGAAACTGTGTCGTTGTCTTTTGTATCCAGGCAGCACCCCCATCGCTTGTTTTCCAGATGGATCCATTGCCCGCTGCAAGGTCAGTAAAAGCGTAATAACAGGTATTTTCATCCAGCGCACAAACATTGGAGATAACCGGCTGGCCAGGTACAGGAATGGAATCGAAAATCCATGTTTCGCCACCATCATTGGAATGAACGGCATAAGTGTATGTATCATAATCCCAAGTACTTGTAAAGTGCATTGTTCCTACCCAGACATGATCTATATCCACGGGTGAAATCCAAATGGGTAAATATTGATCTCCTGAAATCGGATAATTCAGGGGTTTTGTTACAAACTGGCTGTTCGCGGCTAGAACGACAGACAGTAGAATGACTAAAATGTAGATTTTTCTTTTCATAGTGCTTTGATTTAGTAAATATTTAATCTTTAACATATGATAATCTAAAGTGTTTTGAGAGAATGTGTTAACTGAATGTTATTGCAGACTCAATTTTGAATTCGAAAGGATAAGCAGGAAAGAATATCCTAACTGAGTGAATTTTGTATCTGATGGATTTAATAGCATTTATTATCAGCCTTGGTGTATCTGGTCAGCGGGATTTACGACTTAGCGAAACGATCTCATTTGCCGGAGGCGAATAATCCCGCATCTAAGGATTTGGCAGTAGCGGATTACCTGAAAACGCAGGACGAATTCAAAAACCTGATTGACAAGGTTGTTGATAAAGGTATAAGCACTGCTGCAAAGACTGAGATTGAGAAGATCAGGAAAGCACCCATGTAAATGAAATCAGGTCATTCTGTATTCTGACTTCTGTATTCCTCTTTTTTAATTTTAACGAAAATAAACATAATCAAATAAATTGTTTGTCATCATTAATACACTTCATTCAAAACCAAAGTTTTGTTTCCTTATCTTCGCTTAAAAGTAATCACCGGTCAATTTAAATTCAAAACATGAAACGAATCATTTTAAGTTCATTTATTATCTGTATGTTACTGATTTCGTGCAAAACAGGTAAAAAAGCCCTCGAACAGGGCGATTATTATTCTGCCACCTTACAGGCTGTAAACCGGTTGAGAAGCAATCCTGATTCGAAAAAAGCCCTTGAAGCAGTTAAGGAAAGTTATCCAATGTCGCTCACGTATTTCCAGGGAAGAATTGATAATGTTGCAATCAGCAATAGTCCATTTAAGTATACAGAAATAGCCGGTTATTACGAAAAAATGAATCATTTATCTGACGAAATAAGCCGTTGTCCTGCCGCCCTGCAGATCTTTCCGAATGCGAATTATTATACCAATGAGTTGAATGAGGCGAATAAGTCAGCTGCTGATGAACAATACGATGCAGGTTTGAATAATGAACGTGTAAATACCAGGCTTTCGTGGAAAGATGCCTATTTCAATTACCGGCAAACCGATCGTTTTTCGCCTGGATACAAGGATGTGCAGGATCGGCTTGTTAATGCAAAATACAATGCAACATTGAAGGTAATAGTTGAACAAATACGGGTTCCACGCAAGTACCAGTTGACTTCCGACTTTTTCCTGAACCAGATTATCGAAAATTTACTGAGTAACAGACCAAATGAGTTCGTGGAGTATTATTCGCCTCAATCGGCCCAAAATGCAGGTATCAAGTATCCCGACCAGGTATTGCGCATGAACTTTGATGAATTTACAATCGGACAGGTATATGATAAGGAAACGGTAAAAGAGTTTTCGCGCGACAGCGTAAATGTAGGTTCAGTTACCATGCCCGACGGAACCAAGAAAATTGTTTACAACACCGTAAAAGCAAAGCTTACAACCTATCACAGGGAACTGATTTCAAACGGCACGCTTGATGTAAGCATTATCGATTTTCCATCGAATTCGGTAGTTTCGCAGCGGAAATTTTCCGGGCAATACGTTTGGTTTACCGAATGGGGCTCATTTAATGGCGACGACCGCGCGCTCAATAAAGAACAACTGGCACTTTGCAACAGGAAGCCTATGCTTCCTCCCGGGCAGCAGGATTTGTTTGTTGAGTTTACAAAACCTATCTTTAACCAGGTAACACCGTTCTTAAAGTCGTTTTATAAGAAGTATTAGCTTCATCTCATTCATTAAGTTATGTAAGCTTAACATGTTCCTGTACAGGCATCTATAACCTAACACATAAACATAACCAAACATGACGTTCATCAACAACGATTACATTTCGATAGTAGTCAGCTCAATAGCAGTGTATGCTTTTATGATACTGGCCATCAGGCTTTTTGGCAAAAAAGAGCTTTCGCAATTGTCAGTTATCGACCTGGTTTTTATACTGCTTATAAGCAATTCGGTGCAAAATGCCATGGTTGGCAGCAACACCACATTGTGGGGCGGGCTAATAGCTGCTTCGGCACTTTTCGTGGCCAACTTTATTTTAAAACAGGCTATTTACCGTTTCCCTTCGTTGAGTAAATTCATTCAGGGTGAAGCCATTATGCTGGTTTACAAAGGAAAAATAAAGATCGATAATATGCACCGGACTCGCATCACCCATGAAGAATTACTGGAAGCTGTTCGCGAACACGGGGTTAATTCCATTGCCGATGTTGATATTGCCATACTCGAGGTGGATGGTAACATCAGCATCCTCTCAAGTGATTTTCATCGGAAAACCAGCCGGAAACGAAAAGTGCACAAAGCGATTACTAAATCAGGGAAGTAGTGAATTATTTTCAAAAAAAATTAAATTAATTTTTCAAAAAAAATATATTTGTACAAAATAAATATACGGTATCCCCATTCGTTATCTGTTCATTTTTAAACCCACAATTATGGAAAATCTGTTACCCATCATCATTGCAGCAGTAGTCCTGTTTTTCTTTGCAGGAATTCGCATTATCAGGCCCACTAACCGTGCGCTGGTCGAGCGGCTTGGAAAGTATCACCATTTTGCACCTCCCGGTTTTAACTGGATCATTCCGGTAATTGATAAGATGTATAAGATAAATATTACCGAAAAGATGATTAATGCCGAACCACAGGAAATCATCACAAACGATAATCTGAATGCGCGTGTGGATGCACAGGTTTATTTTAAAATCAAAGAAGATGAAGAAAGCGTAAAAAACTCCCAATACAACGTAAACAGTATTGAATACCAGATTGTGAATCTGGCACGCACCACATTGCGTAATATCATTGGAACTATGACCTTAAAATCAGCCAACAGTGAGCGTGGAAAAATCAATAAGGAACTTCATGGTACGCTCCTTGATGAAACCCGAAACTGGGGAATTGAAATTGTACGTACCGAACTCAAGGAAATTGATCCGCCAAAAGACGTTCAGGAAACAATGAACAAAATTGTGAAAGCTGAAAACGAGAAGATTGCTGCTATTGACTTTGCAACAGCTACCGAAACAAAGGCCGATGGCGAAAAACGTGCCGAAATCCGCCGTGCTGAAGGTATAAAACAGGGGGCAATTCTTCGTGCCGAAGGCGAAGCGCAGGCCATTCAGCTTGTGAACGAATCTGCCGAAAAATATTTTGTCGGGAATGCACAAATGCTCCGCCGCATCCAGGCAATGGAAACTTCATTGAAAGACAATTCGAAAATCGTTGTCCCCACCGGCTCTGACCTGGTAAATGTAATGGGCGAAATGGGAGGAGTAATTCCTATGAAAAATAAATCCGACAAAGATATTCAGTCCAATATTCCAGGGAAGCAATAGATAATCGGTCTCTACACCCCGAAAATCCTGTAGTGAGGCCAAATCGATGCCCCGAATTATTGCCATAAGTAAAAACTTTCTTCGAAGGGACTGGCATTATAAAAATGCGCCAGCGGTTCTTAAACAGAGGTATGTGCGGATGGCATGTGTGCAGCAATACACCAGCAAGGAAAAATGTCAGGATTTGTTGTGCTCTTTCATGCCTTGTATTGCGAGGAGATACCTCTTGCTTAGAACCGCCAGCATTGTTATAAAGCCTTGATTTTCATGCCCGTATTAATTGATTTTTTAATAGTGTGCATGAGAACGCTTCGCTAAGTTGGTTACTTTTTGATCAGGCAAAAAGTAAAGAGATAATGAAAGATTTTCCGAATACCTCGACTTTAGTAAATACCTTGGGCTTTAGTTTCAATTTCATTGATTCTTTGTGCCCCATTCTCCCCAAAAAATGAAGGTGATCCGAAAAACCAGATATAGATTACACGATATTCGAAGCTCGAAAAGGTAATAGCGTATGGGGATATACCAAAATATTGCTTCCTGGCGGCACCGGTAAGAAAGACCAAAGCGTGTTATAAAAAGTCCAAATATTGTTCTATCGGCCAGGAAAAACTATATGCATTAACAGCTTGCTGAAAGAAATTTACTGGTTCGTTTTATAAAGCATAATCTTAACCGGTCACAAGCTTTTCTGTTTGTAATAATCTTTAATATTCTTAATTTCATCCAGGCTAAGGTTCCACATAAAGCTGAGGAACTGCTGGTAGCCTGGCGATTGCTCTTTAGGATCGATGGAGTCGAGATACCTGTTCAACTGGTATTTTTTTCTGGCATCATAAATTTTCCCGAAGCAGTTGCCCATCCATTCCTTGTAATAGGTATTATCTTTCCCTTCCTCTATTCGCTTCAGGCACAGATAAATGCCTATCCCATATTCTTCATTTGCATAAAGTCCGGGTACCTGCTCATATTCGGCAACCCGCTGGAATGCTTTGTATAAAGAATCAGCAGGAGTGCCAACGGATAAAGTCAGAGTGGGAAAAATAACCTCTAACCGCTTGACTCTCTGTTCGATATCAGGGTGTGTTGATATGGAATCCCAATTGAACTTTTCTTTATAAAGTGAATAATCATAAGCCGACATATCCTCAATCACCATCCATTCCTTATTGAACTTTTGGTTTGGCAGGTTAAATACCTGCTCATAAACTGATGCAGGAACAGCCTCAACTTTCAGAGTATCATATCTGCCGGAAAGGCGCAGTGTTTCAATAAAATAAGGGTAATTGAAGCGGGTATTTTTCATTATCAGAATGCCTGCTGAATCAGCTTCAAACTCATTCCTGCGACGCTCCTCTCCGTGGGAGTATAATTTACTTTTAAAAAGTTCAAAGGCTTTTTCACTCCTGTTATATTTTTGATTTTGAACCTCCTTTAATGTTGATTTTGAGCTACTTGACGTATTATCAGCTATTAAATTCAACTGAGTCTTAATAGAATGCTCCAATATCAGGTGTGCTGTTTCGTGTGAAATTACCGAGGCAACCTGATCGAAATTATTTAACCAGTAAAATATACCCATATTCAGCACCAGTGTGCCATTGGGGAGACAATACGCGTTGAGGGTAGGATCTTTTGAAATCAAAAGCCGGATGTTTGCCGGGACTTCCAGGTTTTTGGAAGAAATTTCCTTAAGAATAGTCTCAGCTTTTTCATTTAGCGTTCTGTCGAAGCAGAATTGTCCTTCGTTTACCTGCTTGATAAACTCCTCAGAATATTCCTTCATCGATTTTACCAGTTCATTACCTGCCTTGCCTTTATACTTGATTTTGAGTTCTTTACAGAATGCTTCATCCCTGATTTTATAAGCGTCAACAAATGCCTTACGTTGAGCGTTATCAGTAGTATCGATGGGTATATATTTTTGCCCGTTCACCGAAATGAAGATTAAAAAGGCAATAATCAACAACAGGTATTTCATTTACCAAGCAGTTTTCTGGTGTGAAATTCTTAATTTTCCGGGCACCTAAAAATTCAGCTTTTCAAGCCTTATCTGGTTGTATTTCTTCGACTCGTTATATTCGCGAAGCATAATGTAGCCTTCTTTGGCTTTATACGGAATGATCACAAAATCCTTCTTCGAGGATGTTATAGGTACTTCCTCGTATGAGTATAGCCCGTTAATAATTTTATTAATTCCTAAAAACCATTTACGCTTTTCATTGTCAGCTCCCTTTTTGTAATCCTCAAAAAAGAAAACTGCGCCTGTTTTGTTCTTGATGTACTGAGCGAATAAATAGTCATAATGCAGTGTGGTAGATACTTCTTTCACAATTACGTCAACAGATTTAATATCAAATTGCTGATCAAAATTTACAAGAACCATATCCGAACTTTTTGATTGATCGCTCCCCAAAAAGTAGGTTGCACCTTTCTGTTCCTTATATTTCTCAGCCAGAAAACTTGTAGTTCCGTCGCGGAAAATAAAAAATTCCTGCGGAATAAGCCTATACCCGCCTTCAAGTTTGCCGTTCTCTTTAATTTTTACAAATTTTAAAGCGTTTATCCATGCCAGGTATTTTTTCGAAACTTCTTTGCCGGTTATATCCAGTTCAATCCTGAACCAGCCTAAGCACTTATCCCATTCAAATTTATTAATATCATTCTTGGTATAGGTACCTGCCAGGTAAATTGAATTTCCATATTTATTTATCACAAAGTCGTGAAAATATTTCGATTCTTTATTATCAACCTGATATTCAAATAGTTTATTACCACTATTCAGGTCAATTCCTACCAGGCTTCGGCCTGTAAAGTTACTATTCTTATATTTTGAGAAAGTAAGGATGATGGTCTCATCAGGCCAGAATGAACTTGAAAATTGTACTATAGTTCGATTTGTTGGCTCCCTGGTTGAATTTATAGCTCCAGGTTGGTGTTATATCAAGATCGTACGCTTTTATCTCTTTGATCTTGTATTGATCAGCATCGTTTTTCTGCATTTCCTTAATCAGGTAACCGGAGTATTCAGCGTTGTCAATCGCGAATATTCCGAAAACATTATCCACGTTTTTATACGCCTTATTCAGGTTATCATCCTTCACCACAATAGGTTTGAATTTACCATCGTCAAAATAAAATTCATCCGACATCGTATTGCTTTTCAGATTGAGTGTGCGGTAAGTTGTCACCAGATAGTTAATAAAGTTATTTGCCGTAGCAAATGACTTTAAATATGCATATCCGATGGAAATGAGCATATTATCACCCATTTTATTGCAATCGAGATATTTCTCAATAGTGCGGTTGCTGTATTTAGGCTGAATAAATGTATTACGAGCAACTTCATTCAGGTTTTTGTCCAGGATCAGGTATTCGTATTTAGCCTCATGCTTATTCACCTTGTCAACATTATAAATATAGAGGTATCCATAGATTGATTCATCCTGGTTCAAAATGGCCTGATACATAACTAATTCTGAATTATTCATGATCTGACCCAGGTCTTTCATCTGGGCATGCAAATGAACTGATAAACCGAGTAAAAGGGCGGTTATAAACGTAGTCTTAGCCATAACTGGAAATTGAAATTGAGTTAATATTTTCTGATTTTTATTTTAAATGATAGATACGAAAGAAGCATGTAAATATCAGTTTTAATTTTACTGATAATGGTTATAATCTAAATGGATTATAGGTGACAAATCTAAATACTTTTTTCAATTGACAAGCGGTATTCAGAAGATTTAATTTATATTTCCGAACGAATTTTATTTTGGTTGTTTTTTTGTAATCGCGGGATTCAAATATTCAGTTTATGCGTTCCATGCCCAGCAAATTTTTAAAATCGCTTTGCTTTACGGTTTTGTTTAAACTATAACCCCTGGTAAATAAATAATGGCAACCAACTCAGGATTACATATTTACAGGCATATAAAATGTATCCAAATCAACGTATCAGGGTAATTGTTCCGTACACTGATTCCGACAAGCCCTTGTGCTCACCCACATCCTGGTTGTACCATACAGAGCCATCACGGAAAATAGCCTGTATCTTCCATACATATATATCCTGCTGGCAGAGTTTTTCGTTGTATGTTCCGTCCCACACTTCGACAGGCGCACCCTTTACATCGAGTAATTTACTGAACCATAACAGCATTCCGTCGCTGTTGTAAACTTCCGCCAGGTATGTAGCAAGGTTCACACCCACCGGTTTCCAGAATCGGGTGGACTGAATTGGTCCTC
This sequence comes from Bacteroidales bacterium, assembly GCA_038212135.1. Classification (GTDB taxonomy): domain Bacteria; phylum Bacteroidota; class Bacteroidia; order Bacteroidales; family UBA4417; genus UBA4417. The sequence continues at coordinate 1,199 of JBBQUX010000118.1, read as the reverse complement.
CCGGTGCCAGTGCATTCGGAACATACAAACCCTTGAACATCATATCGTATGAAATCAATGCGGTGTCGTGGCACCCCTGTTCGCTCACCGAAACAAGAATTACGTTATAAGTTCCGTCATCAGAATACGTAATTTGAGGCGATGGGTCATAAGAAACATCTCCGTTACCAAAGTTCCAGTAGTATTCTGTTGCTCCGATAGATCCGTTTGTAAACTGCACCTGTCCCTGGATGTTGTCCACATTATCAGTATAACTGAAAGCACTCAGAGGCGATGGATTTACCTCTATCTTTTGAATAATAGTATCGGAACAACCATTGCTGTCAGAAACAGTAAGCATTACCATATATATACCGGTGGAATCGAACACATACGAGGGCGCATCACCAGTCATATTTCCGATAGAAGTGATGCTGTCGGTCACATGCCATCCCCAGTCGGCAAGTGAAGCGATGTATGATTGTGAGGCATCAAAGAAATAGGTTTTCTGACCAACGCAGGCTAAACTATTTGCATAAGCTGCATCAGGCAACGCGTTAACCATAAGGTCTGTTATTGTAGTATCGGCACAACCGTATTGATTTTTTACAATCAAAACCGGCTTATACAATCCCGGATTTGAATACAAATAGCTGGGATTGCTTAGACTTGAAGTATCATTTCTTCCCTCATCATCGAATTCCCAGAGAAAATAAAGCGAAGAGGCTCCACTGGAGATTGTTGTGTCATTGAATTCTGCTTTCACTCCCAGGCAAACCGGATTTACACTAAACCCGGCCAAAGGAGTTGGTTTTACCAGTATCTGCAGCGTGGTGCTGTCGCTGATGGCAGATGTTCCCACTTGAGTGCTTACTTTCAGGCTGATGGTGTAAGGACCTGGATTAAGGAAAGTATGGATGACCGATGGCTGATACGTTCCGTAGTTCAAAGCGGGAGTTCCATCGCCAAAATTCCAGTTCCATTGGGTGATGGTGCCGTCGCAGGTGCTCAAATCGGTAAAGGAAAGGTCGTAGTTCTGGCAAAGCAAACTTTCGGCGGCGATGATGGCAGCCACAATGCAGGCGGAGCGTGTTACCATATTGGTAATTGTGGCCGTGCAACCGTTGCCGTTTATAATAGTAAGCGTGGCCAAAAATTCGCCCGGAGCATTGTATTTATGCGTGGTTTCGCCTGTGGTTAAGGTGTCTGAAGTTCCGTCG
>JBBQUX010000117.1:0-10270 GCA_038212135.1 Bacteroidales bacterium | reverse complement strand
TGAAAAACTGGAAACAGAATCTTATGATATTATTTTGATGGACTTACAAATGCCCGAAATGAATGGAATTGAAGCTACTGAATATATTCGTAAAAAATTAAATTCAAAAATTCCTATCATTGCTTTAACGGCAGATGTAACTACAATTAATTTGGAAAAATGCCAGGCAATGGGAATGAACGATTATCTCGCCAAACCCGTTGACGAAGAATTATTATACAAAAAAATAATTGGGTTATTAAAACCTATGAGTAACGAAATCTAACGAAAACATTATTAATAATAGTCGTTTATTGATTCTTTGCAATGAAATTGACAGGTGTCTGATTGCTTCGAACACTCCCAGGTTGGTTTCGAACACTCCCGAGATGATTTTGAACGGTTCAAAGATAGATTTGAACTCACTTGAGCATATAAGATTTAAAGATAGATAGGTCAGAGCAAGCCCACGCACCCATCCCGTCACGTCAAGGCACATTTGCAGCCCACACAGGCGGCTTCCTAAAAGCCAAATGCAGCAAAAGAGCCTTGCCGTCCGTACTATGCCAACACACCTTGAACAGTTAGTGCTTCGATTGAGAAAAATATTATATTTGCTTAACGATTGATAAAATATGGGCAGCACACAACACCTGGTATATAGTGCATGCGGGTTTCAGCGGTTTGCGAAGGTTTGTGGCTCGTAAAAAAAGTCGGTGTAAACTGATAGGAAATCGCTTCGCAATCCCGCACTACACAAAGCCGCCGACCGTTATGTGCAAAATCAGAAATACAATTTAACGGATGGATCATTTTATGTGTGTGAATTTAAAAGAAAGGTAAGTGATTCAAAATATGCTGTCCAAACTTATGAATCCACATGTGACAATCCCCGAACAAGTTATTAGCCAGTTTGTTTAAACTATTATCTTCACAATATAAAATTATCTGCAATGAACCCTTATTGTTTTGTTATCACATCTTTTGGCAGAAAAGAGAACCTGAATAGCCTCAAAGCGAATTATGCCAGCGGTAAAACGGAAAGTGTCCAGCAAATCAATTTTGATAAAATATATGATGACCTGGTAAAACCGGCTATCATCAAAGCCCGGATGGAACCTTTAATAGAAAGGGAAGAATCAGGCTTTGGCACAATTCATAAAACCATGTATGAAAAAATTGTGCTATGCGAATTTTGTGTTGCCGATTTAACCAATGCCAATCCTAATGCCTATTACGAATTAGGCATGCGTTATGCGGTAAAACCTTACTCAACCATTCCCATAATCGCTTCGTCACATTTTCCCTTGCCTTTCGACGTGGGCATTAACCGTACGTTTGCATACCAGGTTGATAAAGATTTTAACCTCTCGGATAAAGAGAATGATATTAATAAGCTGGCCGAAATTCTTACAACAGCCAAGCAGAAAAGGGCAACCGACAGCCCTTTGTACGATATGATCAACGGCATTTCATTTCAAAATTCAGTGGCGCATGAAAAAACGGATGTTTTCAGGGATAAAGTTCAGTATGATAAATTTATTAAAAATGAATTGGCATATGCCCGAAGCGTTACTGATGCCGATCCTGATAAAATCAAAACAAAAAAAACAGAAGCAATAAATGCAATTGTGGATAAATACAAACCACTCGAAAATATTGAAACGGCAATTTTGATCGATATCATGATTTCGTACCGCAACATCGAAGCCTTTAAGGAAATGCTGGAATTTATAAAGCAATTGCCACGCTATGTTTTCGAAACGTTGATGGTGCAGGAACAATACGCATTTATTCTTAACCGCAATGGCGGAAAGGCAAAACCTATTGACGAGGTGATGATCGGGGAAGCTATAGAAGTGCTGCAAAAACTGGAAACCGACGGCAAGGCAAGCAGTGAATTGTATGGGATCTGGGGAAGGATCTACAAAGATAAATTTGACAGGGCATACAAAAGTGGTTCAGCCGGAGAAACAAGAGTACAATTGAGAAATGCCCTGAAATATTACGAAAAAGGCTTCGAATCTGATCCCCGCGATGCGTACCCGGGAGTAAATTATGTAACTAGTCTCGAATTACTGGGCGAAAAGCAAAAAGCCCTTCGGATGGTGCCTGCCGTGGAATATGCTGTAAAAGCTAAAATGAAACGCAAAAACCCTGATTACTGGGACTTCGCAACTTTATTGGAACTGGCAGTGATTGAAAACCGCTATGATGAAGCTGAAGAGTTTCTTTACGAAGCCCAACCTTTGGCTACAGAGAGTTGGATGTTTGACACTACAAAGGGAAATCTGAATCTGATTGTCAATTTCAGAAAAGGGAGAAATGAAGAAGTACAACCCATTGAAAAAATAATTGCTATGCTGGATCAATAATCTTAAACATTTATAAGCTGAACATATCTTTGAACAAAGATTGTTTCAATCTGTTTATAGTTCAATATTTTCGCAGTTAACCCTTTGAAAATTAATTTTCAATAATTTCCAGCTATGGCTTTTATACCGGGTTATGAATACGATATTTTTATTAGCTACGCTCATGTTGATAATGCAGCTTTCCCTGGCCAGGCCGAAGGATGGATTGAGCAATTCTACAAAAACCTGAACCTGATGCTTGCCAAGAGATTTGGCAGGATGGATACGGTAAAGATCTGGTGGGACAATAAAAAGCTCGATGGCAGCGTACTTTTTGATGAAACCATTAAAGAAGGGATCAGGAAATCAGCTATACTTGTTTGCCTCAACTCGCCCGGTTATGCGGTTTCCGACTATTGCAAACAGGAACTAAACCTGTTTTATAAAAAAGCACAATCTGATAAAACCGGGCTGAGTGTAGCCGAACGGTCGCGAATTGTAAATGTATTACTCAACAATATTCCATTCAGCAAATGGCCTTCCGAATTAAGCGGTACCACCGGGTTTCCTTTTCATGATGCAAAAGAACCTGATGACTATGGCGACCCACTCGATACCGGAACAACAGACTTCAGGACTAATTTGCAAAATTTAAGAGATGCAATTTACAAACTACTGACTGATTTTCATGACGAATTGAGCGGCACATCGCTGAATCCGGAGGAAAAAAATGAAGACGACGAAGATCATTTTACAATTTTTATGGGCGAAGTATCCGACTCATTACGCACCGTTCGTAAAAGAACCATCACCGAGCTGGAGAAAAAAGGCTTTAAAGTCGTAACAGGTATTCCCCCACCCGACGAAGCGGCTGCTCACGAACAAAAAGTTAAAAAGGAACTCGAAAAAGCTGATCTCTCCATTCATTTGCTTGATCAATACCCCGGTAAGGAAGTGCTGGATACTCCTGAAATCTGGTACCCTCAAAAACAGACCGAGCTCGCCTTAGAGTTTGCAAAATCAAAAATGATATGGGTGCCCTCCGAAACCGATATTATTTCAGTCGAAGAAGAAGGCTATAAGAACTTCATGCAATCGCTCGAATCGGGTAAGGCGTCAAACAGAGTATATGAATATATAAAAGGTTCGAAAAGTGAGCTTCCACAGTTAATAATTGACTTCGCCGAACAACTCAAGCTTCAACAACTTCCAAAGCAGACAGATAAGGGGATAACTTCGGTATTGCTTGATACACATTATAACGACCAGATATATGCTCTCGACCTTAGCAAAGTATTGATCGAAAATCACATACAACCTTTTATCAATCCGCAGGAAGACGATCCCCGGACTAATATCAATATCCTCAGCGAAAGAATCAGCCAGGTTACCAAATTGATTTTTTTATATGGAAATGTTTCGAAGGAATGGGTGCTTGAGCGTATGAGTGCAGCTTTACAGCTCATTATCACTAAAAATTATCCCATTCAGGATTTTTTTATCTACATGGCTCCTCCGCACAAAGAGGCTAACGATATCACCATAAGGCAAAAATTCCTGAAAGTAAATGTTATCGACAGCAGCAACAATCCGGTCTTAAACCAGGCGATGCTTACCCGGTTTTTACACGATTTAAAAGCCAATGTTGTATGAGAACGGATACTACTAATCCGTATGTAGGGCTTCGGCCTTATGATACCGACGAAAGCCTTCTGTTTTTTGGCCGCAATGACCAGACAATGGAATTGTTACAGCGGCTGCATCAGCATCATTTTGTAGCTGTTGTAGGTAGTTCGGGATGCGGCAAATCATCCCTTTTGCGCGCGGGACTTATACCGGCATTAAAAGCTGGTTACCTTGTTAACGACAGCGATCTTTGGTCCATTGCCATCATGAAACCCGGGCAAAGCCCGTTGTATAACCTTGCAGAATCCATGCTGCTCCAGTTAAATTCTGACACTGACCAGGCAACTATTTCGAAACTGGAACAGGAAATAATAGAAGAAGGTGCCGATGCCCTGCTCCGAAAGATAATTCAGGAGAAGAAAGAGCAATCTTTAAACTTCTTTTTATTAGTTGATCAGTTCGAGGAATTGTTCCGTTTTGCAATGGAGCAAAATGATGTCGGCAGGAAAGATGAAGCCATTGATTTTGTGAGCATTATACTTGAACTTTCACAGCAAAAGCTCATTTCTTTTTACGTGGTCATCACCATGCGCTCCGATTTTATCGGCGACTGCGCCCGTTTTTACGGCTTGCCGGAGGCCATGAACCAAAGTCAGTATCTCGTTCCGAGGCTCAACAGGGTACAACTGAAATCAGTTATCGAAAGCCCTGCCAGATTATATGGTGGAAAACTTAATCCTTCAATCACATCGTTGTTACTGAACGAATCAGGTAAGGTAAAAGATGAGTTGCCGCTGTTGCAACATGCATTAATGCGCATGTGGGATTTTGAAATGAATGTGAATCAGAGCGGGGAGATCGATTTTCTTGATTACGAAAGTATAGGCGGGATTGAAAAAGCCCTGTCGAATCATGCTGACGAAGCCCTTGCCGGAATGAATGAAGAGGATTTAATGCTTGCAAAAAAAATATTTCAATCACTGACTGCTATAGATGAAAATGGCCGGAAAATCAGGCGCCCCGTTTTACTCAGTCAATTGAAAGAATTGACAGGTGCCAACGAAGAACAACTGCTCGCCATTATTAACCTTTTCATCAAAGATAAAAGATCCTTCCTGGTTGTAACCAAAGCTGCGGATACCGGTGATAAAATAATAGACATATCGCATGAAAGCCTTATAAGACAATGGAATACGCTATGCCTGTGGGTTGACGAGGAAGCTGAATCAGTGGCAATTTATCTGCGATTAGCTGAATCAACGCGTTTGCACAAGCAGAATGAAAAGGATTTTTTATCAGGCAGCGAATTACAGATTGCCAGCTATTGGTATTTAATACATAAGCCCATTCCGTCCTGGGCCAACCGATACAGGGAAGGGTTTGATGAAAGTATAAAATATCTGAGTGATAGTGAAAAGGAAAAGATCAGACTTTTACATAAAGAAAAATCCAGAAAAAGAACACTGCAGTTATTAACAGGCGCACTGGCAGTTATAATTCTTGTTGCAATAGGAGCTGCACTGAAATCAAGTATAAATGAGGTTCGTAAGAAAAGTGCGGATTTGAAAATTAAAAATGATTCTTTGACAGATTCAATATCAAAAGTTAACTCCCAGGTTATTCTGACCGATTCCATCGAACGGTTCGGCATTTCGAAGCAACGTGCACAAACTTTTACACAGAATGACTTTCGCAGGTTACAGGAACTGAATAATCAGATTGATAAGCTCACAGGCAAAATAGATACTTCCTTTACTATAATGTACTTCCCGAAATTGTCGGACCAGGACAGGGCTCTTACCAGCCTGAATGGACTTGGATATAAACTGGTAATTCTGGAGCCAAAAGAAAATATGGCCAACACAGCCACCAATTCAATATGGCTGGGAACGCAGGGAAATGTAAAAATTGAAAATGTAAAATTAATTTCCCTCTACCTGATGAGGGCCGGAATAAAAATAAAGGCAATCAGGCTGTTTCAGCTTCCTGATCAAAAAGCGAAGGTAATACAGGTGGGTGCTGATATGCGCATTTTGGATTATGCCGAATGGACATTGGATGATGTTTTAAAAGCAACCCGCTTTGACAGGATGGGCAAGCCTCACAGAAAAGATTAATTCATCTGTTTCACCGAATATTTTATGGATTCAAACCTCTATTGCTATGAACAAAATAAGAGTATTTTTATCCAGCCGGGTTCACTCTTCGAAGGGTTAGATCAAAAGTTTACATTAACTGAACTTCGTCAGTACATCCGCGAAAGTCTTAAACAGGAGACATTTCTTGGTGAAAAAAATCCTGGATGTGATTACCAACGAAACCAGTTTCAAAGGCGGTTTTACGTGCAATGCAATACTTATCTTATACAACGGCGTAGCAGGTTGGATACCTGAAGATATTCAGGCGAACGGCATTTGTCATGAAGAACTCCTGGTCGCTATCGAAAATGTCTCAGGAATGGCCTTGGCGATGGATCTTACTAAATACTTTACCTTACCTGCCGAAAAACCCGCCAAGAACAACCTATGCCAGAAATTCTATTCTCAGCACAATGAATTTTGCCGAAAACATGAAGGGATTGAAATAGTCAAGTACGAAGCAACACAACAAATTTATCTACGCAGATTTACTCCATGGAAAACAGGGAAATCTTTAAAGCATTTCTGAGTCACAGGTACAAATCACCTGAAATAAACCTCTATTTCTTCAAATTATTCAACGAGGTTGCCGAGGTACAGTTCGAAGTTGATCAAGGCACTTTCAGTACCAATGTTACCCGCCTCGAATGCATGGTGCGGGATTCGGATGCTTTTATCGGTATTTATCCGTTTCCCGGAACGGATGATGAAGCACGCAATCCTGAAGAGTTGCATAAACAATCGAGGTATTTCAGACTTGAAGTTGATATTGCATTACGCTCGCAAAAACCATGTATTTTCTTCTACGACCGCAGGTATGGAGACTTGTTGAAACCTCCGGCAGGAGTGTTTTTTTATTCCTATGATTACAGGGAAATAACCGGCACTGGAGGATTTCCGAGTTACAATAAGCACAAAAAGCTTTTTACGGAGTTTTGTGAAGTGGTAGGTAGTTCGAAAAAATATACCGACATACAATTAATCAACGAAAAATCAACTATCGGTCTGATTATTCCGGAAAACGAAAAGAACATCAACAGCGAACACCTTGAACAGATTAAGAATGTTCTGTCAGGCAATAATTATTCTGACATCGAAATAATAAGATGGCCCTTTTCTTTGGACAGCAAATTATTCAGGTTGCTCGACAAGCTTGATTTTGCCATTGTTGAATTAAGCGGACAGGTTGCTTCAAGTGGGATTCCTGCTTACCTGCATGGTAAATTCATCCCGATGATCCGCTTGAAATATATTGATACTCCGGAAGATTCGGATTTAATGAAATTTTTATACCAGGGAGTTGAGGTTGGCTATAGTAAAGATACAATCGTATGGAATGATGCTGATGTATTGGCAAAGGAATTGGCGCAGAAACTCGGTATTATAAATTCGGGAGTAACCAGGGTGAATACGTTTGATGATGCTCAGAAATATTTCATGAGTGCTGCACTGAGAAAAGAAACAGTATTTTTAAGTTATTCCGGACTGGATCTTGCTATTGCCGGAGCTATTTCCGACTCATTGAAAATGCATTTTCAAAAAGTATTCGATTACAGGGACGGGGAGTCTATCCGACCAGGCCAGCCATGGCTTACTGAGATTTTTAACCAGCTTTCAGCAAGTGCTATCGGAATAAATCTTTTATCGGAAGGCTATTTAAGCAGCGGAAACTGCCAGCATGAAGCAAGGGAAATGGTTGCAAGTTTTGATTCAGGGAATTTAAAACTATTCCCGATAAAACTATTTGATGATAAAATTTCCCTTCCGCCCTATCTCAGGGATATCCAGTATTTTCGCAGAAACGACTATAAAAGTACCAACGATCTTGTTAAAACCATTATTGCTCTGCTGTAAAAATAATCGGAATTGCGTAATCTAAAGTTATGCAAACTCAAATGGCAATGTGCTTCCATATTATCGCTGAGCCGAATACGCCTCTAGGTGTTTTTGTGCCATAGAAGCTGAAAAAATACCACAAAGCACATTTAATTTGGATTCAAATGGCACCCTTTACGTAAACCTGTGCCTTCTTTTCGAAAATACATGTAATTATTTTTCAAAAAAATAAAAATTCCCTGCTTCATCAATGATAAAACAGGGAATTAAATGAAAAAGCCGGAAAGATATTTTCCTCTTAGTCAGATTTATTCAGTTACCGACTTTACAAATTTGCCGTTAGAAGCAAAAGTCAGTGATAAGCCGTTTAATTTAGCACTATATGTGGTTTTCCCTTTGGTAATGATTTTAGATGCCGATTTTACATGATTGTCCTTATAATTTTCATTCACATATTTCAACGCGGCTGTTGGCAGCGATGCAACCGTTATTTGCATTTCCGTCTCCGTTACTTTTCCTTTTGCTGTGTAAGTTGCTGACTTATCCTTTTCGTCAACCGAGTAGTTTGCTTTATAATTGTCTTCGACTTTAACCCATTCCACCGTGCTGACTTTTGGATTCGCTTTAGCAAAAACCTTGGTAACAACGGCAGGGACTTCATTCGACATTATTACCTGGGCATAGGAATTGGTCAGCATTCCGGTAATTGCGATCAGAAAAATCAGTTTTTTCATTTTGATTAAGTTTTAGGTATGGTAAACATTTATTTGAAGCAAAAATACTTTTACTCATTCAGCATAGCATTACACAATTTTAGTTATATGTTACATTATTCACACGCAAAATGTGTCAACTACATATATTGTGCTAATGGTTTATAATCACCTCCGGCACCTCAAAATATAATCTTGCCCCTTACCGGTTCCCCTTCCAAATTTCCACAAAAATACTACCTTTGCACCCTCGTTAGTCATCCTCCGGATGACGCTTAAATGTTTAACCTGAAACAATTTACCTCCTGCATGGAATATAATTTTGGTGAAGTAGAGAAAAAATGGCAGCAGAAATGGGCCGCGGATAAAGTGTATAAAACCGATATCATTGCCGGGAAACCCAAATATTATGTACTCGATATGTTTCCCTATCCTTCGGGAGCGGGTTTGCATGTCGGCCATCCTCTTGGTTATATTGCTTCCGATATTTTTTCGCGATACAAAAAGCTGAAAGGCTTCAATGTCCTGCATCCCATGGGTTACGATGCATATGGGCTGCCAGCTGAGCAATATGCCATACAAACCGGTACCCATCCTGCCATCACCACCGAAATTAATCTGGCACGCTACCGCGAACAACTAGATAAAATTGGATTCTCCTACGACTGGGACCGCGAAGTACGTACCTGTGATCCCGATTACTACAAATGGACACAGTGGACTTTTATCCGGCTTTTTAATTCGTGGTTCAATAAAAAAACAAATAAAGCTGAATCCATTGCTGAATTAGTCGCTCACTTCACAAAAGAAGGAAACACAATGATTTCGGCAGCCTGTAATGAAACTCCTTCATTTTCGGCTGGAGAGTGGAATCACATGACTGAAAAACAGCAACAGGAAATCCTGATGAATTACCGACTGGCTTACCTGGCCGAAACAACTGTTAACTGGTGTCCCGCACTTGGAACGGTTCTTGCCAACGACGAAGTCAGCGAAGGGTATAGTGTGCGGGGCGGGCATCCGGTTGAGCGTAAAATGATGAAGCAGTGGTTGTTGCGCATTACTGCCTATGCTGATCGTTTGTTGGAAGGACTGAATGCCATCGACTGGACTGAATCGGTAAAGGAAATACAACGGAATTGGATTGGCAGGAGTGAAGGTGGAAGTATGCGGTTTAAGTTAATGGACCTCCCCCTGACCCCCTCCGTGGGAGGGGGAACTAATCCGACAAATATTTTGCCCGAAAGCCAGGATAATGTTTCTCCCCATCGTGCATACATGACAACGGATCCTCAGACCTTTGACTTATTGAAAGACTGGTCAAGGGAAATGAGAAAAGCACCTACAGAGGCTGAAAATATTCTATGGCAAAAACTCAGGAATAGCCAGATTGGATTTAGAATAAGGAGACAACAAGTGATTGATCATTATATTGTTGACTTTGTTTGCCTTGCTAAAAAGACAATTATTGAAGTTGATGGTCTAATCCACGATTTCCAAAAAGAAGCAGATGAACTTAGGTCAGAATATCTGACACTATTAGGATATGAAATTCTAAGATTTAAAAATGAGGAAGTTCTTACTAATCCTGAAAAAATTGCCCGGCAAATTGCCGAATATCTCG
>JBBQUX010000116.1:0-10316 GCA_038212135.1 Bacteroidales bacterium | reverse complement strand
AGCTTCGTTGCGGAAAACCCGTCCGGGGAAAATAGCGCGGATAGGTGGTTTTGTGTTTTCCATCACACGGATCTGAACACTCGATGTATGCGTACGAAGCGCAATATCAGGATCTTTTTCGATAAAGAAAGTATCCTGCATATCTCGCGCCGGATGTTCGGGCGGAAAATTAAGTGCCGAGAAATTATGCCAGTCGTCTTCAATCTCAGGCCCTTCGTTAACAGTGAAACCGAGGCGGGTAAAAATGCTGATCATTTCGTTGCGGACGATGGAAAGCGGATGTCGGGTTCCGGGTTCGTGGAAGCCTGCGGGTTTGGTCAGATCTTTGTCAGTAATGCCAGTTGAGCCATTGCCTTCAAAGGTTTCTTTTAAAAGGTTTACTTTTTCCTGGGAAGCATTTTTTAATACGTTAAGAAGCTGGCCCACATCGCGTTTCTGATCACCCGGAAGTTCCTTAAACGCATCGAACAAATCCTGTAAAAGGCCTTTACGACCAAGGAAACGGATACGGAACTGCTCCAACTGGTCGGCACTCTGGGCTTCGAATTGCTTTACTTCTTCGAGTAACTGGTTGATTTTCTCTTTCATATGCTATAAAATCTGAATTTAGTACTTTAAAGTACTGAAGTGCAAAGGTCGGGAAAAGTTTTTAATTCCAGATCAAGCCTGAAATTCCATTTTATAAATTCTGACTGCCATGGCTCCTGGCAAAACCCAAAAGTAATTCCACAACTGAGAAAACGCTATACACTCATCCCGATGATCTTGCTTGTATCAATGCCTAAAATATCAACCTCCTTAACCATGACTTTGTATTTACCTGGCAGCTTTCCGCCAGCAGGTTATGCATTAGTTTTAACCGCTCATACATCATACTCAAATACGAAGAGATTCCTTTACCCCAGGTATCGCGGCAGGCAATTTCTTCGATAATGCTTTGTTTCTTTTCGGCGGGTTCGCCGCCAATTTCAATATTAAAACCAAAGTCGGCACCTACGGCAAAAGGCGGATCAATGTAAATGAGTCTGACGGTCACGAAAATCGGTTTCAAACATTCCAAAAGTCTGACCGGTTTCTGTCTTTTCTTTACGTGGTTCATCAATATGTTCGATGCTATGAAAAGGAAGGGCAATATTTGTTATATCTTCTTTAGGACCATTCCAGAAAAGGAAAACATCCTCGTCGTCAGCAAATAGTTTATAGATAAATTCTTTAGGCAGTTTTTCACCTTCTTTGATCAGTTCAATAATTTAGCTTTTCTCTTGTTCAACTATGCAGTATAGTGTTGTATATCAGCTTAGTAAATATATTTTCCGAATGTGAGTCAAACATAAGATACCCTATTGAGTATATTTGTATGTTGTCAACTCTTTCTTAATCTCTCTTAGAATCACTCTTAGAATCACTCTTAGCACAACAAGATCTTTAATCTTTTGCAACCTCGTAAAGATAAATGATGGATTCAACTGCCTCGCGTTGTGCAAAGAAAAAACTGAATTTGTTCTGACCCAATAAATGTTCCTGATTAAACCAAAAGTTTAGTATTGATTTGGATGTTTCGGAAGCTCCGTGACTAATATCTTAAAAGGGTCTGATAACTTCATAACTTAAATTTGAATCGGTTCAAAGTTAAAATTTATAATGACACTTCGGATTAAAATCAGGCCTTTTCAGTTTGCTATTATAAAGTAAATAGTATAAAAATTAATGCTCTCAACATACTATAATTAAAAAAGGACCTGGGTTATATCTCCAAGATCCTTTTTCAATACCATTTCAATTACTTTTTACAGCACTTTCATCGTCATTTTAATTTCCTTCACCGGTTTATCGCCGGGAGCAGTTTGTACGGCAGCAATTTTATCAATTACATCAAGGCCTTCAACAACTTCACCAAACACAGTGTAATCACCATCAAGGAAAGGCGTTCCACCAATTGTAGTATAAATTGTACGTTGTTCAGCAGTGTATTTTACTTTGCGCTTGCCATCGAACTGGTTAAGCTGTCCGGCAGATACTTTTGTACCCTGAACCAGGTAAAATTGTGATCCTGAAGATTCTTTTTTAGGATTTACCTGGTCGCCCATGCGAGCGGCTGCCAAAGCTCCTTTTTTGTGAATATGAGCTGGTACGAATTCAGCCGGCACCCGGTTACTTGCTTCTGTTTTTCCTGCAGGAGCACCACCGCCCTGAACCATAAAATCCTTTATTACACGATGAAAAGGTGATCCGTTATAAAAACCTTCTTTTACAAGTTTTATAAAATTGTCGCGGTGCAACGGAGTATCGTTGTAAAGAGCAACTTTAATATCACCCATATCGGTGTGTATGAGCACTTTGGTTTGCTTCTGGGCGTCGAGTTCCATCATAAAAAGGAAAGTAAGTGTTAATGTTAAAAGGATTGAACGTTTCATGTTTTTTTAGTTTGATTTGTGTGTAAACGATTTTATTGGATATTTATTTTGTATTGCGGATTGTGGATTGCAGATTGGGGATTGGGGATTGTGGATTGCGGATTATGGATTGCGGATTGTGGGACTTTGAACGCGGAACTTAAGCAAAAGGCTCTTATTTAATACTTTTAATCGTCATCGGTATATCTTTTACAGGTCTGTCATTGGTGTCAGTTTGTACGGCTGCAATTTGATCTACAATTTCCATGCCACTCACTACTTCGCCAAATACGGTGTAGGCTCCGTCGAGGTGAGGTGTGCCCCCGATGGTTGTATATATTTCACGTTGTGCATCAGTAATTTTCCAGGGTTTAGTCCGCAGGTATTGGGCTTCAACAGCATTGCGGTATCTTTCGATTGTTACACGGATATTGGATGTATCGCGCTGATCCACCATGTGGCGGAAAGCTTTCAGTTCGTCTTCCTTTCCTTCCTTTTTCAACAGGTCCATCATAATGTATTGCTTTGTGCGGCGTTCCACTTTCAGTTCAACGGCATCGAGTTCGTCGTTGGTAAACACTTTGCCCTGCACAATATAAAATTGTGATGCCGACGAAGCTTTCGACGGATTTTCGTCGTCGTTTTCGCGGGCAGCGGCAAAAGCACCTCGTTTATGAAGGTAGGAAGGAACATACTCAAAAGGAATCGTATAGGTTGTATCCCCATCACCAGGTAACGCGCCCGGTTTTGCATTTCGTGAAGTCGGATCGCCGCCTTGAATCATAAATTTTTGAATCACGCGATGAAATAATGTTCCGTTAAAATACCCGGCATCTGCAAGTTTTATGAAATTCTCCTTATGTTTTGCAGTACTGTCATACAGTTTAACAACAATATCACCGTAAGGAGTGGTAATGTTTAACAGTGTTTCTTTGGGTCCGGATGTACACGCTGCCAGCAGAATAGCCAGACCTGCAACAAGTAAAATATGCTTCATTGGAAAAGATTTTTATGATAAACAGGTAAACTATTTTAAAAAGAGCGGAAAAATATTATTCGCCGTATTTTAACAAAAATTCAGGATTTACAGCTTTGAAACTTACCCTGCCGTTATTAAAATTTTCGTTCGACAAAAGTAGCTCAATCTTTTCGTTTAAAGGACGAATTACTATACCTTCTGCCCACACATCCTTACAAATACTACTTTTAATGGTTGCCATTTTTATTATTTCGTCAATTTCATTTTCAAGTTTATATTCCGTTGAAAGTATCGGAACTATGGGCAGTTGCAGTTTTTCGAATAGCGAAATGAATTTTTCAAAGGGGAGGTATTCAAACCTGTCAATATCAAATGCGTTAAAAAACAGGACAGTTTGACCCCTTAATTTCAGTTTATTGTCCTGTATGCCTTCGCCTATTAATTCGCCTTGTATGGCATAATTGTCTTTCAGCGACAGGAGTTTGTTTTCGATGTCCAACTGCCTGGCAACTTTCCAGAAGCTGTTTTCGGCATCTTCCAAAAGCTCCAGGTTACGCGAGCAAACGCCAAATTCGCCATTGTTAACGTAAAAAGTTCCGGAACTACCATCTACTTTTTCGGTTATGTAACATTTTTCTCCTTTGTATTTGTCTAATAGTTTCTGCAGAACCTGTACGCGTGTTTCGTCAGTTTGGGGGATAAATGATGGGAATTTACCTTTTGCAATTCCGCTTAAGCAGGCTGGCATAGGGGGTTCATATTTTTGAATCCCAACTATTCCGGTACAATCAGCATCTTCAGCAACAACAAAATCAGCAGGTAGTATTGACAAAGGAAAGCATATCCCCTGCGATACCTGGCCACGAAGCCTGATGGTGCGAACCCGCATTCCGCGTGGTCTTAAAAATTCAAATTCAGGCTTATCAGGCATCAGACTGTCAATTTCGCAATAAACGACAAATTCGCCCACAGTGAATTCGTGTTTTTTTACAACTAACTGCCAGCCCAATACCGTTGCTTTTTCAATTGAATCAGCACCTTCTATGGGTTCAACAGCTAAAATTTTCTGGATACTTGCTAGTTTTCTCATTAAAGAATGTCAGTGAATTTTAAAGAGTCGGAAGTCGGAAGTCGGAAGCCGGAAGTCGGAAGCCGGAAGCCGGGAGCAGGCAGGCTGAAGTGAGGGAGATCACCCTTTGTTATCGGACACAACGCCTGTGAAGAGTTTAGTTTCACCACCCTCTCTATTGCCGCATCAAACCCTCTCAAACCTTAAACCCTGTTTTAATATCCGTATAGCATTTGCGACAGAGCGGTTCATAACTTTCTTTTTCTCCCAATAAAACTAATTTCTCACTAAGTCCGGTTCGGTGCGAATAGTGCGCCAGGTCGCCGCATTTCATACAAATGGCATGAACCTTGGTGACATATTCGGCTGTAGCCATCAATGCCGGTACAGGGCCAAACGGTTTTCCCTGGAAATCCATATCCAAACCGGCAACAACCACCCTTATGCCCTGGTTAGCGATGTAATTGCATACTGCCGGCAGGTCATCATCAAGGAATTGTGCTTCATCAATGCCCACAACGTCCATGCCGTCAATATAAAGCAGTATCTGCGACGCATTCTGCACAGGAATGGAACGGATGCTGTTTTCGTTGTGCGAAACAACATTTGTTTCATCATAACGTTTATCTACCTCCGGCTTGAAAATCTCCACTCTTTGCCTGGCAATTCGGGCACGGGTAAGCCTGCGGATCAATTCCTCGGTTTTCCCCGAGAACATCGAACCTACAATAACTTCGATCCAGCCTCGGCCTAGTGATGGATTGTTAGTGGATTTTTCAAGAAACATAAGCAGCGTAGATTTTTCTTTGCTAATTTTAGCGCTTGTTTGAAATGGCAAACTTAACGAAATAATTAGTGTGTTACCGGGGCAGTAGTACCTGTAAAACTAAAATCTTTCAACAAAAAGCTAACAAATTTTAATACACGATATTTATCATGGATTTAAACCGATTAACCCGCGATGCTGATGATCTGATCAGGAAAGTAGTATCGAGGTACAACCAATTATATGTCCCGGCTGGAAGTATATCGCAGGTGGAACTCGACCTGATCCTCGACGATCTGCGGAAGCTTTATGATACCTTTAAAACCATAGGGCAGGTTAATCTTTCCCTTCAAAGTACCCAGCATAAGCCGGAAGTAACCGTTCAAGCTCACGCTCCGGATAGGATGCAGCACGAAGATTCCTCTCCCGGAACCGGAAGTTTCGGCCCAACGGAAACCCTAAATGAAATGCCATTGGAGCCCCGACACGAGCCCGAAACAAAAGCGGTTGAAGCATCTCAGCCGGAAGCAATGCCCGAGAATGAAATAAAATCAGAACCACAGATACCCCACCAGGCTGAACCCGAAAACAATCCTGACCCTAACGATCAGTTGGAAGAAAGAATTGAACCGGATGCGGATACCCGCCAGGAATCCGATTTAACATCTCCTTACTCCGGTGAGGCAACAGTTGAAGCGGATATAACTGAAAATCAAACACCTGTTGAGCCTGTTACTGAGAATCCGGCTACAGAACTAACTCCGGAAAATGAGCCCTCGATGCTTGCCGACAAGTTCAATTCGGGGAATAAATCGCTCAGCGATTCTATTGCTTCAGCTGCTGCAAAGGATGTGGTAGGAGGACGCATACTTTATCAACCTATTCCTGACTTAACTACCGGTATCGGGCTGAATGACAAGTTCAACTTTATAAGCGAATTGTTCGGGAACAACCAGTTGCAATACGATGAAGCCATCAGCCGCATAAATAAAGCTGTGAACATGGACGAAGCCAATTGGATATTGCAGAAATATCATGCTCCTGAATGGGAGCACAAACATGAAGCACTAAAAAGGATGAAGGATTTTATAAGGAGGAGGTTTATTTGAAGGGTTTGAAGGGTTTGAAGGGTTTGGAGAGTTTGAAGGGTTTGGAGAGTTTGAGAGAGTTTCAGGGAATGAACTAATCTGAAAAAAGATACGCGAAACCCGGAATAAGATACTCTTTCCGATTAAATACATATAAATAACCCCACGTGAAACTTAAATTCATCCCAGCCTTACTTATACTGCTTTCGCAGATTTCCTTCGCACAGGATATAAAATATGCCCGCTCGATGATTGACACACTGGCAGCTCAGGGAATGCATGGCAGAGGGTATGTAGCTGATGGAGATAAGATTGCAGCAAAGTTCCTTGCTGGTGAATTTGATAAAATGAGGTTGCTGTCATTTGTTCCTGGTTACTGGCAAACCTATTCTTTCCCGATGAACATACTGCCCGGAAAACTTGAAGCTTTTGCCAATGATAAGCTACTAAAGGCTGGTTCCGATTACCAGGTTTGGGCTGCTGCACCTGATATGAATGGCACATATAAAGTTGTGTCCCTTACTTCTGAAATACTTCTGAATGATAAAAAACTGAAAAAGTTTAGTTCGGAGGATTATAGCCATAAATTTGTACTTATTGACAAAAAAGGGATCACGGATAAAAAAGCTCTTGCAGTTCTTGATTCGCTGAAATTTTACAATTTCCTGAAAGCACCGGGTCTGATTTACCTAAGTGACACTAAGCTGACAGGAAGTGTAATGATTGGTTTCAAACAGAGGAATTATGCGGTTATTGATCTCAGGCGGGAAGCACTTCCCAAAAAGATGCAAACATTCTCACTTGAGGTAGAATCCGAATTTGTTCCCGATCACAAAGCGGCAAATGTAATTGGTTGGATTAAAGGGCAGGCTCAGCCGGATACATTCCTGGTTTTTACGGCTCATTACGATCACCTGGGCAGGATGGGAAAAGATGTTTTTTATCCCGGTGCCAACGACAATGCCAGCGGAACAGCTATGGTTACCGACCTGGCGAGGCATTATTCGCAACCCGGGAATCAGCCATATTATTCAATGGCATTTATACTTCTGAGTGGTGAAGAAGCCGGTTTGCTTGGAGCGAAATACTGTGCATCACATCCCCCTTTCGACTTAAAAAAGATCAAATTTCTGGTTAACCTCGATATGGTCGGCACCGGAAGCGAAGGCATCACTATGGTAAATGCAACTAAATTCAAAAACGCTTATGACCGGATGGTGAAAATTAATGCCGAAAACGAATACATACTGACGGTGAAGGAACGAGGTGAATCGTGCAACAGCGATCACTGCCCGTTTTACGAAAAAGGCGTTCCTGCTGTTTTTATTTATTCCATGGGTAAAGAGTTTACCGAATACCATAACCCCGGCGATCAGAGCAGTACACTTCCGCTTTCGGAATACAGCGATATTTTCCGTCTGATGCGTGATTTTATGGATTCGTTTGGGCGATAAATGCCTGTAGGTCAATTTTATGATTCAATCAAGGCTGTCTGCGAAAGTACCATTTCATTGATTCATCCCTTTGTTCCACCTGAATCAAGAAGAGAATTCTGTTGAAAATGAAGTGCCCTCTAAAAAAACTCATATAGTGTCACTGAGAAAACTCATCGTTTTACATAAAAATGCTCATTTATTTAATTTCAGGTTTGGTATGCAAAACTCAATCTCGTGTGCGCGAGGGCTTTCCCCTACGGGGACTAAGGCGTGCGCGTGGGCAGAACTCATTTTTAACTCGTTTTCTTATACACACTATGCAGGACTGAAGTTTTTAACTTTTCGTCGCTGGCACATTCTCCTTTTTTAAACAAAAAAAAATCAAATGAAAATAGGCATTGATCTGGGCGGTACTAATATCAGGGCAGGATTAATAGAAGGAGGAGAAATTCTAACAGTGAAACATGCTTTTTTAGCTGAGAAGGATTCGCTGCAGAAGACTCTTTCGCAGCTCATTTCGGTTGTTGCTCCATTAGTAAACCCCGCTGTGAAAGGAATAGGCATTGGGGTTCCCTCTGTAGTTGACGTTGAAAACGGTATTGTTTTCGATGTTGTAAACATTCCTTCCTGGAAAAGGGTAGAGCTGAAAAAAATCCTGGAGAAAGAATTCAAAATCCCTGTTTTTATCAACAACGATGTAAACTGTTTTGCATTGGGCGAACATCGGTATGGCGGGGCTAAGTTATTCTCTTCATTTGTGGCCCTGGCACTTGGCACAGGCCTCGGGGCAGGTATTATTATTAATAACGAACTTTATTCCGGAAATAATTGCGGTGCAGGCGAAATCGGGTCGCTGCCTTATCTGGATAAAAATTTTGAGTTTTATACCAGCAGTACTTTTTTCGAATCCATGCATTCAACTACTGCGCTGAAAGCCTTTAAAAAAGCGGAAAAAGGTGAAAAAACTGCATCAGAGTTATGGGCAGAATATGGTTTACACCTTGGTAACGTTATGAAAGCGGTTGTTTATACCTATGACCCTGAAGCAATTGTATTAGGTGGTTCAATTGCAAAGGCATATTCATTTTTTGAAGATTCAATGAAAAAAGAAATGGCTGATTTCCAGTTTCCTGAAACAATTAAGAAATTGAAAATACAGCACTCGCAAGTTGAAAACATAGCACTGCTGGGTGCGGCAGCCCTGGTGAAAGGGGATTAATTACTCGCCATAACCTGATATTTTCGGTTTGAATACCTCATTGTAATGCTTTACATTTGTTCTGGTAATCCAGTATTTAGGTTACAAATATGCACCCACATATCATTTCAAGAAACAAAAAACTTTTCTCCGATAATCCCAAACCCCTGAATCCTAACTCCTGAGCCATGAAACTTTTCCTGATCCCCACTCCCATCGGCAACCTCGAGGATATTACCCTCAGGGCATTACGGATTCTGAAGGAAGTGGATCTTATTCTGGCTGAAGATACCCGGACTTCTTCAAAGTTGTTGCGGCATTACGAAATTGATAAAAAAGTACTTGCCCACCACCAGTTTAACGAACATAAAACAACTGAAAACTTAGTCAGGCAGATTTCTGAAGGAACAACCATGGCATTGATTTCGGATGCCGGCACGCCGGGAATATCCGATCCGGGGTTCTTACTTACCCGTGCATGTATACAGGCAGGAATTACGGTCGAATGCCTGCCAGGCCCAACCGCATTTGTGCCGGCATTGGTTAACTCGGGATTACCCAGCGATCGATTCCTTTTCGAAGGTTTTCTTCCACATAAAAAAGGCAGGCAAACAAAACTTAAAGAACTGGCAAAACAGCCCTATACAATTATTCTGTACGAATCGCCTTTCAGGTTGGTAAAAAGTCTTGAGCAACTTGCCCAATACCTTGGAACTGACAGGCAGGCATGCGTTTCGCGCGAGCTAACAAAAATATACGAGGAAAACCGTCGCGGGACATTAACAGAACTGGCTCAATGGTACAAAGCTCATCCTCCGAAAGGGGAAATTGTGCTGGTTGTTGCAGGATCGCCAGGAAACACCCCTGAATTCAATGATAACGAAGAAAATGATGAAGAATGAAATATTGTTACGAATATCCCCGTCCGGCGGTAACCGCTGATATTGTTGTTATAAAAACTATTGAAAATCAACGGCAAGTACTTTTAATCGAGCGCAAACATCCACCCTTTGAGGGAATGTGGGCTTTGCCAGGAGGATTTCTGGATATGGACGAAACGCTGGAAGAAGCCGCCTTGCGTGAATTACAGGAAGAAACAGGAATTACCGGTATTCAACTTGAGCAGTTTCATACATTCAGCAAAGTGGACCGCGACCCGAGGCATCGGACTATAACAACCGTATTTATTGGATTTGCGAATGACGTTACTTCAAAACCAGAAGCCGGTGATGATGCTGCCAAAGCAGAATGGTTTGCACTGGATGAATTACCTCCGCTGGCTTTTGATCATGAGGAAGTGATGGAGATGGTAAAAATCAAACTTTAAATTGATCACATCTCTT
This sequence comes from Bacteroidales bacterium, assembly GCA_038212135.1. GTDB lineage: Bacteria > Bacteroidota > Bacteroidia > Bacteroidales > UBA4417 > UBA4417. The sequence goes on along the minus strand of JBBQUX010000116.1, from coordinate 44 downwards.
TCAGCATCGCTTTTATGATATTATCAGCCCCTTCAGCAATTTGC
>JBBQUX010000115.1:0-10326 GCA_038212135.1 Bacteroidales bacterium | reverse complement strand
TCGGGTGCGCCGGGCCGCCAAATACCGATTCTTCAGCATAGATAGTCTGAATTTTGAAGCCAGGTAACATGTCAGCATAGATCCTGTACGTTACTGCCCCGACAGGAATTGCAGGATTACTATTGGCGGCATCAATTGCATCGGCAACATAGTACCGTTCTACAAAAATACTTTCAAGACCTAATTGAGCCTGGGCGAAAAAGGCCGAAAAAGAAAAGCATATTCCAAGTAATATTTTTATTGTTTTCATCTGTTATTAATTTATTTTTTTCGGGTCAGATGGAATTACTCACATCTTTTTTATTTTTACGGGTGTTCGTCAGCTAAAGGTTCGCCAGGTTATTCATAATATCAGCTTCGGTTAGTGATTATTACAACCATGGCTATTTCATCCTTTTATAATCTGTTTTTTACGGGTTACATGGAACTCGCCATGAATAATCACCCCTCTGTGTGACAATTTAGAATCATGGCTCGTTTCATTTAATTTAATTTTTAGCTTTTCGAAACCTGCTGTTTGTATTTTAGTTGTCTGATTATACCTTGTAGAGTATTGAAATTATCGAATTCCGCTATGCTCTCTTTAATCACACACTAACAGATCCCTTCTTCAGTAAAGACACAGAGCAGATTAAGGAGAATAAGAACGATTCGCTGTTTATGGAGTGATTTTAGCAACAAATGTTGAAGCATTGTTAGTCACAAGCATCATATCCGTTATATCAATAAGCCCATCGCCGTTAATGTTGTTGATAACATAGCCTGATACAAAATTAGCTGCATCGTTATCAATCTGAATCATATCAGCAGCATCTATAATTCCATCCTGATTGGTATCACCACTATATATCACCCAGGTTCCATCCCCTTTCTGACGCAGGTTTCCGCCATAGGCTTTGGAAGCATTATCAAAACTGTAGTTTATAGTGTTTCCGGCAAAAGATACAGGATTGGTACTAACGGTTTCAATGCTGTTGCGATGTACGATGGTTATATAATAACTGTCGCTGTATGTGGTGGGGACACTGATCGAAACAGTTCCATTAGTATTCAGATTAACATCCGATACAGTGAAAACAAGGTTTGAGTAATTGGTTGCACTATGAAACCCGATAGTGATCTTGTCAGCTATTGTAGCTCCCCATTGTGGCACAGATGCATTCATTGAAGGGTGCATCGTCCCGGTTCCATTATCGTATAATCCTTCAAGAAATAAGGTGAGGTTAAGTGTTTTATTCGCTGCTTCTACATTGAAATTAACAGGAGCAGAGGTTGTAATCTGGCCATCATTATCAATGGCTTTTGCTGTGAGAACATGACTTGCAACGGTTGAACCGGTATAATTGGCTGTATAAGGAGCCAAAGCATCAATGCCAATTGAGATACCATCAACAAAAAATTCAACCTGGATAATATTACCAACTCCGTCGTTTGCATCAGCAGCAATGGAAATTGGAGTACCTAATGCAAAAGAAGAATTATTTGCCGGAGCTGATATGCTAACTGTAGGAGGAACAGGAATCGGAAGAAAGGTTTGAATAAGACTGGGTATTGTTAACTCAACACCAGTTGGATTGCTGTGAACATACTTTTGAGTTCCTCCTGAAGGGGTTCCGATTTGCATATTTAATTCAAAATGGAAAATACCATCGGTAGTTATCTGTGCAATTAATACTTTGTTGGTAACCGGAATAGGGCCCGTAGCACCTGAAAGGCAATACCATGCACCATCAGTAACAAGAAATGTGTTTCCATTACTACTACCATCACCGAAAAGATCAAGCATTGCCTGATCAATTCCAAGCGTACCGGTGCTTGGAACAGTTCCTGCCAACATACCATCCTGGGTTGTTAAAGGGATACCGGCCTGGGCTGCGTTATTCTGAAGAAGTTGAGGAACGTTTGAATTTACAAAGTTACTCAAGCCATTATCTTCTGATTTAAGAATACCGTTAAATCCATTGCATGCTCCGCCTGTTGACAACCAGGAATCAAGCATCACGGTATTCTTTTTTGTGTTATTGGCACTGAATGTTGGTATAGATGCGCCATAATCTTCCTGATTCCAGAAGTAGGTTGTTGTAGTCATGGTCATTGGGTGCGCCGGGCCGCCAAATACCGATTCTTCAGCATAGATAGTCTGAATTTTGTAGCCAGGTAACATGTCAGCATAGATTCTGTATGTAACTGCACCTACAGGAATTACCGGATGACTATTGGCGGCATCAATTGCATCCGCTACATAGTACCTTTCAACAAAAATTTTCTCGAGCCCGTTTTGTGCCTGAGCCAACAGGCCAAGAACAGAAAGACATAAGACTAAAATAGTTTTTTTTGTTTTCATATTGAGTTGTTTTAAAAATTTATTTTTTTAATTCCAGATGATTTCAAGGTATTTTTAATAATTAATCTTTTACACAGCGCACACTGAAGCCGTATTTCTTAGGCCCGAAATATCTGAATACATTTTCCTTGTTAAAATCCAGGCTACGATACCAGGCCTCGTTTTCGTTTAGCGAAGATGTCCACCAAAAACCGGTATGTGTGATATTACCCCATTGTCCGTTAAAAATCCGGCACGCACCTCCAACCGCTGTGAAACCACTCTCGTTGGTTCCGAAGATTTCATATTCATCCGATGATTCTGCCCAATATCTGGTATCACCTCCGCCGATTTTTAGTTTATCGCCCTGATCACTGCCGCGCCAGTTTGTTTTTTCAACATCGTCACTGCTCATACCTAAAAATATTTCTAATTCTTTCCATTCCTTATCATCCGGGATATGCCATCCGTCCGGCGCAATACCTCTTGAATCGCTTATTGTGTAGTAGTTGTATAAGAAACCATATTTTTCATCAAAATAGCAATAAGCACCTGTACCCATATTACTCCATACCGAATCAGGGACATTTTTTGGAACATAACTAATTGAATCGTCATTGTTATACCTTTTAACTTTCAAATTTTCAGCCATCCACCATTTAGTACCTATTTTAACTGTTTTATATACATTGCCATCTAAATCCGTCAGTGTTCCGGTTTCCATAACAGGCGTATCTTCATCTCTATCACAACTATTGAAAAGAATGATCAGAAAAGAAAGCAGAATGATAAGAAAGGGTCCTGTACTAATGTTTTTCATTTGTATTCGTATAATGATAAAGGCGTAAGATTCATTATTAACCAGATTCCGTTATTTAAACCTATTTGATTATTGGAACCCTTAAACTGCTTATTTTCACTCTCTTGTGAAAAAGTGCTTCACTAATTTTTGATAAACATGCGGCTGTCGGAGGCACTTCCAGCATACAACCGAACCAGATAAATCCCTGGTTCAAAGTCCGATAAACCAAGTACATCTGTAATTTTGCCGTTAACTATCCCGAGATCTTTTTCAAGTATTACATTCCCAAAATAATTATACACAACATATTTTGATTCTTTATTATCAATATATGATGTTGTTTGTATGGTAACCTGGCTTGCTGCGGGATTTGGATAAACATCGAGATGGAGAATCAGTTCCCCTTCCGAAGGGCAAGCCAGGCTTAAGTCGCGGTCGTAGCAAAGTCCGGGATAACAGCACAAGCTTTGAACGTTGTAGTTGGCATCGGGATTATAATTGCATGCTGTGGGATCCATACAACCCAAAATGACGCGGGTTTTGCATGAGCCCTCACTAAAGCACACAAATTGCTTACTATATTCCAGAAAGTTCGGATCATTGCAACCACAGTCAGCGGGGTATTTAAGAAGTGGCGATACTTTGGTAATCGTTTTTTCACTTTCATTAATGGTATCATTGCCCTGAGCAACATAAAAACTGCTAAAAGACTGATCCGTACCGGGATCGAAAACCTGCACATTTAGTTCAAACGAAATTTCTCCTTTAGTTGTCAACTGGGCAACAAGTACCTGGTTGCTATCAGGATTAACACCCATTACACCTGTATTGAAAAGAAATGCATCGTTACTTATAAATTCCGAACCGACTTTAACTGAGCCAAAAATGGTGGAATCCTCACCGGATATAAAATCAATAAATCCATGACTGATCCAATTAGACTCAACATTTAGCAAGGTATCCATCCCATCTGCCTCTGTTATTGGGATGCCTGCAGCCGGGTCATTGTTTATCAACAGACCTGTGGATATTTCCTCACTACCTCCATCATTATTTTCGCCTCCTATAAATGAACCGTCGGTATCCTGCGACTTTAAAACTCCAAAATAGGTACTACTTGCTTTTTTGGTTGTTTGCCCCAACGTTAACCAGGTATCAAGGGCAACCGTATTTTTATTGTAATTACTTTTAGTAAAATCTTTGCCAAAAGTTTTTCCATAATCAGTATTGTTGAAAAAATCTGAAGTGCTGGATATCTTCAGAGCATGGTTGATATCCCCATATAAACTCAGGAGTTTGCACCCGGGCTTTAATTGGATATAAATCCTATACGCATTATACCCGGGTTCAATTTTTCCGCCGGTTGTATCTGTTGCATCGTTCGCATCAGATATATAATATGTTTCAACAATCACATTTTTAATTGCATCCTGCGCATTGGCAAAAACAAAAGAAAAAGTTAGCAGGAGTATAATTATGTTTTTCATATATTAATTTTTAACAGTTCACATTTCTATTTTTTATTTTTTCTCATCAACTTGCACGGTTCGCGGCTTTCAAAGCTTATAACTGACTGCCAAAACATAATTAGTTCCGTACCTGTATCTATCGTAAATTAAATCATATGCATTATCGATTTTGTATGCCCTTACGATTGGTGAGTTTAAAATATCCATCACTTTCAGACTTAAACTAAAATGTTTACCCATACTTTTCATCACCTTCAGGTCAATCAGATTTCGCGGCAACTCGTAAATATCCGGGATATCACTATATGATCCGGTGCTTACAACCCGGGGGCCTTGCACATTGTAGCTCAGGCTGGCAGTAAGACCGGTTTTTTCAGCGAAATAAGTTATCATTGTATTTATTACATATGGAGCCTGATTGAGCATGGTACGATCAACATCGCGACCATTAACAACATATCCATCCGGCTTTGTATAGGTAGTATTAAAGGCAGAACGAGAATCGACCAGCGTAATATTTGCTCTGATCTCAAGCCATTTCGCAATATTTTTTTTACCCTCTATTTCTATTCCTTTTACCCAACTTATATTCTCGTTATTGACCCAAATAAGATATTGACCAAAATCGGCAACCTCAATGTGGTTTTTAAACTGTTTGTAGAATAAACTAACCGAAATATTGTCCCCTGATTTAAAATAGGATTCCAGTCGCAGATCATAATTATTTATCTCCACCATTTTGAGCAAGGAGTTTCCATATACTACCTTGTTAAGTTCATAGTCAAAATATGCATTATCTGACAACTCCCTGATACTGGGACGCGCAACTGTTTTACTGTAATTAAGCCGCAGATTCAGCGGAGTTGTTTCATCGCTTCTGAGCTTAATAATTATATTCGCGCTGGGTAAAAAACTTAGTTCGTCCAATTCCCCCTGCCTGATCATAATATCAAGGATAGGTGAAGGAGCAACAAACATTCGGCGGTTGTCGTCAGCTGCCAGATTCAATTCATCGAACAAATTACAATCGGTATATATATATGCCTGTTCTACTCTCAGTCCTCCCGAAAACCTGATCTTTTGAGTTATTGAATAGTCAACCATTGCATACCCAGCCTTAATATTACTTATGCCAAAAACCTTACTGTTTGGATACAATGTTCTATCGTAATATTGCTGAACTGTTCGCAATGAGTCACCATGTTCGCCGGTTAAGCCTCTGTTAGATATAGTTACAATATCAAAACGGTCGAGTCCATAAGGATCTGCTTCAGGGTTTTCCTGCCTGATATACTCGCTTCCATTTCCTTCCATTAACTGATAATAATAATTGTCCTGCTGCCTGCTGCCATTCTGGTAAGCTGCTCCCAGTTTAAGTTTCCTGACAAATTCGGGCTTTTTGCCTAAAGGCAATTCAACTGAAATTCGGGAATCAAATACATTTTCATCTAAATATCTAAAATACCTGCCAGTCCCTATACCATTTCCTATTACATATACCGGTGAATTTGTAATAGGAGCATCGGGCATATATGAAGTTACCCTCAAATCGGGCAGACTGCTGTTTCCCATCGTATAGGATGCATTGAATTCAATTCGCATTCTTGAACCCGGAAAATAGTGTTCAGTTTTTGCCTGGTAAATCATTTGTTTTCGCGACTCATAAAACTGATATACCCTCTGATAAAATGTTCCGGAATCGGCTCCGAGGGTTATAAAAGTTGTAAAATCACGTATAGTGTTTGCACCGGTAACATTGGGCATAAACAGAAGCGATATGGTATTATTTGCATTCAGTTTATAGGCAGCACCTATCAGGGCACTCCATCCACGGATTTCTTTACTCGAAATCTGTGATATTGAATCATAACCGAAAGGCTGTCCATCAATAACCTTACTATCAATACCAAACCGGTTACCGTACGAATCAGGATCGTATTGTATGGCGCTGGAATATCTTATCCCGGCCAGGTATCCGAGTGTTTTACCAAAAAGCCTGGTTTGGTTTCCGATACTTAAACTCTGGCTAAAATTCAGCGGGGCTTTCCTGGTTTTTGTTTCCCATGTATTTGCCAGTGTTTTTTCTGAATCAACAGCCTCTGCATTTAAAAGCCCGTAAGCATGTTCCCTGTAATACACCGTATTGTATTGTTCTTTGGCACTTTCAAAAGCGGCTGGATCATCGAATTGAGCCTTACCTAGTAAACCCAGTTCAACAAGCCCAAGTTTAAAATAAGTTTCGTTCCAGGGTGTAGTGCTGGTAACACCCATATTCTTATAATAATCTCCAAGTCCTAAGGCTGCGAATTCTTCGTATTGTGAGGGTCTGCTGTTGAATTGTATATAATTGTCGTGATCGTGTTCCCTGAAATTATCATCAAAACCAAGCCAATCAGTCGAACTTCGTTCCGAGGAAATAATTTCCTGAAATGTTGTCTGCTGATTATAGCCTACAGAGGTCTCCGCGTTGATAGCCAGAGTTTCAGGATATTGTTTGGTTTCAACCGAAATATAGGCTCCTGAGAAGTCGCCGGGTAAATCAGGACTTGCCGTTTTGGCTATTACTATATTATCAACCAAACTCGCCGGGAAAATATCCAATTTAATATTATTGGTAAATGGGTCGAGGGTAGGAATCCGCGAACCGTTTATTGTTGTTTTTAGGTAACGGTCGCCTGTTCCGCGCACTGTTATTAATCCGCTGCTTGTTGAAGAAACGCCGGTCACTCTTGTGATTGCCGAAGCAACATTGGCATCAACAGTTTTCTTAAGGGTTTCGGCCGAAATATAATCAAGTGTCGTTGACGATAACTTCTTTTTCGATTCCATATGCACATCCAGATTATTCTTAGCTTTACCTGATATGGTAACTGCACTTAGCGTTGTAGCTGTAGGTTCAAGAATATAATTTTTAATTATGATAGCCCCGCCAGTGCATTTGATAGTATCCTCAATTGTTTTATACCCGATATAACTTATTACAAATAACTGAGGAGCTGAAGTATTTATTTTCAGACTAAAATCACCATTAATATCTGTGGTGGCACCAATAGTGTTGTTTGATTTCAGATAAAAAGCGACCCCAATAGGAACTTCCCCATTCGAATCGGTAATTTTCCCTCTAATAATACCTTGTGCAGTCGCATTAGTTAATACTATTGCGCTGAGAACAAATAGAATTAATATCGTTTTTATAAAATTATTATTCATCTGTTATTATTTATTTTTTACGGGTCAGATGGAATTACTCACATCTTTCTTATTTTTACTGGTGTTCGTGAGATAAAGGTTCGCCAGATTGATCATAATATCATCTTTGGTTGGTGATTACTCACGGCTTGTTTATTTAAAAGGTGTTCGTGAGATAGCTGCGCTAATTTTATTCCAATCATGGCTATTTCATATAACATTATCTTCTTTTTAAAATTCACACTTAACAAGCCTGCTTATCCAGCTTTATTCCAGCAAGAATTTTTTTATCATTATCATTCCGGTTTTAATCCGCAACGCCTTATGTAAAGCATTCTTCACTTGATTGCAATGGAGCTTGTATCAGCTTACGACTTAATGATCAAGTAATTATGTGCGCAAACGAGATAATTCGTTCTTGTAGCGGAGGCAGGTGAGGCGGAGTTGAGCAGCAAAAGCAAGGCCGGTTAAGAGATACTTTTATCGGATTCTTCCACCCCGGCATGATCTAATTTTTTATCAGTTTCCTGGTCATTTTATTTCCATCTACTGAGACTTCTATAAAATACAACCCATTCGGGTAAGAACTTAAATCAATTTTATCAGTGAAATTTCCGAATCTATTCTCAATACTTTTTGTGAGGATAACACTCCCCAGGAAATTGTATATTGTATATTGTTGAATTGAGTTTTTATTTCCAGTTTTTATCTTCAGGGTGGTTTCTCCTTTTGAAGGATTCGGATATACAGAAACCATATCCGTATTATTGATTTTTTCTTTTGGGTTTTCAATACCGGCATATAAAGAATTATATGACAGACTGGGCAGCAGAGTTTCCAATCCAACTGCATCCCGGGCAACAAATTGTTCGGTACCCCCATTAGGTGTTCCAACCTGCATGCTTAGTTCAAAAGTCAAGACTCCGTCAGTGGTAATTTGAGCTACCAATACTTTATTGGTAGTATCGGGACCAACAGCCCCATACAAACATGCCCAAACTCCATCAAAAACTATAAACTCATTCCCTGCCTGGCTTATATCGTCAAACACTTTTATTTCGTCATCAATACCGAGCGCGGTAATTGGACATGGCGAACCCGCCAGAAATCCGTCCTGAACAGTTAATGGAATGCCCGCCGATGGATCCGCATTTTGCAGGACACCATCACCATTAACTACTGTTTCTATCCCGTTATCGTCTGCTTTCAATACGCCCAGATTACCGTTGCATGCAGCACCAGCGCACAACCATGAATCAAGCATTATTGTATTAAACCTTGCCTGGCTCTTCGAAAAAGTAGGTGAAGTACTTCCCCTGTCCTCGTTGTTGAAATAAGAAGTTGTCGTATTAATGAACATGGTATGCCCGGGTACGCCATATACAGTTTGAAACCTATATCCAGGTTTCATATCGACAAATATCCTGTAAGTAACTGAGCCTACAGGTAGCGTACCTGCACTTGCATCTGCATCGTTTGCATCTGAAACATAGTATTTCTCGACTATCACCTTTTCTAATCCCGTACTATTTTGCGCGTTCGAAAAAGCAGATGTCAGCAAAAGTGCTAGGCAGAATAAAATTATATTTTTAGATTTTCTTTTCATTATAGAGGTTTTTATGGATTTAATTATTCGTAAGTCCTTTGAATTGAATTTCAGAGCCTTCAGGATTATTTGCAACAAATTGAACAAAACCACCTGTAGGAGTGCCTATTTGTAGGTTTAGGCCAAAAGTTAATTCCCCGTTTGTTGTAAGTTGTGCAATTAAAACCCTGTTCTCCGGCGTTGGGCCTTTAACTCCGCCCAAAGCAGCCCAGGCTCCGTCGTAAGTAGTAAAATAATCTGATGAACTACTATTCTTAAAAAAACTTAAATCCAGATTAAATAGTTTAAAATTCGGAAGAACTCCTTTTGTTAATCCATCAGAGGTTTTTAAGGAATCACGATTTATTATAAAAGAAAAACCATCGTTATCTTCCGACCTCAATATTCCTGTGTGAACTCGTGAAGCAGCACCCATGGTGATCCACGAATCCAGAGCCACATTCCCCATATGAAGTTTTTTGGCGTCAACATTAAAACCGGTTGATGCAAAACACTCCTCATCATTAAAAAATGATGTTGTAGTTTTAAAAAACAACTCATGTTTTTCGACACCATAAACAGTCTGAAGGGAATAGTCGGGCAACATATCAATAAATATCCTGTATGTAACTGAACCTTCGGGCAGGGCATTAAGAGTTGAATCTGAATGATCATCCGGATTATAAACATAATATTTTTCAACAATTACTTTTTCCAAAGCCTGACTATCATCATGCGAAATCACATTGCTTTGCTGAGCAGTCAACTTGCTGCTGAAAGAGATCAGTATGATTAAAGAGAAAATGAGTGAATAAATTACCGATATATCCCAGCTCAGGGTTTTGATTGCGGTTCGCATAGTAGTTGTGAAAAAAATCTTTTGGTTTTTGGTTTTTTTTCTGAATGCAAAATTATATGACTTGAGCCGCAAACATATTAACGGAATGTTAAGTAATTC
>JBBQUX010000114.1:0-10409 GCA_038212135.1 Bacteroidales bacterium | reverse complement strand
GGGTTGGGGGTTGGGGGTTGGGAGTTAGGGTTTTGGGGACGGAGGGACGGGGGGATAGGGGGACGGGGGACAAGGAGAAAGTGAGACAAGGGGCGAAAAGTATCTTTTGAAATTGCTGAGGTAGTTAGTGTGCTATGATTTTTAAGAATTATTCTGTCAAGATTATGTTTTCTCAAAAATCTCAGTCATCCTTCTCCGTGGCTCTCCGTGAACTTAGTGCCTTCGTGGTTATTTTACCTTACGACACTAAAACTGAGGCTTATTTTTTTTTAACTTTTGACTTTGCATTTCATAACTTGTAATCAATGCACACTTTGGCAATTGAAAAGTCTTTGTTAAAAGCAACAAACTCCTGGTGAGAAGGATGAATAGTGTAAGCTTCAAGATCAGCCATGCTGTCGAAATCCGTTACCAACACTATATCATACGACCATTTGAGTTTTCTGATGTCGGTTCTTGCTTCGTATTTTTTAATCAGGTTAATCTTTGCCGGCAACTTATCCAGATGTACCAAAACTTCTTCCGCGGCAGCTAATTTCTCTGCTTCACTTTTAAATTCTTTGAGCTTGAACATTACTATATGGCGAATCATTCTTTTTGAGGTTTTGGGGATTAGGATTTTGGGGTTAGGGGGCGGAAATCCCATTTTTCAGTACATTATTCTGAATTTCTTTTAATCGTAATTTTAGGCTTCATCAGGTTTTGAATCTTTTTACTGTAAACATCCCAGGCCGGATTTTCAAAATTCACTATTCTCTTTTTGTCACATTTCGCCTTTTTCCATTCCACCTTGCCTGAATTATGAGAACGCCATTTTTATCATCTCCAGTGCTTTAATGAGTGCAGCTTTCGGGCAGCCGATATTCATACGCATAAATCCTTCACCTCCGGCTCCGAACATGATTCCCGGATTAAAACCTACTTTTGCTTTTTCAAGGAAAAATTTATTCAGATCTTCATCATTCAATCCCATTTCACGGCAATCAAGCCAGACAAGGAAAGTAGATTCCGGCCTGATAACTTTTATTTTTGGAAGAAACCTCGAAACGAAGTCTTCGAGTATTTCAATATTCCCGGCAAGGTAATCCATCAGTTCATCTACATATTGGTCGCCATGAGTATATGCTTCTTCTGAGGCAATATTTCCAAAAATATTTCCACCTCCTATATGCAGGTGCTCCAGTTGCGCGTTGAACTTCCGGCGAAGGCTGTCGTTTTCAATTATTACCGAAGAAGTCGAAAGCCCTGAAAGATTAAAAGTTTTGCTCGGAGCAACCGTAGTAATGGTTAGCATACTGATTTCTTTCGAAAGGCTTGCAACCGGAATGTGTTTGTAGGGTTTGAAAACCAGGTCGCAGTGAATCTCGTCCGAAATTATCAGCACATTGTATTTAAGGCATATTTCAGCCATCAGAGTTAGTTCTTCCTTTGTCCACACACTGCCTCCGGGGTTGTGAGGGTTGGAGAGAATCAGCATTTTTGCGCCGTCTTTTGCCAGCATTTCGAGATTTTCGAAATCCATACAGAACCTGCCATCATTCATAACAAGTTTGTTATATACCAGTGTCCTGTTATGATCGGTTACTGCTGTGAAAAAGGGAAAATATACCGGAGGTTGAGTGATTATTTTATCCCCCGGCACGGTGTAAGCCAGTACTGCCAAATTAACTGCCGGAACAACGCCCGGGCAGAAACTGATCCAATCCCTCTCCACTTTCCATTGATGACAACGATGAAGCCATCCCATCAGGGAAGTAAAATATCTCTCTTCGCGCAACGGATAACCAAAAACGCCATGATCGGCCCTTTGTGTTATTGCTTTGGTAATAAATTCAGGAGTAAGAAAATCCATATCAGCCACCCACATTGGCAGTACATCCTCAGCACCCAGAAAATTTCCAATCCCATCGTATTTTATGCATGAGCTGCCTTTTCGTTCAATTATTCTGTCAAAATCAAAAGTCATATCAGTATTTCTATTTGGAACGCCAAAGGTATTATTTTTTCAGGTGAGGAGGGATGAAGAATAATCCAAAAATGCACACGAAAGATACTCAAATGAGTATAAATAGCACTTAACCGCCAATGGAAGCCGCAGGCAATTGAACCGTGAACCCGGAACCTTGAACTGTCACGGCGAGGAGCAACGACGCCGCAGGAACGCCGCAGGCATTTGAACCCTTGAACTTCTCAATCCCCTCAATCCCTTCAATCCGTCAATCCCCTCAATCGCTCATTACCCTTTGAACGCGAAGCATTGAACGCCGCAGGCATTTTGAACCTTTGAACTTTTCAATCCCCCCTCAATCCCATTTTTCTCCCCACATTTGTCCATCCAACCATAAATCTCTATTTTTGTTATTCCTAAATTGATTTCATGATTAATTCCCAGATAGCCCAGGTTTCACGAAAATATTATTTCGACGACACGCCATTTATTAAGTTGATGCGTAAGCGGATACATAAAGTGTTGCTTATTGCCAGTAATTATGATGCTTTTATCCTGGAAAGTGACGGACGGATTGATGAACATATTTTCAATGAATATACTTCGCTCAATCTCAGCAATCCTCCTGAATTTATCCAGGTTCCATCTGAAGAACAGGCACTTGAAGTTCTTGAAAGCGACAAAATCGACCTTGTTATATGTATGCTTACCCTTGAGGATATTGATTCTTTCGACCTCGCCAAGCATGTAAAACATAATTATCCTACTATCCCGATTGTTGTTCTTACACCCTTTTCGCGGGAGGTTTCACTCAAACTTTCTAATGAGGATCTTAGCATTATCGATTACGTATTCAGCTGGCTTGGTAATCCTGATCTGTTGGTGGCTATTATCAAACTGCTTGAGGATAAGATGAATGTGGAATACGATGCGCTGGAAGTTGGAGTGCAGGTCGTATTATTGGTTGAGGACTCTATCCGATTTTATTCTAGTTATCTGCCCAATATTTATAAAATTATTTTCCAGCAGACGAATTCATTTATGACCGAAGGCCTTAATGAACATCAGCGGATGATGCGAAAGCGGGGCCGGCCTAAGCTTGTGATGGCAACTACTTACGAAGAAGCTGTGAGGTTATTTGATAAATACGAAAAGAACCTTCTGGGGATTATTTCGGATATCAGCTACAAAAGAGCAGGCCATGAAGACCCTGAAGCGGGTTTCAGACTATTAAATTATGTTCGCACGAAAACTGATTTTTTGCCTTTCGTGTTGCAATCTTCGGACCTAAAATTTCAGAAAGCGGCGAGCGATTCAGGTGTAGGGTTTATAAATAAATATTCAAAAACATTGGCTATCGAACTTCGTAATTTTATGATGGAGTATTTTGCTTTCGGTGATTTTGTGTTTGTTGACCCCGCAACGCATCTCGAAATCATGCGTGCCCCCGATCTTAAAGCACTACAGAAACGTATCTTCCAGATTCCCGATGCATCACTCGAATATCATATTTACCGGAATCATCTTACAAGGTGGTTATTTGCAAGGGCACTGTTCCCATTGGCCGAATTCTTCAGGGATGTGAGGCCCGGCGATTTTACCGATCTGGATGATATACGCCGGTTCATTTTCGAATCCATTGCCGGATACAGGCTCAACAAAGCCAAAGGAATTATAGCTCAGTTCGACCGCGAAACATTCGACGAGTATATCAGTTTTACCCGCATTGGAGAAGGATCCATTGGAGGGAAAGCCCGCGGACTTGCATTCCTCGACGCAATTGTAAAGCGTAACAGGTTGTTCGACAGGTTCAATGATGTGGTAATAAATATTCCGCAGACAGTTGTACTTTGTACCGATATTTTTGATGAATTCATGGAGGATAATGACCTGTATAAGGTTGGTCTTTCCGATCTGAGCGATACTGAGATTCTTATCAATTTTGTGAATGCCAGGTTACCGCTTCGTTTGCACGATGATCTGCTGAAGTTTATTCGCCTTGGTAAAAAGCCTATTGCGGTGAGATCGTCGAGTTTGCTCGAAGATTCACATTACCAGCCATTTGCAGGTGTTTATTCAACCTATATGGTACCTGTTATGGTGGAGGATGACAGGTTTACCCTCGAACTGGTGAGCAATGCAATAAAGAGCGTTTATGCTTCGGTTTTCTTCCACGACAGCAAAGCCTATATGGCTGCCACAAGCAATGTTATCGACCAGGAAAAAATGGCAGTGGTACTTCAACATGTGGCTGGTACGCAATACGATGACCGGTTTTATCCTTCATTTTCAGGAGTGGCCCGCTCGATTAATTTTTACCCGATTGCACCCGAAAAACCTGAGGACGGCATCGCCAGTATTGCCATGGGTTTAGGAAAATACATTGTTGACGGCGGTGTTTCGATCAGGTTTTCGCCCCAGTATCCTCAAAAAATAATGCAGCTTTCATCGGCAGAAATGGCTTTGCGCGAAACGCAGAAATACTTTTATGCACTGGATATGGATCCATACAGTTTCCGGCCATCAGTTGATGACAGTGTGAATATGAAGAAGCACAAGATTGAGGTAGCAGCCGAAGATTCCTCTTTCAGAGATATGGTTTCAACATTCGATTTTGAGAACCATGTTATCCGCGAAGGTATTTTATATGATGGGAAAAGAATTCCCACATTTGCCAATATTCTCAATCACAATACATTCCCATTATCTAATATCCTGTCCTTATGTCTTGAAATGGGCCAGAAAGAGATAGGAAAACCAATTGAAATAGAATTTGCCGTCGAACTGAACAAACCAAAAGGTCAGCCAGCTATTTTCAATCTTTTGCAGATCAGGCCTATCGTTGAGAACAAAGAGCGCGTGGATGTGAAGATTGAAGAAATTCCTTATCACGATACAATCTTATATTCGCATGCAGCTCTTGGTAATGGCACCGTGAATGATTTACATGATATCGTCTATGTGAAAACAACAACCTTTGACCCGTCGCGTAATCCCGAAACTGTGTTGAAGATTGCTGCAATTAATGATACATTCCTGGCTGTTCACAAACAATACATCCTTGTTGGCCCCGGGCGCTGGGGTTCGAGCGATCCGTGGCTGGGTATCCCGGTAAAATGGCCGCAGATTGCAGCAGCAAGACTTATAGTGGAGTCGGGGCTCGAAAACTACCGCATTGATCCTAGCCAGGGAACCCACTTTTTTCAAAATCTGACTTCATTCCGGGTCGGCTATTTCACTATTCACCCGTACATTAAGGATGGATTTTTTGACGTGGATTACCTCGATAGTTTGCCTGCTGAATACGAAGATGATCTGATCCGTCATGTCCATTTTGATGAACCTCTGACGATGATCATCAACGGTCGAAGTAACTCTGGTGTGCTGATGAGGCCAAAATCGAAATGCCAACCCAATGTTGATAAAGCTGAAAAAGAGTAGTATTGAATCCCTTTTTCTTTTTTGTGTTATTCATGTTTCATTCAGAACGGATTTTAATATTTGTGCATATTTGTGCTCAATTTGATTAATTTGTGGGTAAATCCATGTTGAAGGTCATTGTTGGTTCATGGTATCAATAATGCATCCATCCAACGTATAAAAACTCCGCATCAGATGAGATGTCAGGCACGAATGCACCGGCAAAATAGCAACCAGGTCACCGGGTTTTAGGTTACAACCCATTTGAGTAAGAGAGATAACGCCATGTTCCTGCGAAAGTGATCTTACTTTTCCAAGTAGTTGAGTTGTATCCCATTTGTTTCCATCCCAGGAAACAGCTAAACCGTAAATAGCCTGAGGATCAGGTGGCAACATAGTCTGTTCTTTCGAGAGATGAATTGCTCCACCATAAATTACCGCCTCCTGCCTGCTAGGATGAACAGCTACAACCGGACAAACCAATGCAACGGCAATCTGGTCGGGTTTACAGGAACCCAGCGCGAACTGCATCACATCGAAAAACACAAAATTGCCCGGTCGTATTTCGTTTATTCCCGCTGCCGGCATCCGTTGGCTGCAGGTCGGCGTGTCGCCCACCGAAAGTATCAGATCAGGATATTGATCGAGGTAACGCTTTTTTAAACGCACAAGATTTTCAGACGTAAACCTTTGGATATGAATAATTTCATCAATATTTTTAGCATGATACGTATTACCGCTGTGAGTCAGGAATCCTTTAAACCTGAGTAAAGGTGATGTTGTACTTTGCAATACATGGTCAATAAGCTTAGTGTTCGAAACCTCTATTCCGGTTCGATGGTATCCTGTGTCAATTTTAATAAAAAAACCACATTCCGACTTTAAATTCTCCGACAGAAAAAGGGCAGTTTCTACCGATTCAATCAACAGGTTGATCTGAATCTTTCGGGCCAGTTCGTTTATCTCATCTATCTCCGGAAGGTTCACGGGAAATGCAATCGTAATATCTTTCCAGCCATGAGCAGAAAAATACCTGGCCATACTAACGGATGAAACTGTAATTGCGGTAACCCCTTCTTCACGGAACCATTCACCAATAGTGGCTGACTGGTGTGTTTTGAAATGCGGCCTGAAAGCAACCCCGGCATTACGTGCTTTTGCAGCCATAGCCCGGATATTTTCGAGGCAGATGCCAGTATTCAGGACAAGGCCGGGCTTTTTGATACTAAGCATATGTTGATGACGTTATAACCTGCAAATTTGATACTTTTGCACAAATAAAAAGCAATACATGAATAAATTTGGTTTTTTCGGGCTTATCCTGGTTTTTACGTTGTTGACACCCTCTTGTCACAATAGTGAAGATGCGGTGAAAAATATCGTGACAAAGCGTATTCAATACGATGTATTTATCCAAAATACCGAACCTGATATGGATTGGTGGGTTCAGAATATTGAAGGCAGTAACCGCGAAAAACTGGTCAGGGACATTATTACACAAGTTAGTGAAGGGAAAGTGAAGGCCTATGATTTCCTGTCGTGCAAACCGTTTACTGCACAGGAAATAAAAACTATGATGAAGCGTGTTGATACAATCAGTGTTGAAAGAGCCACACCTCCTTACGATTTGGTTGATACTTTGCTGGTAACCGAAATCCGGCTTAGCGATATAAAAAAAATACGATTCCTCGAAGAATGGCGGATGAATGAGAAAACGCTCGAGTTCAGTAAAAAAATTGCCGGCATTTGTCCGCTTGCCGAACGCCTGACTGATTCCGGTGAGTTGCGAGGGTACAAACCGCTTTTTTGGGTGTTTTTTGATGATAAATATCCGGCTGAACTGGAAGGAAAATGAAGGGTTTGAAGGGTTGAAATGTTTGAAGGGTTTGAAGGGTTTGAAATGTTTGAAGGGTTTCATTTAACTCCAAACTTTTAAATTGATTGGCCACTGGCTTTCATTTCTGTGCAGCAAATCCCGAAACTCTTCCAACCCGAAACCCTCCCACCCCGAAACTCTCCCAACCCGAAACTCTTCCAACCCGAAACCCTTCCAACCCGAAACCCTTCCAACCCGAAACTCTTCCAACCCGAAACTCTTCCAACCCGAAACCCTTTCAACCCAAAACATTTCAAACTTTCCAAATGTCCTACCAATATCACGAACTTAAAAACGGCCTCCGCCTTGTTCACAAACAGCAACGGGGAACCGTCGCTCATCTTGGAGTGTTTGTAAATGCGGGATCGCGCGATGAACAGCCTGATCAGCAGGGGTTGGCACATTTTATCGAACACCTTATTTTTAAAGGAACTCAAAAGCGCAGCAATTACCAGGTACTTAGCCGTCTTGAGAATGTCGGAGCTGATCTGAATGCATATACCACAAAGGAAGATACGAGTGTTTATGTTTCGTTGCAGGGGAGGTATTATCAGCGCGCGGCCGAATTACTTGCTGATATTGTTTTTCATTCCGTTTTCCCGGAAAAGGAAATTGAAAAAGAAAAGGCGGTTATTATAGATGAGATTAATTCCTACAAGGATAACCCTGCCGAGTGGATCCACGACGAATTCGACGAACAGGTCTTCTTCGGTCATCCGCTTGGGCGAAATATCCTGGGTACACAGGCAAAACTGAAAAAATATTCACGTGCAGATGTTCTGAATTTCAGGGATGCAAATTATTTACCTGGGCGAATTGTGCTCAGTTCGGTTGCCAATATTTCGATGAATAAAGCAGTTGCAGTTGCCGAAAAGTATTTTGGATCGGTTGGACCTGATCATTCAACAGCACAAAGAAAATCTTTTGAAAATTATTCTCCTTCAACTGTTACCCGCAGGTTTTCTCGTCACCAGGCACATGCTGTCATCGGCAATATTGCTTTCGGCGCGCACGACCAACGCTGGTTTGCCATGGCATTGCTCAACAATATTTTAGGCGGACCAGCAATGAACTCAAGGCTCAACATTACCTTGCGCGAACGAAATGGAATCGCCTACAATCTCGAATCAAATTACCAGCCCTTTTCCGATACAGGTTTGTTCAGTATTTATTGTGGTACTGATGATGCATTGATGCCGAAAGCTATTGAGTTAATTCATAGTGAACTCAAAAAGCTGAGAGAAATAAAACTTTCACCGACTCAACTTCATACCGCCCAAAAGCAACTTAAAGGGCAACTTGCACTTTCACTCGAATCGTATCAAAACGAGATGCTTGCCATTGGAAAAAATATGCTGGTTTATGGCAAGGTTGATCCTATTGAGGAAATCTACAGGAAAATTGACAGTATCACAGCCAATGATATTACAGCAATTGCTAACGGGATATTCAACCCGATGGCCTTGAGTACATTGATATTTAACAATCAGAAAAACAGTAGTATATGAGCGAATATGATGAAGGATTGTTGAAGCCGGGAATTGAAAAATATGCTTTGGAACACACTTCCGCTGAGTTGCCGGTGCTCGCAAAACTTTCGCGGGCCACTCACCTTCGGACTCATCAGCCTCAGATGCTTTCGGGCCACCTTCAGGGTGCATTCCTACAGATGATCAGTCATATGATAAAACCATCCTTCATTCTCGAAATCGGAACATTTACCGGTTATTCAGCAATTTGCCTTGCGCAGGGACTGCGACAGGATGGGAAGCTCTTTACGATTGATTGTAATACGGAAATGGAAGATTTTGCCAAACCGTATTTTAAGGAAGCCGGACTTGATGAAAAAATACGGATGCTTACCGGTAATGCCAGCGAAATAATTGAGAAACTCCCTGGCCCCTTTGATCTTGTTTTTATTGATGCCGATAAGGAAAACTACATCACTTATTTCGACCAGGTTTTACCTAAAGTTGCACCAGGAGGATATATTCTAATTGACAATACATTGTGGTATGGCAGTGTTCTCAAACCCACGGCAGTAGCGGATCGCGAAACCGCAGGCATTGTCCGTTTTAATGAATATGTACAACAACATCATGAGGTGGAAAACATACTTCTTCCTATCCGCGATGGAATTACGATTGCACGAAAAAAGCCTGAATAATGATCGTATTCAGGCTTAAATTCCTTAGGATTAAAAAGTCGGGCTACTTCAGTTTAGCAAAGGTTTGTTCTTTTTCAATATCAAAAGTAAGGTTTATGGTAAGTTTTTTCTTAAGTTCAATTTCCCCTTCGTAGAGGGCATCAATAGAGTATTCATTAACCTTGGTATGCTCTTCCCAATCCCCTTCATAAAAAGCCATATTTACAATCCGAATAGAATGTTTGCCTCTTGGTACTGAAACTGAACAGGAATTAGGTTTCGATTGCACCAGTTCTGAAGTTTCTCCGGCAAGCTCACCATCAACATAAACCATGGTTTTGTTAATATGGTCGTAGCCATCAATTATGCCGGTATAACTTGCATTAAAAGTGATAGTTCCTTTTTTCTGCGCCTGAGCGCCAAGTGTGATTAAACTCATAAACAGCGTTAAGAGCAGAATAGTTTTTTTCATAATAAAATAGTTTTCTGATTGGAATTTTGGATTTTAACTGTTTAAAACATCGGAAAATATGTTTTGTTTAACAAGATCAATAAAATTGTTAAAAATAGCTTAACAAAAAAGCCTTCTAACAAAAGCAAGCTTTTTACAACAGAGTGATAATAAAACTCAGACTTTAAACTCATACTTCACTTTATCCAGTTCATCATTAGCTTGGATCATTTTCTTTTTAAGCTCTTCCTTGAAAGCTACCAGTTTTTTAAATAGTTCAGCATCACCCAACGAAATCATTTGTGCAGCCAATATTCCGGCATTGCGGGCGCCATTTACAGCAACAGTTGCAACCGGAATTCCAGGAGGCATCTGCACGATGGCAAGCAACGAGTCCATTCCGTCGAAGGACGATTTTACCGGAACGCCAATCACAGGCAAAGCTGTAAAAGCAGCAATAACACCCGGAAGGTGAGCCGCCATACCTGCACCGGCAATTATAACTTTTAAACCACGGTTGTGGGCATTCCGGGCAAATTCTTCTACTTTTTCAGGCGTGCGATGTGCC
>JBBQUX010000113.1:0-10412 GCA_038212135.1 Bacteroidales bacterium | reverse complement strand
GACAATATCGGATTTTGACAGCTCCCAGCCATGACGGTAAAAATCACGATCGGATATGGCAATTTCAACGGCATGTGATTGTTTGCAGAGTTCGTTTTTGTATTTGTGGTCGTTGTCGTAATTTGGCTTTTTGAGCATACGTTTAAACATTTCGTTCTCATTTTATTGTATAACGCATTTTTTATGTATTTGCATTGAAATTAATACGGCCCTACACGAACGTTTATTATATTTGATGATCAAATAATTTAAATTAAAACTATATTACGATGAAAAAACTATTGATTTCTTCAATGTTATTGTTTATGCTTTACTCGTGTGATATTTACAAAGGAGAGATTTATTTTTACTGGCAATTTAAAGTGTTTTTAGGAGTTGTGGTTGTACTCGTGTTATTAATTGCTTTGGTAAGATCCGTGAATAAAGATGAAAAACGGAATCAGGCACGGTACAAAAAAGAAGGGATTAATCCATTGGAGATAATAAGCACTGTTACGTATTCGGGGGGACATCCCAATATTAACGACAACATTAATCCATCTGTTATTTATAAGCAGAAAGATGAGTTAATAATAGCATATCGTCAATTTCCAAATATGTATCCAGTAGCAAAAGGAAAAATCAAATTAGAGCGTATAAAAGATATTGTGCTTGATGATGCCACTACAATAGATACTAAGATTACTGTGGGGAGGATTTTGTTGGTGGGTATTTTTGCGCTGGGATGGAGAAAGAAGAAAAAAAATGAACTTGCCTTTGTAACTATCGAATGGAGTGATGGACGGTTTAAGCATTCGACAATATTTTCGTTTGAGGGCAAAGATGCGATGCAAAAGGCAAATTCATCAAGAAATAAATTATTAAAGATTATTTGAACATATTAAATAATTCAAAAACAAAAAAAACCGGTCGATTGACCGGTTTTTTTTGTCCTATACACTACGGATGGGATGGGTGATATTTGCTTATCGTTAATGCATTAAGATTCAAAATATGGCGGTAGATAAGATTGATATGAGGTTTGCACATAAGATCATGGATGAGGAGTGGAAGAAATTCGAGGAGGTGCAGGATACCATGATCCAGATGCAGACCAGACGGGTGTCGGGGACCTTACGGAATGAGTTTGGCGACCGTAAATACACGGTGTCTCAAAATTCTGATTTACTGGTAACAAGTTCGTTAAAACATCCTGACTATGAACTGTTGTTTGAACCAAAATCGAGAATGTTGACATGGCAGTTAAAATTTGTTTCAACAAACTATAAACATTTATTTTATTTTTATAGAACATTTACGGAACATTTATACGTAAACAGACTTAAAAAATGTGTTTTTTTGAAATTAAAAAGCCTCTTGTTTTTGCAAGAGGCTTCTTAAATGTCTGTAAATCACTGATTTTAAGCTGAGCCACTAATGGGACTCGAACCCACGACCTGCTCATTACGAATGAGCAAACAAACGGTATATAAATTATTGTTAATCAAATAATTGCAAAAAAAAATGAGTTGTTTCGTGAAACAATCGTAAAACATTTTTTTTGAGAGGAAAATTTACCAGGTTTAAAATGATGAAATTTTATGCAAAAAAGACCTAAATTTTAAGGTAAATTATGGTGTAATTTTTTAAGGAAGAAAATTTATTTCGACCATAAAATTTTGGTAGGCCGTACAAATGTAAATTTTAAATATTTATGAGTCTAAAATTATGTATTTTACAATAAGATAAAAATTTCCTTTAACCTGGACTATTTTGAAATTTGGGCATAAAAAACTTGAATTTTTTCGAAAAAAAAATTTGCAAAGCAAGTTTCAAGAGATTTTAGTCGAACTATTGTGATTGATCATTTATGCACAGACCTTGCAAAGAAAATTCGATAATCTGTACGCATTAATGTTGACGTGTAAAGAAAATGCGATAATCTATACATATCAACCAAAAATCCCCGACATACGCCGGGGATTTTTCCAATCTAACTTTTTACTAACCAGACAAACAAAAATCTACAATTTATCGCGAATCGAGAACTGACCCCCTTTGTTCGATTTATCCGGAATAAACCATGTCAGCAATTTGTACACGTTTCCCAAGATAGAGATACTTTTTGATGTGGGTAATTTTAAGGCCAGAAATTCATAAATTATCAAAACAATACCTGACATTGTTTGCCATAAATTTTCATCCACCCATTTTGTTTTTTCCGGAGTTACCGGTGCTTCCGGAACCATTTCGTCAACGGCATAGATAATATCTGCCTGTACCTGATCATTCATGTTCACAAACCGGGTTTGGGAACTTTGATTAACAGGATCGGGTGGGGGAGTGCTCCAATTTATAACGAACAATCCGATCAAAAAAATAAGCATTACGGTTTTTTTCATACCAGAAATTTTAGAGTTAATAAAATTATCAAATCAAATCTCATCAATTCTTTTTCGATTCTAAAGGACACTTTACTATGGGGATGAAGCTTGTTTACGTTCGCGTCTTTCACGCCTTTTTGCAATTCGGCTTATTTTACGGTCTTCCCGCTTTTCTTCCCTGGATTTAGTGTTTTCTGCTTCCTGAGTGTATTGATTCGGATCAATCGAAATTGATGCACTATTCCCATGTCCGCGTTGTTTCATCTTTGCAATTTGGGTATTGTCATTGATCACCTGATCCTGGTCCTTCAGCTTAAGAAATATCAGCAATCCGGCAATTATACCAGTAAGCAAAGTGCAGATATACTTCCAGGTATTTTTCATGTTAGCTCATTTCGTTGAAAGTGAGGTGTATCAATAAATCCGCTCCAGTTACCACCCCACTTATTCAGCGGAGTTAACTTCTCCCACCAGTCACCAAGAGGTTGAATATCGGCTTTGTTATAAGTCAATTAAAGAACACCGTTCCCTGATTTCTTGAAAAAATTCAGATCGATAGCCATCCGGTCCTGATGGGAGCTGTGCCGCAATTTCGATTTGCCCGCTTTGTAATACAAGTCCTGTTGTTCCTGAGTTCTGAATAATTCGCCACCGGTTACCGTAAGTCCGAATTTTTCGGCCTCAAGGATCAATCTGGAGGCATCTTTCTGAAACGCTGACTGTTGTTCAATCCTTGTCATGTTTCTTGTTGTTTTTGTTAAGAATTTTTAATTGGGCAGTAAGCTTAACGTTTTCCTGTTCAACATCCTGAATTCGCTTTCTCAGCGCCACGTTTTCACATAAAACCTCTTTGACTTGTATTTCAAGTGAGTTGTTTTGCGATCTTAAATCATCCATCTCTTCTTTAAAACGCTTCTCCATACCTTCGCTAAGGTTCCGCCACATTTCGCAAATCTTAGCGGAATTATCTATCTCAGTCGCTTTTGCTTCGGCAGCGACTTTTTTACGTGTGAAGAACCAGGTTACAAACGCGGTAAGCGGATAGGTAAGGAGTAAGAGTAAATTATCGTTCATGGCGTTTATTTTACCATAAAGCTATGTGGAAGTGGTATTTTAACAAAGGACAATAAAAGCGTTAAACCTGTACAACCGTAACATCATTGTTATCCATTAATGTTTGTATTTCAGGATGTGGCTGTCCGTTATTGATTGTCATCATAGCGGCAGGAACTGTAAGCAAAATATTATTTCCTTCAATAAGATACCAGACATAAGGACCATCAAAACCTTGCAGGGAAGGAAGATAAAAAGTAGTAGCAGCAAAGCAGCGAAGAAAACCATATTGCGAAATTCTCTGAACACTTGGCAGAATAAATGTGGTTGGTAAATAACAGTTCTGCCATGCAGAAAGCGGTACATTAGTAAGTTTAGGAAAATAGAAAGAGATACATTTTGTTTCGGCAAAACACATTGTATCGATTGATTTCAACTCCGGAAGGTTAAAAGAAGGAACTGAAGTGCATGAATAAAACGCCATCCTTCCGGCAGTATGTAAAATCGGGAGCACAAATGATACGGCATTGGAGCATTCTGAAAAAGCGTACAAATCAAGTTGAACGATACAGCCATAATCATTAACAGAAAGAAGATTAAGGTTTTGCCAGAATAAGTAGCCGCGAATAGTTATATCAAATCCTCCATACAAATAAACAACACAGGGAGACGTAAACGCATTGGCACGATCATTATTGTAATAGCACATTTTTGCCGTATGAGAATCATCTGTCCAAGAAGCGGTATCAGCAACAAGCGGTATTGGATCACCATTTTTAAAGTGAGTGCAGGCAAAATTCTCCGTCATCCAGACCTGATTACCGATTTTGGTCGTATGATAAACGTTGCCGTCAAAATCGGTTACGGTGTCACCCTCTGTCCATTCGCTGTCATTTTTAACAAACCGAACAGAAAGACCTTCTTTTTTACTGGAGTTATATGCCGCGCCACCCATTGTTGATGAATATTTTGAAAACCACCAAATAGCGCCTGCAATTTCATTGTAATAATCTGAGAACCAAAATGTGCCGAATTCCTTCAAATTCTTGAAGTTACCCGAAGCGTTTCTGCTACCGCCGCCAAAAACAGAGAAATGATAATTATTCGTAGCTGCATTTCCGGTATTCCAATGTGCTGTTCCTGCTTCCTTTAATTTATTTCCCAGGCCTGATTGTCCACCTGCCGCGTTTGTCAAATTCGTCCAGACTTCATATAATGTCGGCAGATGCCACCCTTCCGGTGCGATTCCCCTTAGATCGGTGGCAGCCCACCAGTTATACAAAATACCATAATTAATAAATTCAGGACCTAAAATAATCTCGACAGAGTTAAAGGGGTTACCGTATGTATGATCAAAAACAGGCGGTAATTGAAAAAAAAAATTCCAACCGTTAACGCTGTTTGCACCACCGTTTGCAATCATAGAATTTACCTGGTAGAAATCTGCAAACTGAAGTACAAGTTTGTGCTCAGAATCGCGCTGATCCGGGATATAAATAATTTTCATTGTTCTACAATTCTATGGTGATCTTTGCCGTTTGAGCATCGGTGCCTATTATTTTAATGCTCCATTGGCCCGCATTAAAGACAAGTTCAAATCCAAGTAACTGACCGATGTCACCGAAAACCTGGACAAATTTTGGTTCAATAATGCCGATGTTGTAGAAGTAGTCAGTGTCCTGAAGTAAGCTGACAGATGTATTAACATAAATCAGCGATGATGAGTAAATAATTTGTGAAGTCAGAATATTTATCTTCACTGTCTGAGCATCTGTTCCAACAATTTTTATTTCCAGATGCCATTTAAAACAATTCTTTCGAAGCCAAGTTCCTGCCCGGTCTGAGTAAAAATCTGGATGAATAATGGTTCGGCCAGGCCAATAACATATTCATAATCCAAATCCTGAAGCAAAGTAATATTCTCCGACAGGTAAGCCAGTGGCGGTGTAATGCCACCGAAAGATTTTTGAAAATTGATCTTTATTGCCTGGGCATCGGTGCGTATCACTTTGATGCTCCATATGCCATCGGTTTGCGTACGTTCAAAGCCAAGCAATTGATTATTTGCGCCGAATACCTGGATGAAAATAGGTTCAATCAAACCAACAACATACTCATAATCTGTATCCTGTATTGTATAAGCTATTGCGGCAACGTAGGCCAGGGATGGTGATAAACCATTTGAAGTTTTCTGAAGTATCAGTTTTCCCCTTAAGGCCCTCGGATAACCTGTAAATGTGGGTGAGGTATGCAATTTTATTCTGTCACCTTCAGCAACAGAATTTGCAGCAGTCGCCACTGTTGTTTCCAGGGTAGAATCAACGATAATATCTGTGAGGGCTGTTACAGCCAGGCCATTCTTTTTTACCTGAACACCGCTTAGTGTTCCGCTATCCGTTTCAAGTGCTATGCTGAGGATCATGTATTTTTGAATGGCGGAAACATCAAGATTGTACTCCTGGGCAATACCCGGGGTTATATCATGAAATTCAAATGCAATATCAGCAAGTCCATTGTCGGGAACCCCGGAGTTACCGCCCGTGGATGTAATCTCAAATTGCTCAATTGCTGTTATTTTTCCTTCCGGTGAAACCGTAACTTTTAATGTTTTGTCAGCACCACCAAACGTTCCGGGTGTGGTCAGAGCATCCGGAGGATTGATCATTACGGTGTGCTGAATTCGGATATCATCAAACGAAAGATCGAGATTATTTGGCCAGACACCAATCATGCTTATTTTAATGCAGTCAAATTTCTCAATGACAGGGAGGAATTTGAATAGTTGGATAGCAACTATTTGCCAGGTGTTGACGATATTTTTGTAGCCAAAGGAATTCCCGGAAGGACGTAATGAAACGCTTCCTGTTTTAACTGAACCAAGATAGGACTCGATTAACAAAATACTTTTCTGATCCCAGATAAGAGAGCTTTTTATATTAAGGGAGAGAACAGCGTTTTCGACTTCAAGAGGAGCTGTCCAGACAAACGTTAATGTGGTATTTAAAACTTCGCACGAAAGAACAGGGGTCGGATCAGCATCGGTGGTATCATCGAATGAGCGGATTGCGCGAACATCGCAATAGTTGTTTTTTTTAATTGAATGAGTGCCACCGTTTCCAAAATTAATACATTTGGCATGATCCCATTCTGTTTCAGTCGAAGACCAATAGGTTTTGTTTCCAAAATTTCCGATATCGAATCGTCTGAAATACATGGCATAAAGCTCCTCTTCCGATGGGAAATACCAGTCATTGAAGCCATCTATTACTAAATTGCTGCAAAATTTTACGGCCTGATCTTTTGCCCTGGGGTGAGCCAAAAGCAATGCAGTATTGGAAGGGCCGGTGCCAATAGCAACACCATTGGCGCCAACTCCATAAGGACCACCACCGGAAAGACGTTCGTAAAAAACGCTCGTAGCGGTATCATTTTCTGCGGCGATCAAACCTCTGTGACCGGATGAATCAAGCAGCTTGAAAACCCGGCCGCCCTTGTATTTTTCGCCAATATTATGAGGCGGAGGAACGATTGTTTCCGGAGGAACAGTGATGGATACCTGAATCTGTTTACTTCCGCCGAGCGGGTTATTCGTTGAAGCAAAATCAACTGTAATATGGTCCCCGTTTGTCGAATAATGATCCCATTCATCAGGTGTTTGTGCGTTTTCATTATAAACTATTAAGTTTGAAATATTTGAAGGAACTGTTGCTCCGGCAGCAACCGGGATTGAAATAATTGCAAGCTGATTTGGCAGGGCTTCAGGAATCGAAGGATTTGCGGAAGGAGTACCGGTTGTTACGCCGAGTTTCCCAAAAGTGTCCACCCAGAATAAATCTAACCGGGCAAATTCCGGATCTGCATCAGCTAGCGTAAATTCTTCCGCCTGGGCAGAGTAATTGGTGCCTAATATTTGATAATAAATATCAGTGGACTGATAAGTCAGATCATGTTTCCAGACTACAAAACCACTGTGAAGCATTGTCCGGGTGTCGTCCGGATCGGTATTGCCGTTATAATTGATGTAATTAATAATGTCTTGAACGTTTGTTGAATTGCCTGAACCGGTACCCAAAGCCCGAAATTTGCCATTCGATACCACAATTGTCGAACCATCAACAAGAGTCGGAAGCGCAGCGCCCCATAGTTCAGCAAAGGAGAGGACCTGCCATAGAGTGGAAAATGGATTTTGAACGGCTAAAAGAAGGTTGTCAGAATATAGAGCTGTTGTTAATCCGGACAACAGCTCAATAGGAAAAAAATCAGCGAGCCCCTCCGGTGCCTGCAGCGGATTAATGTTTCGTGCGATATTGAGCAATTGACTTTCCTGGCTAAACCTAAAAACAAATTCGTAGTTAAATTCATCGTCAGACGAAACGCTTACAATATCTGAGGAGATGACTACAATTGATTTCAGAGAACCATCAGCTCTGACTAAAAATTTTTTCCTCGAATAAAAGAAATCCATCAACCAAAGCCTTTCATTCAAATCAAGATAGCCGGTAGATTGCTTGATTTCGAGCAATTTTTCAATATCATATTCAGAAATAACTTCATCAGAAAACAAAGAATTTTTGTGGGAAAGTTTTTGGTTTTCTTCCTGTGGCGCCTGGAAGGAATTTGAATCGATTGCTCCAATTGAGTTAACCCATAAATAGCAATTTTCATTGAATTCCAGATAGCGAAGCTGGTAACGCTGTATTGGTGTAAGTCTTACATCATTAACGGAATACCACACGTCCCAGGCAACAGGCTGACCGCTTTGCAATTCTGAAATTAACCATTGGGATACTACGCCCCAGCTTGTATTTATGCTGTATAATTTTTCAGATTCCAGTGTGGCGAAGGTGTTTTCATAAGTAGTTCCATTGGCATAGAAAGCTTTTAATCTGACAACTCCGGCGATAACCGGGAAAATACCCAGCCATTCGGGTTGAGACTGAAGAATAGATTTGGACTGAGGTTGCCAGGTTAAAAAGTGGGAATTTAACCATGAGGTGGCAGTCTCCTGCAATTCAAGAACACCACCTTTTATAACAGTGAACTAAAATTCCTGGCCATCAACCGAAGCCATGAAATACCCGACTCCGGAAGTCTGTTCATTTATAATTGCGAGATTTGCCGGGATAGAAACAGAAAGTAATTGTTCGATAATTGATTTGACATTGATTGATAGAAAATTATCAGCATTTGGATGATAATTTTCGTTGAGTATCAACTTTGTATCCTTATATAATTCAAAAAGAACAACTGAAGATGCTGTGATTTCAAAGGGTTTAAGATTACCGGAAAAGGATAAAGTGTCCGGGCTTTTAGTGATGGCAGTACTCATGATGAAGCTGTTGGATTATTTCAGTATCAGCCTGTTATTGAACTTTAGTGGCCTTGATATAAGACAAAGGATAAACAGATACGGACCCCGCCGCTATCTGGAAACGGACAACAATTGTGGGCGCAGTTGATCCTGTTGATACTAAACCATGAAATATAATTGCACCGAAGGAACCTCCGGCGGAGAAAAATGCGATGTCAGTAACATTAAAGGAATTTACAAGACCAACTCTTGCTGCTGAGTAAGTAGCTATAACAGCAGTACCGGTAAGTGATCCCCATACAGCAGCATTAGTTGTATTGCTAAGATTAAGCCCTACACCAACGAAAGTTCCCGAAGCGTCAGTACCGGCATTTAAATTAACCTCAATCTCATAAAGGGAATTAGCCTCAAGAGGCAAACTTAAACCGGTAATATCGGTAAGGGTAATCGATGAAGTGGAAACATTACTTACGATAAAAGCAAATAAATCTTTTTTTGCGTAGGTATTATTCGCTCTTTGGCGGGATAAAACGCTTGCGTTTGCCGTGTCCAAAGCCAAAGTTCCGGAAGTTGTGACGGTGCCCGACAATCCTAATCCGCTACCAACTGAAGTAACAGTCCCGGCGCCGTAGCTTCCTTTTGGCTGATACATGTTAACAGCGCGTTGGCGCGACAGGACGCTTGAATTGGCAGTATCCAACGATAATGTACCCGAGGTAGTCACTGTCCCGGTTAAACCTAAACCGCTGCCAACCGAAGTTACGGTGCCAGTATTGGAAGTTGCTCCGGGGGCAACTCCATCAAGTTTGGTTTTATCAGCCGAAGACATAAAACCAGACACGGATGTTGTCGAGTTACCGTGTGCCGTACCTGTTGAACCTTCGTGTGATTTAGGAGTGTACATGTTTGCAGCCCTTTGGCGCGATAAAACGCTTGCATTTGCCGTGTCCAAAGCCAAAGTTCCTGAAGTTGTGACAATACCCGATAAACCTAAACCGCTACCTACCGAAGTAACAGTACCGGCACCACCTCCGGCAATTGCAGCGGCAATAGAATCACGCATCTGTTTCAATGGAACGGCAGCAGTATTGGTTGATGCAGGAGGAATAAGCGGAGATATTACAAACGAAGCTTCTTTGTAGTAGATAATTGGTTGAGTGACTTTTAGCTGCGCAACCGAGGAGAAAGAAAGAACTGTCAGACAAAAAACAAAAATTGCTTTGTGAAATTTTTTTAGCGTTGCCATTTTTTCAGGAATTTAATTTCCGGAAAGATATGCGGAGAATGAAAATTACTAAAGGACAATAAATTCAAGGCCGATGAAGCGTCGGGGATTGACGTGAAAATCCTTTTTTTGCATGTAGTGGCTCGAAAACCACTTCGCTGGCCGAAGTGATTACGAACTTTTTTAGGTTTCCAGAAAATGAATCCGGCTGCTGGATAATCGTACTCATCCGTTCTTTTTTCCCAAAGCTATTTCGGGAATAGGGTTCAGCAAAGGACAAATTAAGGGTATACTAAAGCCATGCCATTTCGTGGAGTAGGACAGGTATGGGAAGCAGGGCAGATCGCTTTCGTTAAAGGATGTAAGAGACTATGCTTTAATATCTCCGTCTGAAGGAAACCACTCTATACGAGAACTCCCGGAGCTAAAGCGTCGGGTGTCAGTGTTGTGAGAGCCTCTC
>JBBQUX010000112.1:0-10697 GCA_038212135.1 Bacteroidales bacterium | reverse complement strand
ATCTTTCAGCATTTTGATTCCTATGCTCCGAAAGCCAGGCGTACCATCCGCCATCTGAAATTCGATGGTATCGTATAATTCCTGCAAAATATCAGGCTCGGTGGCCGAAAGGCGGTATAGAATCTGAATACAATACATTTTTACAGCAACACTTTCAGTTGGAGACAACAACCATCCGAAAGTGATATTTAAAAGTTCAGCTTCCGCTCCATCGGGAAAAGGGGATCTGGATATCATTCTCAATGCATGGCGTTTTAATCCATCGTGGTTGAAATCGGGAAGTTTTTTGATTAATGCCGGCAGAAAGGGTTCGACCCACCCGGGCTTATTCTCCGATGCAGTATCAACAATCCATGCCGCCCTTCGTGAAACGGGCTCCTCCATAGCAAGATATATTTCCCACAACTCATGTACCAGTTCTGGCCGTTTTTCCACAATATCTGCTACAAAATCGGTGTACGAGCGGGAATTCCCTTTCAGAAGCAGTTCCCTGAAATTATGTTGAGGCAAGGCCATTCCTTTAAAAATACTTATATTTGTTCGCAAAAGAGTATGTTTATAATAAGCCAAATTAATATAAAAATCTGTAATTATGTTTGTGTTAACTCTTTTTTAGTCAATTTTGCAGCCTGCTAGCAGCTTTACTCTCTATGAAAAAACGAATATCTGTCTTTATACTTTACCTTGCTTTCTGGTATCTGCTGTTCGTACTTGCGAGGGTACTTTTTCTGCTTTCCTATTTTAACAATACAATTGAGCTGCAGGTTTCAGAAATATTCAACACGTTTTTTTATGGTTTTAAACTCGATATAGGCATAGCATCGTATATTGTTCTGATACCTTCACTGCTACTGACTTTCACTGCATTCTTCAAAAGCAAATTCATAAAATACTTTTATCACATCTATACATTAATAGTTTTATTTACCTGTATAACTGTTATTTCAGGAGATCTCTTTATGTATAAACACTGGGGATTCAGGATGGATGCCACTCCCCTTTTTTATATGACCAACCTGAAGGCGATGACGGCAAGCGTGAGTATTTTTACAGTTTCCGGAGGAATCCTTGCTGTTTTTATTGCAACAGGATTACTTTATTATATCTATTTAAAGTTGTTTGATTTACGACTGGATTCCCTGCAAAGACACAATAAAACATTCTATGTTCTTTTTCCTGCTACGCTTTTACTTTTTATTCTCATCCGGGGTGGCGTTGGTATATCGAGCCTCACAACAAGTACAGCCTATTTTTCGAAAAATCAATTTGCAAACCATGCAGCCATCAATCCTATCTGGAATGTGGGTTTTTCGATCACCGAAGCGACTGATCTGAACCGGAAATACCTGTACTATAGTGAATCAGAAGTTCGGAAAATAGTGTCACCACTTAGGCCTGTAAAAGGAGACATAACATACCTTCTCAACAATAATCGGCCGAATATTATACTCATTATAACTGAAAGCCTTACGGCAAAAGCACTCGCTGCTACAGGCGGGAAAGCGGGTGTAATGCCGGAATTAAACCAGTTGGTAAAAGAAGGAGTTCTTTTCGACCATATTTATGCCTCTTCTGACCGGACAGATAAAGGAATTGCGGCTGTTGTGGCGGGATATCCATCATTACCCGGATCAAGTCCGCTCAAGTATCAGAAACTTACCGAAAAACTGGCTTTTATTCCGAAAAAGCTCAATTCCGAGGGGTATAAAAGTGAGTTCTTTTACGGTGGCACACTGAATTTTGCCAATTATCGATCGTTCCTTGTTCAGGCTGGTTTTGACAAAATTGTATCGGACGAAGACTTCCAGGCTGCAGATTTAAAAACGAAATGGGGTGCCTTTGACCATGTGGTTTTTAACCGGTTTCTGGCGGATACCCCTGACAATGATGATAAATTTTTTAAAACCATACTCACTTTAACCAGCCACGAGCCTTTCGAAACGCCTGTTGCACCTGTTTTTACAGGGAATGACGATGAAACAAAATACCTTAATTCATTGCACTATACAGATCAGGCCATTGGTGATTTTATAAAAGTGGCTAAAACCAGGAAATGGTGGAATAATACCCTTGTTGTTATTATTGCAGATCATGGCAATCGCTTACCCGGCAGATCTGAAACATGGGAAAAATCAAAATACCACATCCCTATGATCTGGCTGGGCGGTGCACTAAGAGTAAACGATACAGTGATCGGAAACATGGCTTCACAAACTGACCTTGCGGCGACCGTGCTTGCCCAGCTACAAATTGATTCTGAAGACATGAAATTCAGTAGAAATATTTTATCGTCCTCTTACACACCTTTCTCTTTCTTTACGTTCAGCGAAGGATTCGGGTTTCAAAAACCAGGTAAATTATTGATATATAATACAGTTACTAATACATATACCGGAATTATTCCTGGATCGGACAGCCTGGACGAAAAACAGGGAAAAGCCTACCTACAGTCTGTTTATCAGGACTTCTATGAAAAAAACAAGTAAACAGCTGATTTTATTTAGCGGCTGGGTTCCTGATAGTTCTACCATAGCGTTCATACTCAACTTTAAGGATCGATGCCGGTTCGTTTCCATCATCACCGATCTGAGATACTTTCGTATAAATGTCGGGGTACTTTTCCTGGATAAATGCAAGATAACGTTCAACCGTATTGATGATCATTCCATCTTTTTTAGTGCTGTTGCGGCGCAGGTTAGCAGTTAAAATATGAGTTACTCCGGCGTTCTGCAACTGAAGAAGAAGCGAATCAGGATAGTATAATTTCATTTCCCTGGCCTCCCCTATTTTTGCTTTAAAACTACTTACCGACGAAGTATAATTAAATCCTGCTGCTTTAACTTTTTCCATAAACCCGACCCTGGACGTATCATTTATTTTATCAATAAAATATACACTATCGTTAACAAAAAGCAGAGCCAGTTGGTTTTCTTTCAGCTCTTTATATAAGTCAGGGTTAAGCTTCCTTCCATTGAAATCAGCATAATTAAATATCATGTAACGCAATTCATCTTTCTGCCAGTTACTGAAGAAAACATCCATACTGTAAGTTGGCAATTGCATGATGCCGTAAAAGTTACGGCCTTTCCCATACACAAACGAAATAGAAGGCTTGCGGCAGGCTACTATGGCATCCTCCGGAAGATTCACAGATGCCCATTCGCTTGCTTTCAGGTAATTTTTCCAATCGGGAGTAAGACCACCATACCGGCCGCTTATTTCCTGGTTCGATTTAACAGCCACGGCCGTAACAGCCAGACTCTGAAAAAAGACCAGCAGTGCCATTACAGGAACTACAACCTGTAAAATTTTATACTTTTTTATAGATGAAATATAGTACACGAAAGCGAATAGCATCAGAATCAGCATAGGTATTGCCGGTATTATAAGTCTGCTCTGATCCCATTTGGTTTGCAGTACAATAAAAGTCACGAGTAAAAAAGATCCGGTCAACAATCCACTGAAGAACAAATACTTATTTTTGATGTAAGTAATTATCAGGGAACCAATAGCCAGCAAGTAAACGAACAAGGTAACAAGTGAATTTACAGTCATAATCGGCTCAGCCTTCCTGAACCCGAGAATGGAAACAAAATGCTTCGAGAGGTATAAGTTCGAATTATCCAGTAGCCTTGCTTTATACCCGGCCAGGTCTTCTTTTCCGGCTTGTGGATTGTAATAATCTTTGTTCAGCAGGCCGGATCCCTGTGATGAGAATTGTGCTCCTGCCTCATTCCATAAAATGTATTTAACTCCCTGGAATACAATAAGTAAAATCGCAAAAGCAGCAACGGAGTAAATAAGATTTTTCCACTGCCCGCGCAAAAGGAAATAACCTGCTACGGCAAAAACAGCAGAATATCCCATGTTCTTCGTCAGCGTGAGTGCAAGCAGGCATAACGCCAGGTAAAGATGTCGGTATAATTCCTGCTTTAAAGGTAATGCTTGCTCATAATCAATAAAATAGCGAAAGAAAACCAGAACCAACGCCATTAGCACAAGAAGGTAAAAGGCTTCGTTGTACGTCTGGCTGCCATAATACAATAAAAACGAATTAATACTCATCACAAGCAATGCAATTACAAGTAAAGCCGAAGGAATTCTTTTCCTGAATGCAATGTAAAACAGGTACATAAATCCAAGTAAAGAAATAAGCGACAATATTTTGAGCGGAACGAGATTAATGCCAAATATAGCTACGAATAGCGAAAGCACCATCGGGTACAAGGGTCCCTGAAATGCAGGATATTTAAAAGAATTTATAAAATCGGAAGCCCGGATTATGTAAAAGGAATCATCTCCCGATAGGCTGACACGCGAATCGAAGAGTAACATACTAAAAAGAAAAGTAATTCCTAAAATAACCCAGATTAACCAGCCCAGTCTTTTATCAAAAAATCCATCCAGGATTCCGAGTAAATCCTTTTTTGCCTCAGTAGAACTATTTTTTTTTGGTGGTACAGATGCTGTTTTAGGTTCACTATGATTTTCGGTTTTCTTAGCCATAAGTGCAATAATAAAATAACATTACTTTATTCGCTTACAAATATCTGTATTTTTTCTCAATCCATAGCGGCATAGCTATTAAATGAATGAAAAACGGCGAACCTGGTTTCATCTGACTGATGTGTTCCCTTTCAACTGATTTTGGCAAACCAGGAAATTCCGGGAAATTAAATTCTGGCGGCCTGTATTTTAATGAGACTTACAAAACACACAAAGGCACTTGCGTATAATTTTTGTAGTTTTGCCCGTTTTATGCAATCCGAACATTTATAAAATGAATAAAGAGAATATAAGGCGATTTTATTCCGAAACGGCTGCTTCGCGCAGCAAGTGGGAAAAAATGAACCGTTTTTATCACAAATCTCTGGAAAGATACATTTCATCCATAATTCCTGAAGGTAAACGTGTACTCGAAATCGGTTGCGGAAATGGCAATCTGCTTTATTCGACCCGACCCACTTACGGGGTTGGTGTTGATTTTGCGCCTGATTGCATCGAAACAGCAACAAAAAGGTATCCCGAACTGGTTTTCAAAGTTGATGATGTTGAAGAACTGAAACTTAATGAAATATTCGATTATATAATACTTTCCGACCTTACTAACTGCCTTTGGGATGTACAGGCCGCTTTTCACAATATAAAGAAACTCTGTCACCCGCAGACACGCATCGTAATTTCGCAGTATAACTATATGTGGGAGCCAGTTTTACGGACAGGTGAATTTTTAAGATTTAAACTTAAACAACCCGCGCAAAACTGGTTTTCGAATAATGATACCCGTAACCTCCTCGAACTGGAAGGTTACCAGGTTATCCGGATTGAACGAAAACTAATGTTCCCGAAGTATATTCCGGTTATTAACCTGATCTTCAATAAGATACTTGCCAACTTGCCGGTTTTCAACCGTATGGATCTGGTTAACCTGATCATTGCGCGACCATTGCTGAACGATGATCAGCAATACAGCGTTTCAATCGTTGTACCTGCCCGTAACGAAAAAGGCAATATTGAAAATGCCATTAAGCGAACTCCTGATTTTGGGACACATCAGGAATTTGTATTTATTGAAGGACATTCGTCGGACAATACGTATGAAGAGATGCTCAGAGTGAAGGAAGCGTATCCTGACAAAGACATAAAAGTACTCAGGCAGAGTGAAAAAGGGAAAGGAAATGCTGTACGCGAAGCTTTTGAAGCTGCCAACGGTGAAATACTTATGATCCTTGATGCCGACCTCACCATGCCACCCGAAGAATTGCCAAAATTTTATGATGCATTGCGTTACAACAAAGGTGAATTTATCAATGGTAGCCGCCTGGTTTACCCGATGGATAAAAATGCTATGCGATTTCTTAACCTGTTGGGAAACAAATTTTTCGGCATGTTTTTCTCCTACCTGCTGGGGCAACGGCTGAAAGATACGCTCTGCGGCACTAAAGTTCTGTATAAGGAGGATTACGATGAGATTGTGCGAAACCGCCATTATTTCGGCGATTTCGATCCATTCGGCGATTTCGATTTAATTTTTGGTGCTGCAAAACTAAACCTAAAAATTACCGAAATCATTATCCGCTACCGTGACCGCGAATATGGAAGTACACAGATTAATCGTTTCAGCCATGGATGGCTGCTGATAAAGATGAGTGCCTTTGCGGCAAAAAAAATAAAATTCAAATAGATTCCGCTTTGTATCGGAAACTACTATTACTATATAGTGAGATACACTATAAACTAAAAGTACTATGAGCAATCGATTACAGAATGAAATAGAGCATGGAAAATATCTGGCCAGGGAAGGTGCAGGCGAAGTAT
Source organism: Bacteroidales bacterium (assembly GCA_038212135.1). Classification (GTDB taxonomy): domain Bacteria; phylum Bacteroidota; class Bacteroidia; order Bacteroidales; family UBA4417; genus UBA4417. Next base: position 4,379 of record JBBQUX010000112.1, on the reverse strand, counting down.
GGAACTGGGAGTCGCCGGCAGGCAAAAAGCGCTGGCAGAGAAGAGTTCAGATGCTCACTGCTCATTTAAAACCTTCGGATAAGGTTTTGGAAATCGGATGCGGAACCGGATATTTTACAAAAGAAATTGCAAAAACAGGCGTTTCCGTTACAGCTATTGATATTTCTCCTGAATTACTAACTATTGCCAAAGAGGAAATTAAAGATAAAAAGGTAACTTTTGTTATCGAAAACGCTTATGAAATGAGTTTTGAAGACCATAGTTACGATTCCATCGTCGGTAGTTCGGTACTTCACCATCTTGATATTGAAAAAGCGGTAAGCGAAATGTTCAGGGTTTTAAAACCCGGCGGTACCATCTTCTTCACTGAACCTAATATGATGAACCCGCAAATAGCTTTGCAAAAAAACATTCCCACCCTGAAACGTAAACTCGGCGATTCGCCAGACGAAACTGCATTTTTCAGATGGTCGTTGAATAGTCTGCTGAGAAAAACCGGTTTCAGAGATATTAGAATTAAACCTTTTGATTTCCTGCACCCGGCCGTTCCCGGATCGCTGATTCCAATTGTTTCTGCTTTTGGAGAAACCATTGAAAAAATACCCGTTCTAAAAGAAATCGCAGGTTCACTTTATATTAAAGCGAAAAAACCTGATTTTAGATAGTTCTTGCCTGCTTCGAACTCTCAGAATTCAGAATCAAACTTTTGTAAGTAATGCGTATAAGCAATAGTCCGTTATTTTTTTCCTCATGCAAAGACGCAAAGACGCAAAAAACTGATTTTCAATTATTTGAATACAAATAAACTGTTTTCATAACTATTTGATTTTCAGTAAAAAGTTTAATGAAGTATTGTATAAGAAAACGGGTCTAAAATGAGTTTTGCCCACGCTCACCCGTTTGCTTCGGCTTAGTTCGACTTCGCTCACCAACCTTCGCTCAGCACCGCAGGGGAAAGTCCTCGCGCACAGAAGATTGAGTTTTTCCTGCCAAACCTAAAGTTAAAGAAAATGAGCATTTTTACATAAAATGCTGAGTTTTCTTAGTGAAAATAAATAATGTAATTTCTGATTTGATTTTCTGAAAATAGATTTTTTATACCAGTTAGCAACATTTCAGGTATATCTAAGTTATTAAATACATAAAAATGAGATTTGTATTAAACGATATATTTTCCTGGCACTGGTATTTTCATTTATAGCTGCTACACTGTTTCTCCCCTATTCATGCAGGCACGATCCCGATCCCCTCGAAATAATTAATCCTGTTGATACCACCGGCAACAATACAGGTATCCAATGCAGTACCGATACCGTTTATTTCGTTCAGCAGGTATTGCCTATTTTTCAATCGGGTTGTGCAAAAAGTGGCTGCCACGATGCGGGTACTGCCGAAGAAGGCATTATTCTCGACAGTTATGCAAATATCATTGCCACAGGTGGAATAAAGGTGAATGACCCGACTAAGAGTAAAATATATGAAGCAATTACCGAAGACGACTCAGAGGATCGCATGCCTCCCCCACCTGCGGCTCCAATGACAAGTGCCCAACTTACATTGATTTCGAAATGGATCGGACAGGGTGCAAAAAACAACAGTTGCCTCGAAAGCGGATGCGATACAACTAATGTAAAATACTCGACACATATTAAAACTTTGATACAAAACAGCTGTCAGGGTTGCCACAGCGGAACTGCCCCGGGCGGAGGAATTGACCTGGCCACCTATGCCGGTGTAAAAGCAATAGCTGATAACGGAAAAATTATAGGTGCCATCAGCCACCTGACCGGTTACAGTGCTATGCCTAAAAACGGTAATAAACTGACTGATTGCCAGATTAAAATGGTGAATATCTGGATTAATCAAGGCGCGCCTGAGAATTAGTTAATGGAAAATGGTTAATAGAAAATGGTGTTTAAAAGACCTTTAATGGAAAATAATGGGGCTTTATTTTATTTTGATGTGCTGGAAAAGTTTGGACATCAATAAGCGATACTATTCTGATTGAATTTACTATATCCATAAATTAATTCGGAAATTCATTTGCAATTTGTTCTTCTTACTTTTTGCCTGATGGAAAAGGACAGTAAAATAATAAAAAAGAAATTAAACTCTTGAATTCATTTCCCAGCACATCAAAATAATATTTAGCGAATAATAAATATATTACATTTGCAAAATACTACATGGAGGTAGACCATTAATATGAACTTCACAAAAACAACTGAATACGCCTTACGAATATTAAGCTACATGTCGTTGCACGAAGATGAATTGCATACGGCGGAACAATTAAGCGAGAAGTTACAGATCCCTAAAAAGTACCTCCAACGCTTGCTTACCGATCTTACGAAAAACGGCTTCCTGAAGAGTGTGCAGGGCCGCAATGGAGGATTTTGTTTTGAAAGAAGCCCCGGACAGATTTTTCTTTCCGAAATTATTGCCTCAACCGAAGGAATTAACTGGGAACCAAAATGCATATTCGGATTTGGAGAATGTGCTTTTGATAATTCCTGCGCGATGCATGAAATATGGTGCGATACACATAATTCACTGGCCGCAATGCTTAAAAATACCAGTCTCAGTAAATTGAAGAACACTAACCCGACGAAGTAATTTTTTTACACATAAATACTACATTAAGGTAGAATTATATTAATAAACAAAACCAAAAAAGGAGGAACTATGATTGATTCAAACACAGTGTTAACAGGACAGACACTGGCCTACACATTTTATGTTCTGGCTATTATGTCACTAATGGGATGGTTTGCCTTTAAAATTACCCGGCAGGGTAAAAGCAACGTTGTGAAACCAGCCTTTTTCTATTCATGGGTGGCATTCCTGGTTATTCTGGGAGTATCTCTCCACATCATTACCTACAACACAATTCCATGGACGCCTATCGATCTGAACCGTAAGGAAATAAAAGCCGACAGGGTTTTCGACATCACGGTTGCAAACCACAAGTTTCATCTACCGGCAGAAAAACTAACAATTCAATGTCACGAAAAAGTAATGTTCAATGTAACTTCTGAAGATCTTACGTATGGTTTCGGATTATTCCGCAACGACAACACAATGGTCTTCCAGATGCAGGTTGTACCCGGTCATCTGAACGATATTCTATGGCAATTCGACAAGCCCGGAGTTTATTCCATCCGCTCCACTGAGTATTCAGGACCTGCAGGATATGCCATGATTGAGAACGATGTGGTGGAAGTAGTAGGTTGCGAAACAAGTTCCAATTAATAAATTGTTTAACTGTTAAAAAAACATTGAATATGAACTTTTTACAAACATTATTGAATGGTGAGCAGGGTGCATTTAAATCGAAATCGCTCACTTCAATGCAGAAAATGACATTGCGTTTTGTTGTAGTCGGACTCATCTATTATGGCTTTGCCGTGATTGAAGGAATGATCATGCGCATATATGAAGTAAGCCCTGTTCCGGGAATAGAGCCTAAGCAATTCTTTGCCATCATGACGGCGCATCCGCTGGTCGGGATTTTCGGGTCAACCTATTCCATTGTATTTGGTGCATTCCTGTTCCTGGTGCCTTTCCTGATGAAGAAGCCGTTGTGGAGCATCAAACTTGGCAACTGGACATTTCTGCTGATTGCTATCGGCACCTTAACTTTTTGGACAGCCGGGTTCTTCTCGGAATATGCGCCTCTTTATACCTTATACTGGCCGTTACCTGCCGACTTCAAACAATTCAGTGTTATTGGCGGAATTTTCTTTATCCTGGGTATTGCCCTGGTAATGGTTGGAACTGTATTTTTTGTGATCAATATTTTCAAAACTATTATGTATACTCCCGAAGGATGGCCCAAACAACCAGCCGGAAGACTTATTGCTTCCGCATTGGGAGTTAGTGGTTTGCATAACCTTTTATCGAAGAAAAAAGAAGAACACCTGGTTTCTTTACCTGTTGCAGCCATTGCCCGTGGCACGGTTGATGTTGCGTTGAATGCCGGAATTATACTTTTCACAGGGGTTTTGATACTGGTATATATGGTTGCAGCGCTGATGGGATACGACCTGAAACACTCCGCTATTGATGCACTGCTTTACAAAAACTGGTTCTGGTGGGGATTGGATCTGATTGCCGACGGACTGGTGCTCATTTTTGTTGCCGGAACCTGGTATTTGCTTGCAACACTTATCACAGGCAAAAAACTTTTTATGGAAAACTGGGCACGTGCCGCTTTACTTGTTGAACTTATTGTATCATGGACCGTATGGTCGCATCACCTGATGTCGGACCAGGCACAACCTGGATTTCTAAAAGTAGCTTCGGGCGAAATGGTAACAGCTTTTGAGCTTATAACACAAGGACTTGCTTTCTTCATTACCTTGGTAACTTTGTGGAGT
>JBBQUX010000111.1:0-10717 GCA_038212135.1 Bacteroidales bacterium | reverse complement strand
AAAAATATTTGCTTCGCTAAATCCTTGGTTTAAAGCAATGTCTTTTAATTTATCTCCAAACTTTTCATTTATTTCGAACCACAGGCTGCCGGTTGGATTTAGAGTATCTTTGGCGAAAGCCATAATAAATCTATAAAAAATCAACGGATCATCATCCGGAACAAACAGAGCAATATGTGGCTCATTATCAAGCACATTTGATTGCATAAGCAGTTTTTCGGATTGCGTTACGTAAGGTGGATTGCTGACAATAACATCGAATTGCGGTAATACACTCCATTGCGAGTCATCGAGAATATTGAGCATTATAAATTCCACTTCTGTTTTGTTTTTTTCTGCGTTTTTCATGGCAACAGCCAGGGCATCATCTGAGATATCAATGGCAATAACTTTAGCTTCCGGCAGATTATGCTTTAATGCAACAGAAATGCAACCGCTTCCTGTGCCTATGTCCAGAATCCGTAGGTTCTGCGGAGTTTTTCTTCGGGATAAATCTTTAAGTATTAAGCTGACAAGCTCTTCTGTTTCGGGTCGTGGGATCAAAACTGAAGGATTCACCGAAAACTCCATTTCCATAAAGAATGCTTTCCCCGTTACATATTGCAAAGGAACATGAAGCAATAATTTGTCAATTGCTTCTTCAATCAGGGTTAATCCGTCAGAATTGACCTCGGTTGAGCCAGCCATTACTCTTTGAACAGGGGTAAGATTAAAAAAATGTCCGAACAGCCTGTCAACCATTGCCCGGGCCTCTTCAACTGAATATATTGCATTCAGTTTCAGTACACTGTTTTTATAAAAGCTTTGTATCGGCTGAGGCATTTCGTGTGAAATATTTTGATTTTAAAAGCGCAAAGATATTTCTATTCGCTTTATTGAATATTTATATATTAAAATTCGTTGTCGATATAATTACAAATTCACTATTTTTGATAAATATAGTTCCAAACATAAAGCCATGAGGCATACTTACATACTACTTTCTCTTTTACTTTTTAATTCTCTCAATCTGAGTGCCCAGGAATACCTGCCTTTTGCATCGGGTAACTATGCAGGCATTACAGGAGTGCAATTGCAGCCAGCATCCATTGCCGACAGCCGGTATAGTTTCGATCTGGCTTTTTCATCATCAAACTTTTCATATTCAAACAATTTCTACGGGATCGACCCCTATGTAATCTGGCATCCTAAGGTATTAACAGAAGAATTTGATTTTCACGGCCCTTACATATCGCGCAACCTGGATGGAAAAGATAAATCAGGCATTATTGCGGTGAAGCAGGATTTGTTTTCTTTTATGGTATCTATTTCCGATAAGAGTTCCATTGCTTTCACTCCATCCTTCCGCACCATCATAAATATTGATAATATGACGGAAACCCTTGCAGTGCTTATGGATAATATTGACCAGGAAACTGACCTGTGGAACGTCAGGCTGGAAAATGAGGATGTATATGCGCAAATGAATGCCTGGGCCGAATATGGATTTACTTATGCAAGAGTGGTAATGGACAAACAACAACATTTCATGAAGGCCGGTGTAACAATGAAAATTATACAGGGCATGGGATCAGGCTATATGTTTATGGAAGACCTGAATTATCAAGTTGAAAACAGCGATACAGTATCTTTATACAACACATTTACTAATTACGGGATAACCGAAAATATCGCTTTGGAAGATTTCAGCTATCAGTTCGACGCCAATCCTTCGCTGGCATTTGATATAGGAGTAGTTTATGAGTACCGGCCTTACTGGATGAAATATAAATATGATATGGACGGGAAAACCAATATCTGGCGAAGGGATCAGGACAAGTACCTCTTCAGAATTGGCTTTACAGCTAATGATCTCGGGAATACCCGTTACAAGCGAAACCCGATAAGTAAGGATTTCACTGCCGATATCAGGAACCTTTATATTGGTGATATTAATTCAATATCTGAGTTAGACTCATTAATATATAACAATTTTGATCCGGAGGATGTTTCGTCAAAATACAACATGACGTTGCCTATTTGCCTTAGCCTTCAGGCTGATGTAAGAGTTGCTGAAGGATTGTATGTGAATTTCACTCCATACCTGGCTTTGAACCGTGGCAATAACAATGTAAATAAAGTACATTATCTCTCCTCATTCAATATTGTGCCGCGTTACGACAAGAAATGGTTCGGGGTATCGGTGCCGGTTCAATACAATGCTTACAAGCAATGGAATATAGGCTTGGGTTTGCGGCTAGGATCATTGTGGCTTGGATGGAACGACATGTTTTCGATGCTGGTAACTACTAAAAACAGATACGGATCTGCCGTTTCGGCTATTTTTAAGGTTCCGATTCTTTATCGCCAACCCAAAGATACAGATTTTGATAAGGTATCAGACCGCCGGGATCAATGTCCTGATATACCCGGATTGATTGGAACAGCAGGCTGTCCGGATGCAGACCTTGATGGGATACAGGACGGACATGATAATTGTCCCGATATCTTTGGGCTGATGAAATTTAATGGTTGTCCGGATACTGACGATGATGGAGTTATTGATAAAGACGATCAGTGCCCTGATGTAAAAGGACTGGCATCGTTCAATGGATGCCCCGACAGCGATGGCGACAGCATAATTGACCATAACGATGCCTGTCCGTTCAATGCCGGCAAAATCAGCCTGGCTGGCTGCCCTGACCAGGACGAAGACGGAATAGCTGACAAAGATGATAAATGCCCGATGATTGCCGGCACCCGCGAAAACAAAGGCTGCCCGTTTATTGACAGCGATGGCGATGGAATCAGGGACGAATCAGATAATTGCCCCGGGGTAAAAGGTTCTGTCGACAACCAGGGGTGTCCTTACCATGATACTGATAACGATAGCATTCCTGATAAAGATGATGATTGCCCAAGCATTCCGGGGTCAGCAGTTTTCAGGGGATGTCCTGATACGGATGCCGATGGCATCTCGGATAAATACGATTTGTGCCCTACTTTGCCGGGAATTGCCTTGAACAACGGATGCCCCGAAATAAAAACAGAAGAACAGGAAATACTAAATAAAGCTTTCAGCAACCTGGAATTTGAAACAGGAAAGTCGGTAATCAGAAAATCGTCGTTAAGCTCTCTCGACGAATTAGCCGGGGTGATAGTGAAACGCAGCGAATTCAGGTTATTGTTAGCCGGGCATACGGATGATGTGGGCAAACCTGAATTGAACTTCGCCTTGTCGAAAAACCGGACCCTTGCAGTAAAAAATTACCTTGTTAAGAAAGGCATAAACGCTGACCGCATTAAAACCGAATGGTTCGGACAAACTAAACCCATTGCTCCCAATGCAACACCGGAGGGACGCCAGCAAAACAGGCGTGTTGAAATGAATATCGTCTTTGAATAACCAAATCAAAAAAAAAAAAATATGAAGACAGCCGAATCAATTAACCAGTTTCTGCAACAACCCTATATTGCCGTTGTTGGAGTATCGCGAACTAAGACCAAATTCGGTAACACTGTTTACCGTACACTTAAAAAGAAAGGCATGAAAGTACTGCCTGTGAATCCGCATATGATTGATTTTGACGGGGATGTTTGTTACAGCAGCATCGAAACACTTCCACCTCATGTGAAAGCTGTTTTTGTAAATACGCCTCCTGATAAAACGCTGAAGATCGTGGAGAATTCTGTTAACAAAGGAATTAAACATTTATGGCTTCAACAGGGCTCATCAAATGAAGAAGTGATCAATTACCTGAAAAACAAAGACATAAATTTCGTTGCTGACCGCTGCATTATGATGTTTGCCGAACCTGTGGGATCATTTCACCGTTTTCACAGGTTTATATCGAAAATTACAGGAAACTACCCTGTATAGCCGGATTCTAATTCCCTCTCAATGAATATTCCGCAGAATAACGTTTACGAACAGTGTATTTTCTGTAAAAAATCTGTTACCGGGAAGGCTTTTTATTCAAATCCCAAATTCAGTGCCTTGTATAATATTGCCCCGGTTCTTCCGGGGCATTCGCTCATTATTCCCAATAAACATTACGAATCTTTATTCGAATTATCGAATTCTGAGCTTGGAGAAATGATGGTATTTGCCCGCGAAATAACTGCTGTACTTAAGTATTTCTTTAACTGTGATGGATTCGACTGGACAATACAGGACGGTGCTTCGGCAGGACAGACGATTGCACATCTTCATCTGCATATAATTCCGCGAAAGCCTTTGGATATACCTGAAGGGGACCAATGGTACAAGAAAATATCAGAAAGTGAGCAGTTTATGCTCGATAGTGAAACCCGCAGAAAGCTGACTGAGGCTGAATATGATGAAATTACTGCCCGACTTTCGGAAACGGCTAATACAATGTTAAGATAAAGTTACGTTCCAAAATCAGGATTTATTTTATTCCGCAATATTTTAATCTACTCTGATTTTTCTCAAAAAAAAAACGGTCATATAAAAAACAGGGCAACCCCTGCAACTGCTATTACCGCTCCTGCTATCTCGCGCACGCTAACTTTTTCCTTATTTATCATTACTGCCGGAGGTATAATCAGCACCGGAACCAGCGACATGATCGTTTGAGCAATTCCAGCACTTGTATTCTGAACTGCTATCAGCGAAAACGAAACACCCAGAAAAGGCCCGAAGATTGAGCCTACAACCAGCCATTTCATTGCTTTCCTATCGCGGAAGGATGCAGGCAGTTCCTTAAATTTCCCCAACATAAAAAACAATATTCCAAAACCGATAAAACCAGTAATCACCCTTATTTGTGACGAGGAAAATGAATCGTAGTCCTGCATACCGTATTTGCTCAGCACAAGGCCAACCCCTTGTCCTGCCGCAGCAATAATACCAAGTATGATACCTCTTACAGGATATGAAATTGCGTAAGAACGCTTTGTAGTAACAGAACCTGCGGTACGTGTAAATATAACGAGTGCAATTCCAGCCAATGTTATAAACATAGCTGCCAGGCTGATAACACTCATTACCTCCCCAAGAATAATCCAAGCTGCAAGAGCTGCAAAAACCGGGGCAAGTGTCATCATCAGCATGGCAACCCTTGCACCTGTAATGGTAAACGCTTTAAAAAGGGCAAAATCACCTATAATAAATCCTATTACGCCCGAAAGCGCCAGCCAGGTGATATTATGCAAACTCGCATCCATCGGAAGGAACATCCCCCTGTGAAAAAAGGAAAAAACCGACAATAGAACGGAAGCCAAACCCAGTCGTAACAGGTTAAGATGCATTGATCCAATACGTTTGCTCGCTGTTTCAAACGACAAAGCCGTAATTGTCCAGAAAACAGTTGTTAGAAGAGCCGCAAACTCCCCGAAATGTGATGACATAAACCTATTTATATTGAGGCCAAAAGTAGTTAAATGAAGAATCCCAAAATGAAATTTTCCAATTTTTAAAATTATCCGGTAAAATAAATCCCGGCTGCTTACCTTTGCATGAAAGTTATGCTAACTATGATCATAAACTTAAGATTTCCCACCGGATGCTTTTCACTGATGAATATAAAACAATAGTCACGCCTGCACAAGGATCGTTCCGCGATAAAGGCAGCAGGTTCCTGGCATTTGCATTTCCGGTTTGCAGCGAGAAGGAAGTAAAGCAACAACTCGAAACTTTGCGTAAACAGTATTACGATGCAACCCACCATTGTTATGCTTATGTGTTAGGCTTCGGCAAATCAGCCTACCGGGTGAATGACGACGGGGAACCATCAGGTACTGCAGGCAGGCCTATCTATGGACAGATACTCTGTGCCGACCTTACCAATGTTTTAATTGTAATAATAAGGTATTATGGGGGAACAAACCTGGGAGTTCCGGGTTTAATACATGCATACAAGACAGCTGCTGCAGAATCGCTCGCAAAAGCTGAAGTTGTAACCCGCATTGTGAAAGAAATCTACCAGGTTGAATACCCGTATGAATTAATGAACGATGTGATGAAAATTATTAAAGATGAAACTTTAGAAGTTATTAACAACGAGTTTGGCATGAAATGTGTTATCCGGCTGGCAATCCGACATAGTGAAGCAGGGCGTGTTGTGGGTAAGTTTTCGAAGATAAATCTGTTAATTATTAATTACTTATCAATTTCTTAATATTTATTGTTGCAAAACAAATATTTTTTTGTGCATTCTGCCATATACAACTATTTTTATTAAAATCAAATACCATATTAATTTTTTTTTAAACTTTGTTAGAGTGATTTTTGAACACTTTTTCAATGTAGCTCATAATCTCTACAACATTTTTTGATTATTTAACGGGTAATAAGCTGATTTAACGACCGATAACACCAAAGAGTAAACATGCAACACAACGAAATGGAAGGAATTAAAGAACTTCATCAGGAAGTCTGGGAAAATTGCCTCAAAGTCATCCGCGACAACCTCAATTATCAAAGTTTTAAAACCTGGTTCTCTCCAATCAAACCTATAAAACTTGAAAACAACATACTTACGATACAGGTTCCCAGCCAGTTCTTTTACGAATGGCTCGAAGAGCATTATATCACCCTTCTGAAGAAGACCATACGCAACGAACTAGGGCCAAACGGAAGACTTGAATACAGCATTGTAATGGAAGGAACCTATACCTCTGATCCTTACACAATTAAAATTCCCACAAGCAATAGAAAAGCTACTACTAATCCATCTGTTCAGATGCCGATTGATTTAAATGCCGGGAAATCAAAAGAGATACCAAATCCTTTTGTAATTCCAGGTTTGAAAAAAATACAGGTTCAGTCACAATTAAACGAATCCTATTCGTTTGATAATTTTATTGAAGGCGATTGCAACAGGTTAGCCCGCTCTGCCGGTTATGCTGTTGCATGTAACCCGGGTAAAACAGCATTTAACCCATTGTTCCTTTACAGCCCTGTAGGTTTGGGTAAAACCCACCTTGCGCAGGCTATTGGGTTACAGGTTAAAAATAACTTTCCTGAAAAAACCGTATTGTACGTTGCCACCGAACAATTTACACAGCAGTTTATTGATGCAGTGCGCAGTAACAACCAGAACGATTTTGTGCATTTCTACCAGATGATTGATGTACTCATAATTGACGACATCCATTTCCTTTCAGGAAAGGAAAAAACTCAGGATGTATTCTTTCATATATTCAATCACCTTCATCAAAAAGGCAAACAACTTATTCTTACAAGCGATAAAGCGCCGGTTGAATTGAAAGGCCTGGAGCCAAGACTTTTATCCCGTTTTAAATGGGGTCTTGCCGCTGATTTACAGATACCCGATCTGGAAACCCGTATTGCCATCCTGAAAAAGAGGCTGTATAAAGACGGTATCGATATGCCGTTCGAAGTACTCGAATACCTGGCGTACAGCATAACCACCAACGTCCGCGAACTCGAAGGTGCATTAATTTCGTTAATGGCTCAATCGTCACTGAATAAAAAAGCTATCACCATCGACCTTGCCAGGCAGATGATTGATAAATTTGTAAAAAATACCGCCCGCGAAATATCTATTGATTTTATCCAGAAAATAGTTTGCGATTATTTCGACATTCCTGTGGATTCAATCAACTCGAAAACCCGCAAGCGCGATATAGTACAGGCAAGGCAACTGGCAATGTATTATTCCAAGAAACATACAAAAGCTTCGCTGGCAACCATAGGGCTGCATTGCGGCAATAAAGACCATGCCACAGTACTTCATGCCTGCCGTACCGTGAATAACCTGATTGAAACCGATAAGCAATTCAGGACCTATGTTGAAGAAATTGAAAAACGAATCAAGTTCTGATTTTGACAGTTAACGTGTTCTAATACTAAAAGGAAAAAGGAAGTTGTGTCAGCGCAACTTCCTTTTATATTTTTAAGAAATACCGCTTAATACCCGTTTAACTTTTGAAACACTGAAGCGGGTTTAGTAAAACACTTTTCAAGCTAAAGTGACGAAATAATATTATTGAAAAGATAAGTTTATTTTTGCGGTAAGTTATCTGCTCAGTTTATTGACTAATCCAACTACTTTTCAGCCTATGAAAATATTAATGGTTTGCCTGGGAAATATTTGCCGTTCGCCGATGGCGGAAGGAATTATGCGTTCAAAAATCCAAAAATATAAGCTGGATGTGGAAGTTGATTCAGCAGGATTTGAATCTTTTCACACTGGAGATCCACCTGATTTCAGGGCTACCCGCGAAATGAAACGCCATGGTATTGATATTTCAGGGCAACGATCGAGACTCTTCCGCAAAACAGATTTTGATAATTTCGACCGCATTTATGTGATGGATAATGTTAACTATCGGGATGTTAAATCGATGTCCTCCAGTGAAAATCAAATGCTGAAAGCCGATTATATTCTGAATGTTACCCATCCCGGCAGCAACAAAGCAGTTCTCGACCCGTTTTATGGCCTTGAAGACGGATTTTCAAAAACATTTCAATTATTGGATTCGGCAACAGAGTTGATTGCACTTGAATTAAAGAACGGAGGAAAATAAATGGATCAAAACCACGAGCCCGGAAAAGAAGATATACTCGAAGCTGCAAAAAGAATACAGCCATTCCTTCACCGAACACCAGTTCTCACCAGCAGCCTGATTGATGAGCTGGCAGGCGCAAATATCTTTTTTAAATGTGAGAATTTCCAGAAAGCCGGTGCATTCAAATCGCGCGGTGCCACCAATGCGGTGCTAAGCCTCGATCCTTACGACATAAAACAAGGTGTTGCAACACATTCATCGGGCAATCATGCTGCTGCTCTGGCCAGGGCTGCCATGCTGAAACATATTCCTGCCTATATTGTAATGCCCGAAAACTCATCGAAAGTGAAAATTGCGGCGGTAAAAAGCTATGGCGGTAAAATTACTTTCTGCGAACCTACGCTCGAAGCACGCGAAGAAAAGCTGAACGAAGTACTTAACGAAACCAATGCTTTCGAAATACATCCTTACAATAATTACACTATCATTGCCGGGCAAGCCACTGCTGCTCTTGAACTGATTGAGGATCAGCCCGGACTTGATTTTATTATTACACCTGTCGGCGGTGGAGGTTTACTGAGTGGTACTGCCCTTGCAGCACACTATTTCTCGCCTTTAACAAAAGTAATTGCAGCCGAACCTTCAGGTGCTGACGATGCTTACCAATCGTTTTACCAGAAGAAAATGGTGTTGTCAAAAAATCCCGATACCATAGCCGACGGACTCAGGACTTCGCTTGGCAGCCTCACTTTTCCTATCATCAGGCATTATGTGAATGATATTATTACGGTGAATGATCATTCAACCATCGAAGCTATGAAATTAGTTTGGGAAAGAATGAAAATTATTATCGAACCTTCGTCAGCAGTTGCTCTTGCCATGGTTATAAAACACAAACATCGTTTTGAAAAGCAAAAAATCGGGATTATTATTTCGGGAGGGAATGTGGATCTGATGCATTTGCCGTGGATTTAGGGGTTGGGGGTTGGGGGTTGGGGGTTAGGGGTTAGGGATTGAGAGTTCCTGATTCCAAATTCCAAATTCCAAAATCCAAATTCCAAAATCCAAATCATACAGCCCTCACACAGCACACATCACACATGATAAAAGGAAACCTCTATCTGATTCCTACCCCACTTGGCGAAACAGGCTTTGACGCGGGCATGCCTGCTTATAACCTACAGATTCTCCATAATATTGATACTTTTATCGTTGAAGAACTCCGGACCGCGCGCAGGTTTCTGCGTAAAGCCGGTTATGATAAAGATTTCGAAACAGTTACATTCTATCTTTTAAATGAGCATACTCCCGATAATGAAGCCGCAGGGATGCTCGAAAAATCAATGAGTGGCAAGCATATCGGGCTGCTTAGCGAAGCCGGTTTGCCGTGTATTGCCGATCCCGGAAATATAGTAGCCAGGCTTGCACACCGTAAAGGAATCAGGGTGATTCCGCTGACCGGCCCTTCTTCTATAATGCTTGCCCTGATGGCTTCCGGCTTAAACGGACAAAACTTTGTATTCCACGGCTACCTGCCGGTTAAACCTGACGAACGAACCAAAGCACTCCGCGAACTGGAATATGCAGCATCGAAAGGAAACCAGACACAGATTTTTATCGAAACACCCTACCGTAACCTGCAAATGCTCGAAAGTATTGTAAAAACATGCCATCCATCGCTCACGCTTTGTATTGCTGTTGACCTGACACTCGTAACAGAATGGATACGAAGTTTGCCATTAAGTGAATGGAAGAAACAAAAGCCCGAATTGCATAAAAGGCCGGCAGTATTCTTATTGGGAAATTTTGGGCAAGTGTAAAAAAATAGACAACATCTGTCAATTTGTTATATAAAGGCTGAAAATAAAATGAATAGTCCGCGCACAAAATAACACATTTGCAAACCGCACAAACTTGCCCATTTCTAAAGTTTACAAAAGAGATGTTTTCTTGCCGACGCACCCGCTGTAAATTGTATCTTTGATATTTTAATTTAAAAGGCTGAAAATATATAATGGCTAAAAAGAACGGAAACGGCAGAAGCATTGAAGAAACTCTTTGGGAATCAGCAAATAAACTGAGAGGTAGCGTTGAACCTGCCGAATACAAACACGTAGTACTTGGGCTTATTTTCCTGAAATTCGCCAGCGATAAATTCGAAGACCACCGCAAAAACCTTATTGCTAAGGGACAAGAGAAATACATCGAGATTGCTGAATTCTACAACCAGAGCAATGTG
>JBBQUX010000110.1:0-10945 GCA_038212135.1 Bacteroidales bacterium | reverse complement strand
TTCAAAAACAAGTTCATCCGGAGTTGTGTTTCCCGGTATATGCCTGTAAACCCTGTAAGAGCGGAGGGCTTCGTTACCAACCGTATAAAAAATCGTCTTACTGTCGTTAGCCCATACGAACGACTGAACTTTATCAATTTTTACAGGCAAGTCGGTGCCTGAAACCAGATCGCGGACGCGAAGCGTATAATCAGCATAGGATCCGGTTTCGTTACTCATATACGCTGAAAGCTTGTTATCCGGACTTACATCAAAATTTGAGAAAATATAGGCTTGTTTCCCTTCAGCCATTTTGTTTACATCAAAAATCACTTCTTCGGCTGCGGAAACACTGCCTTTCTTTCGGCAATTAATGTTGTATTGTTTCCCCTTTTCGGTGCGGGAGTAATAATAGTATCCGTTATCGAGCTGCGGAACCGTTTCGTCATCTTCCTTAATACGGCCTTTCATTTCGGCAAAAAGTTTTTCCTGCAATACTTTAGTCGAGTTCATAACCGTATCGCAATAGGCATTTTCTGCTTTCAGGTAGTCGATTACTGCGGGATTGCTTTTGTCTTTCAGCCAGAAATAGTTATCGATGCGTTTGTTACCAAATTCGATAAACTCACTGGGGTTTATTGCAGCCACCGGTGGTGTGGGGAAATCGCCTTGTTGGGTTGTTTTCACGTTTTTGGGAATAGTTCGGTCACAGGCTGCCAATACCAGTGCAAAGGCTAGAATAGTAAGGGTATTAAGTTTGGTCTTCATAATTATTTAAATTTCATATTTTTTCACGTAAAAGTAGCTAAAGTAATTCAATTGATATTTTATGTTCTGTCAAACTTCGCAATTGTGAATTATAATCCTGTAGTTTATTAATTGAAACGCATAACTGTATGAATAGTTTGCGGGGATGTTAAATCTATCTGTTAATTTAATGCAGGTTTCCAATTTTGTTTGGTTCTTGTAAAAAAGGATTGCCTTTTCAGATGTGCTGTAAAATCAATAAAATTGTACTTTTGCCTTCATAAAATTGCAAAACTCTCCTCAATTATACATCAGAATGCTATTCAGGGTTTTACCTTTCTTTGTATTTTTTTTTATCGGTAAAATTGCTTTATGCCAGGTACTCACATCGAGCAACCTCCCCATTATCATCATCAATACCAATAATGTGCCTATCCCCGACGAGCCTAAAATTCCGGGAACGATGAAAATCATTGATAACGGGCCGACCCAGGTTAACTATATTAACGATCCCGGCAATGTGTACGATGGGAAAATTGGTATCGAAATCCGCGGAAGCTATTCCGCATCGCTGCCACAGAAACCTTATGCCATCGAAACCCGCGACATTTCGCAAAACGACTCTGCGGTAACGTTGTTTGGCTTTCCCGAAGAAAGTGATTGGGTTCTGCTTGCCAATTACAACGACAAGGTATTTATGCGCAACGTGCTCGCATTCAAGCTTTTTAATGAAACCGGGCATTACGCTTCGCGCACCCGTTTTGCCGAAGTAACCGTGAACGGCCAGTATAAGGGCATATATGTTTTTGGCGAGAAAATAAAACGCGACGGTGGCCGGGTTAATATTGCCAAACTTGATCCTGACGAAAACTCAGGCGAACCGCTCACCGGGGGGTATATTTTCAAAATCGATTACTGGGACGATTTCAATAGCTGGAAATCGCCATACCATCCCATTGGTCAGCCGGATTTTGATGTACATTATGTGTACTATTATCCAAAGCCTGAAGAAATAAGCGAACAGCAGCACGACTATATTAAAAATTATGTTACTACGTTTGAGTCTGCCTTATACAGTTCATTAGGAGGGTACAAACCGTTTATGAATAATCAGTCGTTTATTGATTATTTTCTGGTGAACGAACTGGCACGTAACAACGATGGTTTTAAGAAGAGTTTTTATTTTTACAAGGATAGTGATGGGCTCGATAAACGAATAAATTGCGGGCCGGTTTGGGATTTCGACTGGGCCTGGAAAAATATTGATGAATGCGCTATTTTTGCAAATACGGATGGAAGCGGCTGGGTCTACAAGGTGAATGATTGTTATCCGGATGTGAATTCTCCCGGCTGGCATATCCGGTTGCTGCAGGATACAGTTTTTGCCAATGAAATGCGTTGCCGCTGGGATTTGTTCAGGCAAGGCATAATGAATACCGATACCCTGATGGACTGGGTAGATGCCAATGCCGATTACCTCAGGCAGGCGCAGCAAAGGCATTATACCCGATGGCCAATCCTTGGGCTGAATGTTGGTACACCGGTAATTCCACCAATTCCAACTACTTATCAGGGTCATATAAACGATTTTAAAAACTGGATTCAACTCAGGCTCAACTGGCTGGATGCCAATATGCCGGGGCATTGTTATAACATAACGCAAAATGAGCTGCTGCCGCCCCAAAACCCGATCGTAGCATTCCCAAATCCGGCATGTGACCATATTTACATTGAATTGCCCGAACGGAATGAAAAAACTGAAGTACGGTTATATTCCATCACAGGCTCGCTGGTAATTGTCCCTTTCACGTTCGATGGAAACCTTTTTACACTGGATGTGCAACAATTGCCTACAGGAATGTATTATGCTCGTTTGCGGGGGAATAACGATGAGATCAGTAACTTAAAACTGTTGGTCGCGAGGTAATATTTTTGTTTATAAGTCGTTACTTCTTTAAATCACTTTACTTTTTACGCTTTCAAATTGCTTTCCTCTTGGATTCGAATTATAAATTCCTGATTATCCGCTTCAGTTCAATCGGCGATGTGATCCTCACCACACCATTGATACGATGTTTGCGTGCGGAATACCCTGAATGCTGCATCGATTTCCTGGTAAAGAAGGAGTTTTCGGAAGTGCTTTCGCAGAATCCACATCTCAGCAATATCATTACTTTCGATAAAAAAGCCGGTAAAGGTGAATTGAAAAGGGTTCGCAGCCTGGTTCAGCAAAGTGCATACACGCACATCCTCGATATTCAGAAAAACCTACGCAGTATCTATATTTCATCAGGTTCAGATGCTCGTGTAACGGGCTTTTCAAAAAAACTGCTGGCCCGCGATCTGCTGATCCGGTTTGGTATTAATATGTACCGGGAAGTTAAACCTGTTTACCTGCGTTATTTCGAATCTGCTTCAGAACTCGGTGTTGAATATGATGGCAGAGGTACCGAAGTATTTCCTTCTGAAACGGATGCTAAAATAGTTGAAGAAATCCTGGAGCAAAGTAATTACCCGTCGGGTGTACCAATACTGGCTGTCGCACCAGGTGCCCAATGGGAAAACAAACGGTGGCCGGTAACCGGGTTTGCTGCCGCAGCCGATACTTTTTGCAGCCATACCGGCGCAAAAACAATCTTTATCGGTGGCCAGGGTGATATTGAGATTTGCAACAGCGTTCAGTCGCTGATGAAAACCTCATCACTAAACCTGGCCGGAAAATTAAGCCTAATGGGATCAGCGGCTATGCTTGGCAGAGCCGGCATGGTTTTTACCAACGATACCGGTATGCTGCATATGGCGCAGGCAATGAAAACTGCGGTTGTGGCAGTTTACGGTCCCACCACCCGCGAACTGGGATTTTTCCCGATTCCTGAAAACAGCCGTGTGGCCGAAACAGATATTTCATGCAGACCCTGCACACAGAAAGGACTTCATTCGTGCCCGAAAAAACATTTCCGCTGCATGAATGACATCAAATCAGAAACTGTATCAAATCTGGCACTGGAATTGATAGCCAAAAATAATATATCAACAAAAGCGTAAAACCTGATCAAAATGAAAAAACTAATTGTAATCACAACTTCAATTTTTATGGTGCTGGCATCGCTTATTATCGGCGGTTGTGTTAAAGAAGAGAACAATCAATATCCCGATGTAGTTGCCAACAGCGATACCATTTCAGGCATATTGAAATACAAACAATCCGAAGGGGAAGGAGGTAAAATTGTTGCCTGGCCTCATGGAGCAGCTACTTTAAAAGTAATTGCAGGTTCTTCAGAAGCAATAGCTTCAGCACCTGTAAATGCGGATGGAACCTTCACCGTTGTGCTTCCGGGCACTGTGTCGGGTAGTTTTTTAAGCAGTCTGGCTGATATTGCCGTTAGCCAGGGCGGTACAGTTGAAGCAAACCCCAATACAGTAAGATTTCTCAGTGCTATTCAGTATAACGTGGAATATGCAAATAATGGAATAGCAAGTTCTGTTAATACGAACCTGTATACCTTGAAAGCGGATAATTCAATTGATAAATCCTATTTCTTCAATTTCTACGATTCGGGCGGTACTTTTACCGGGACAGCTACTTACGGAAATGTTTTCAATTGGACATTCAATAAAGGTTGGGGCTTTGTTGAATCCTATGTTATCAGTGCCACGACCAATGCGTTTAACTCAAAATCGGTGGCTGCGATACCGGCCAATGCGGTATGGGTAAATTATTGATCAAAATTGATTTGGCGTAGAAGCGGATCCGATATCTCTCCCAGAGCAGCATAGTTATTTACATGTATGAGAAGGCTAAGGATAGCAGGGGCAAAGTATAAATGAATATAATGCTGTATCCTGTAAAAAAGCGAAATTAATTTCTTTGTATCTTTACAAAAAAAATGATATGCTGACAAAAACAAATGTTATCAAGACATTAGCACGATTCCCGGATAATTTCTCGATTGACGAGTTAGTTGATGAAATGATTTTACTTGATAAAATTGAAAGAGGAATTCAGGATGCTGACGATGGAAAAGTTATCTCTGAAAATGAACTGGATAAACGTATTGAGGAATGGTCAAAATAGTTTGGACTGATTTGTCAGTTTTTGAATTAAAAGAGATTTTTGACTATGTTTCATTCGACTCTAAAAGACACGCAAAAAATCAGGTTGAAAGGATTAAATCAAAAACTTTGATACTGAAATCTATGCCTGATGTCGGGCGGATTGTACCTGAACTTGAAAACAGCGAAATACGGGAACTTTTAGAAGGGAATTATAGAATTGTTTATCGTATCAAAACAAAAAATCTCATCGAAATTCTCACGGTTCATCATTCATCACGGGATTTTTCATTAAGAGAATTAATAAATCACAAAGCATAATACCCTGCATCTTTATTGTTCCTATAATTAAAAACAAAAATCTATCCGTGGTTGCAGACTACGGGTACTGATATACCGCAGTTTAAAGAAACGCAATTAATCGCCTCGCTAAGGCCGTTTTAATATTTTCTTCCCCCCATTCTAATAACAGCACTAATTTTGCGTTATTACCAGTAAAAAACCACTTTCTCTTACTATGCGTTATAAAACCCTCAGGGTTATATCTATATGGACAGTAAGCATTGCAGCATTTATTGTTCTGTTGCTTTTCCTGGCTCAGCGTTTCCTGGAACCTGAGGTTAAAAGGTTGTTCATTACCGAAATCAATAAATCACTTGCTGCCGAAGTACAGATTGATGATGTTCAGCTTAGCCTGATCAAAGATTTTCCTTTTGCCTCCGTCCGTTTCAACGGTGTGAGGATGAAGGAAGTTATAGCTATTCCGTCAAAAAATTATCTTCTTACAGCCGGAACCATTTCACTCAGGTTCAATATATGGGATCTTTTACAGAAAAAATACCGTGTTAAAATTATCCGCCTGACTGATGTGGAAATTGGTCCGCATGTGTATGCCGATGGCTCCGATAATTACCATTTCTGGAAAAAGACAAGCGGAACCGGTAGCGAAAATTTTAATTTCGAATTGCATCGTATCATTATCCATAACCTGCATGTAAGATACATTAACGATGCTTCTTTCGCATTTTTCGATTTTCATGTTCCCGACTTTGTTGCAAAAGGCAATTTCGGAAGCAATAAATATGCACTCGACCTGGCAGGTAATATTCTGCTTCACGAGTTCAAATCGAAGGGAACAAGCTATATTTCGGAGCGCGAAATCAAATTGTGGCTTACGCTGGATGCCGATAATACTACCGGACTTTACTCCATTTCGAAAGGAACTGTCGAAACGGGAAAACTAAAGCTGACTGCGGTCGGAAGCTTTATTTACAATGAAAAACAAAAACAAATTGATCTTGATGTAGCTGCCACCGGCTCTACCCTCGAGGAAATGATCTCACTTGTTCCGGCCAGGTTTACCAGGAGTTTTGACGGATACAAATTCCGGGGGAAGGGCAATATCACATCAAAGATTTCGGGCCTTTTCGGTGGAAACCAAACGCCGGCCATACATGTACGCCTCGATCTGAATAATGGAAATATTACTGAGCGCAAATCGGGAATGAGCCTGCAGAATGTTTCGGCACTTGCCGTTTACAGCGTAAAGCAGGATAGGAAAAATGAAACCCTCACTATCAGTAATCTCAAGGCAAAGCTGGGCGATGGTTCACTCAGCGGTTCGCTGATGATGCAGGGATTTACCTCGCCGGCAATCCAATGCAAAATCATTGCAAGCCTCAATCTGGATGAGTTGCAGCAGTTTTTAAAATACCAGCACTTTACATCCATGAGTGGCTGGCTGAAACTCAACGCCGCTTTCGATGGCCGTATCGCAGATATTAACCACCCGGCAACCTCCGATTTCCTTTACAGTAATTTTACAGGCAACGGCAGCATTCAGCAGGCAAATCTGGGATTAAAAGAATACAATCTGCCGGTTAAAAATATTCAGTCTTCATTTGAGTTTAACGGCAACGGTCTCAACCTTGAGCAACTCTCATTCCAGGCTGGCCGAAGCGATTTCAGCCTGCGGGGGTCATTGGGCAATCTTCTGTCGTGGATTTTTGTGCCAAACCAGATTCTCTCTGTCACCGGTTCACTTACTTCTCAGCGTTTCGATTGGGATGAACTATCAGGAGCACAGCAGGGATCAACCGGCGAATACCAGTTCAGGTTGCCGGGCGATATCAGCATAAGCAACCTGCAGATCCGAAGCAATAACTTTACTTTTGGCAAATTCAGCGCAACGGGTATTACAGGCGTAGCACAAATGCGCGAAAAGGTTCTTTCGGTGAGCAATATTGCCATGCTCACCTGCCAGGGGAAAGTTACCGGGCAATTTAATATTAACGCAAAAGCCGGAAAATACTCGTTGTTACAGGCCAGAGCACATCTCGAAAAAGTGAATGTAAAAATGCTTTTCACACAGTTTGGTAATTTCGGTCAGGACGATCTGAAAGACGAAAACCTGGAAGGACTGTTGACTTCGGATGTGGTTTTTGCAGGTACCATGCTCAGCAACCTTGATATTGACCTGAATTCGATTAAAACCCACGCCGATATTACGATTGAGAATGGCCGCCTGGTGAATTACAGCCCTATGCAGAGTTTGTCATCCTATCTGAAAGTGGAAGATTTAGCCGATATCCGCTTTGCCACCCTGCAAAACCAGATTGATATTGCAAACGGGGTAATTTATATCCCGGCCATGCAAATAAAATCGAGTGCCCTCGATCTGCAACTGATGGGAACGCATACCTTCAATAATGAGCTCGACTATCATTTCACTATTGCGCTTGCCGACCTGGTGGCATCCAAATTCAAAAAACGGAACAAAGGATACGATAACCAGGCTGAATTCGGGCAGGTTGAAGACGATGGCCGTGGCAAGACCAAAATTTATGTCTCGCTTACCGGAACCGTTGAAAATCCAATTGTGAAATACGACAAAAAAGCCATGCGCGAAAAAATTGCCGATGATATGAAAGCACAAAAAGCAGAGCTGAAGCAGATTCTGAAGCAGGAATTCAACTGGAAGCAGGGCGATACGATTAAAAAAGCACAACAAACAAAAGAAAAGGAAATTCAGAAAAAACAGGAGGAAGGGAAATTTGTAATTGAGTGGGACGATGATAAGAAGTGAGAGTATTTCGGGAGGATGGAGTGAGGGGAGAGGGGAGAGGGGGAGAAGGGAGAAGGGAGGAGACAAGGAGAGGAGGAGAAGTGTCTGAAATGTTTGAAGAGTTTGAAGAGTTTGCCCTGAAGAGGGGTACATACCATAAAAACTGTAAACAAATTTCAGGACGAGTGAGAGAAAAAGATTTAGCAATCGCGAATATGCTTTCAATCGTGTCCATAAAAGTATTGTTGTATATTTAATGCCCTTAATAGTCCTGCAGCCTAACTGAGTTTTTCATGAAACAACCATTTTTTGACCGTTACAGTATTTATAACCGGAAGAGGCACTGGAAACTCCTGCTTTTTCTGTTTGCAATAGTAATAATCGCATTTTCACTCTGGTATTCGAATCTGCTGGTAAAAAAAATTGCCCGGGATGAGCGCATGAAAATTCATACCTGGGCTAATGCTATACAAACCAGAGCTCAACTTGTAAATTCAACTCAAAAATTTTTTTCTCAGATAAAGGAAGAAGAGCGTAATAAGGTGCAATTGTATGCTGACGCCCAGAAACTGCTGAACAAAGCCGGTCCCAATGAAAATATCGATTTTTACCTGAGCATTATCAAAAACAATACATCAATACCCGTTATTCTTACTGATAGCAAAGGAAAAATAACTTCGACCAGAAATACCGTTTTTACTTCCGATACTATTCCAGGCATGGAAGACTACCTTAAAAATCAGTTCTCCAGATATCCCCGTATAGAAATTCCCTATTACAAGGATGAAGTCAATTATATTTATTACAACGACTCAAAGCTGTTCACCGAAATGCAGGTAGTAATCAATAACCTTGTCAGCGCATTTTTCAGTGAAGTGGTAAATAATTCGGCTTCGGTTCCGGTATTAATAACGGATAGTACTCAAAGGCAAGTTGTTGCCTATGGGCAGATTGATACTTTGCAAATTCATGATTCAGCTTATCTGCAGCAACTCATTCGTGATATGGCCGCCGAAAACGATCCGATCGAAATTACTATTGCCGGCCAGGGCAAAAGGCTTATTTATTATATGGACTCGTATGTTTTAACCCAGTTGCGTTATTTCCCTTATATTCAGTTAGCCATAATCAGTATCTTTCTCCTGGTTGCTTATATGTTGTTCAGCACGGCGAGGCGAAGCGAGCAAAACCAGGTTTGGGCAGGATTGGCCAAGGAAACAGCCCATCAACTGGGCACACCACTTTCATCCATGATGGCCTGGGTCGATTACCTCGAAGCAAAGGATGTTGACAGCGAAACAATTGAAGAACTCCGAAAAGACGTGAACCGGCTCAGCACGATTACCGACAGGTTTTCAAAAATAGGGTCAAATCCATCGCTCGTCCCTGAAAATCTTGTTTCGGTAATTTACAGTTCTGTATCATATCTTAAAACACGGACTTCTCAAAAAATCTCTTATTCAATCAATGTTCCACCAGAGCAGTCAATCGTTGTGCCGCTAAACCTTCAGCTTTTTGAGTGGGTTATCGAAAACCTGGTGAAAAATGCGGTTGATGCCATGACACGACAGGGAACAATCAGCATTGATATACTTGAGGAAGACCATGTTGTAACTATTGATATTGCTGATACCGGAAAAGGCATTCCGCGTAATATGTTCCGTACTGTTTTTAATCCAGGTTATACAAGCAAACAGCGCGGCTGGGGGCTTGGGTTATCGCTTTCGAAACGGATCATTAACGAGTATCATAATGGAAAGATTTTTGTTAAAAGCTCCACTCTTGGCAAAGGGACTACTTTCAGGATCGTTTTAAAAAAGACGTAAAAATTGTCGGGCATATACATACACATCCCATTTTGTAAACACAAATGCAATTACTGTAATTTCTATTCCCTTGCCAGCACCCGGTATATGGACCAGGTTACACATGCCCTGATCAGCGAATTGCAGCAGCGAAAAGACTATCTGCAGGATAAACCGGTCGAAACAATTTATTTTGGCGGAGGTACACCTTCTGTATTGAATGCATCAGATATTGAGAATATTATCAGTACTGTGTTCAAATTTTATACTGTTACGGCTGATGCCGAAATTACCCTCGAAGCTAATCCTGACGATCTTACGCACGAAAAACTTCTTGCCCTGAAACATGCCGGGATCAACAGGCTGAGCATCGGAATTCAATCTTTCAGGGAAGAAGATTTGAAATACCTCAGCCGTACACATTCAGCCGGGCAGGTTACCCGGTGTATTGAGGATGCGCTGGAAGCAGGCTTTCAAAACCTGAGCATCGATCTTATTTATGGCATCCCAACGCTTACTGACGAAGGCTGGATTGAAAATCTTGAAAAAACTCAGAAATATAAAATCCCACATATTTCGGCCTATTCGCTTACTATCGAGAACAAAACACCTCTCGAAGTCATGATCAGGAAAGGGAAAATGAGTCCGGTTGACGAATCGCCGGCACTGTCGCATTATCATATTCTCACACGTTTTATGCAGCAGCATGGATACGAGCATTATGAAGTATCAAATTTTTGCCTTCCCGGTAGTTACTCCCGGCACAATACAGCCTATTGGCAGGGGAAACATTACCTGGGTATCGGCCCCTCAGCACATTCGTATAATGGAGTATCACGCAGTTGGAATGTGGCTCATCTGGGCAAATACACCGAATCGGTTGCATCAGGCATAGTGGAGTCGGAGCAGGAATTTCTAAGTACTGTCACGCAGTTGAATGAGTATATTATGACTTCGCTGCGTACCATGTGGGGCTGCGATTTGGTGGAGGTTGGTAAAAAATTCGGAACTGAAACCGCCGAAAAACTCTTAAACAACGCATTACCATTTATTGAATCGGAACAAATGGAATACCTTTCCGGTAAATTGTTTCTTACACCTTCAGGTTTGCTGTTTGCTGACGGTATTTCAGCTGCTCTTTTCGGGGAAGACAAACCATAACCCTAACCTGGACAAGCCAGAACCAAACAGGATTTGAATAATGAATATCGAATAATGAAGTAAAAGACCCTAAACTGGACAAGCCAGAGCTAAAAAAGATTTGAATAATGAATATCGAATAATGAATATCGAATAA
>JBBQUX010000109.1:0-11010 GCA_038212135.1 Bacteroidales bacterium | reverse complement strand
TTTTGACGAGACAGGAGGCAAATTTAAGCTTTATCCATCAGGGCAAAGAGAGAAGGAGGACTTCTCTTTCTCCTTTGTCTTGTAAAATTTAATCTTTATCTCTTCTCGAAAAGTTGCATTTATCACTTGAACTTAGGAAATAAAAAAAATGATAAAGAAAAATTTGGTAAAAGGATATAAAGACGAAGCTTATCCACCGGTTCCAACCAGCACTACACGCTTTTGGAGAAAGTTTTTCCCCTGGCAGATCGTCAGATTTTTTGTGCTGAATCTTAAAATAATGCGCATCATTGTCGGGGGGCATTCCTAGCTCACACAATAAGCGGAATTTAGACCGTTTCTAAATGACTTGAAGTGCCTTTTTAAAGAAAATAATGTACATTTGTACATATGTTAAAGGAATTCAAGGCATACGTCAGTACTATAAAACTGTTCCGGAAAAATGACCGTATTTTGCTGGCAGTCAGTGGCGGAGTCGATTCAGTTGTTATGGTCAGACTTTTCAAAGATGCCGGCTTCAATTTTGGTATTGCACATGTTAATTTCAAATTAAGAGGCACTGAATCGGAAGAAGATGAGGTTTTTGTAAAAACAATTGCTGAATCTGCAGGAGTCCCTTTCTATATCAGGCAATTTGATACAAAACAATATGCTGCCACCCATAAGATTTCCATTCAGATGGCTGCCCGTGATCTGCGGTATGCATGGTTTGATGAACTGCTCAGTGAACATGGATATGATTATATTGCCACTGCCCATCACCTTGACGACCAGGCTGAAACTTTCTTTATTAATATCCTTCGCGGTGCCGGGATAAGCGGCATGCATGGTATTTTGCCAAAACAAGGTAAAATTATCAGGCCGTTAATGTTTGCAACGCGCGAGTGGATCATGAACTACGCACTTACCCTTTGCCTGGCCTGGCGCGATGACCGCTCGAACAAGAGCCGGAAATACCTGCGGAATAAACTCCGGTTGGATGTTTTATCCGAATTAACCAAAATCAGCCCGCAATTCAGTTATAAACTCAACGAATCTATTTGTCATCTCCGTGATGTTGAAACAATTTACAATACCCACATGGTGGGTGTTACCGCCGATCTTGTTCAGCATACTCCGGAAGGAATCCTGATTTCGATAGACTGGATTTATGAATACGAACCGCACGAAACCTATCTTTTCGAATTGCTCAGGCCTTATGGTTTTACTTTTCCTGTAGTAAAGGAAATTGTGCGTTCACTGGATACATTTTCAGGTAAAATATTCTATTCGCCGACACATCGCCTGCTCCGCGACCGGGAAAATTTTATCATCCAGCCATTGGCCGAACTATCCGAAGAGCCATCAGCAGATGATGTTTTGTTAATTGAAAGAGGAGTTGACCATATTGAACTCCCGATCTGCCTTTGTGCTGATGAAACAGATCAGATAAGCAAACTTCCGATGGGAAAAGCTTCGGTTGCTTGCCTAGATTTTGATAAATTGGTATTCCCGTTGCAACTCCGCAGATGGAAGAAAGGGGATTGGTTTATGCCCCTCGGTCTGAAAGGAAAGAAAAAACTCAGCGATTTTTTTGTGGACATGAAGATATCACTCGCTGATAAAGAAAAAGTTTGGTTACTGGTTTCAGGAACAGATATTGTTTGGGTAATAGGGAAAAGAATCGATAACAGGTATAGGATAACTTCAAAAACCAGAAATGCTTACGTAATTTCAACAAAAGAAGAAAATCCTGAAACGGAAGCCTTGCCTTGCGGGTGTAGTCTGCTTTTCAGCTAAGTTTATTCGTGGGTCGGAGCGTTTGAAAATGTTTGAAGAACCCAATCCGAAACCTTGCTTGCAGCAGGCAAGTCCTTAAATCCTTAACTCCTTTTATATTTTTTGGTAGTATGCTTGTCAGTATTTCGATTGTGATACATCAACGAATTTCTTAATTAATTCTGTTACAAAGGTGTAGCTGCTTGTTTAATTATTTATAATTTTGTGCCAAATCCAGTACTACTGAATTTAATCTCTCCTAATCAAATCTTTATCATGAAGAGAATATTTTTTAACGCTCATAAAGCGCTGATAATTACTTTTATACTGAACCTGCTCCTGGGGTTTTCCGCATTTTCACAGATGCAGAAGCCGGTAAAATGGTCGTTTAAGGCCAACAGGATTAACGATACAATCGCCGAACTACAGTTTGTCGCAAAAATTGATATGACCTGGCATTTGTATTCGCAGGATGTACCCCCTGACGGTCCGAGGCCTACCCTGTTTTTGATTGATAAACCCAAAGGATTTCAGTTGATTGGCAAAGTTAAAGAGCCAAAACCAAAGGAAGAATTTGATGAGATATTCGAAATGAATGTCAAATACTTTGCATCCGGAGCTACATTTACTCAAAAGATTAAGATACAAAGCAACAAACCTTTTAAAGTTGCCGGTGAAATCGAATACCAGGCCTGTGATGACAAGAGTTGTATTTTTGAGGTCGAACCATTTACTTTTGATATAGAAGGATCGAAAACCTACGTAGCTGCAGTTGCGCCTGCATCTGTTGACACAACCCAATCCGTATCCGTTGATACTGTAATTACTGCTTCGGCTGATACTGTTACAGGAACTGGAGGTGTCGATATGTCAAAACCTGTCAACGATGGAAATACTCCCTTGTGGATGTTCTTCCTTCTAGCCTTTGGTGCCGGGTTGATAGCAATTCTTACTCCATGCGTATTCCCGATGATTCCCATGACGGTTTCTTATTTTATGAAGTCAGGATCGAAGGGCAAAGTACAGGCCTCCATTTATGGACTTTCGATCATTGCAATCTATACTCTTTTTGGTACGGTAGTTGCCGTTCTTTTCGGTGCTGAATTCAGCAACTGGATAAGCACACACTGGATTCCTAATGTGTTGTTTTTCCTGATCTTCGTGATTTTTGCAGCCTCTTTTTTCGGGTATTTCGAAATCACTATGCCA
Organism: Bacteroidales bacterium; assembly: GCA_038212135.1. Classification (GTDB taxonomy): domain Bacteria; phylum Bacteroidota; class Bacteroidia; order Bacteroidales; family UBA4417; genus UBA4417. The sequence continues at coordinate 8,043 of JBBQUX010000109.1, read as the reverse complement.
AACTGGCTTGTTAATAAATCGGTTACAGCCGAAGATAAAGGTGGCACCGTTGGTACCCTGTTTATGGCTTTAACACTGGTACTTGTTTCCTTCAGCTGCACAGGTCCGATAGTTGGTACTATCCTGGTCGAATCGGTTGGCGGGCAGATACTTAAGCCAATTATCGGAATGCTGGGATTTTCGCTGGCATTTGCTATTCCTTTCACTCTTTTTGCCCTATTCCCTCAGTGGCTCAGCAAGATGCCGAAATCCGGTGGTTGGCTCAATACAGTGAAAGTTGTACTTGGCTTTATTGAACTTGCGTTTGCACTGAAATTTCTCAATATCCCCGATCAAACCTACCATTGGGGTATCCTCGACCGCGAGATTTATCTTGGTTTCTGGATCGTCATTTTTACCATGATGGGTTTTTACCTGTTGGGCAAGATTAAATTTCCTCACGACAGCGATTACCCTGTAGTGAGATCGTTCCCGCGACTCATGCTTATTATCGTAACATTTACTTTTGTGATTTATCTGATTCCTGGTTTGTGGGGTGCTCCGTTAAAAGGCATATCAGGTTGGTTGCCTCCGATGGAAACACAGGATTTTGATGTTACTGCTATTGTCCGCGAAAATGCCGGAAGTGGAGGGGCTGAAAGTAAAGGAAATATTGCCCAAACGCCCAAATACCTTAATACCGCTTTAAAGTTACCTCACGGATTGAAAGGATATTTCGATTACGATGAAGCAATAAAAGCATCGAAAGTCCTGAAGAAACCGATATTTGTCGATTTTACCGGCCATGGATGTACCAATTGCCGTGAAATGGAAAACCGTGTGTGGAGCGATCAGCAGGTATTGAAACGCCTTCGCGAAAATTTTGTTCTGGTTGCTTTATATGTGGATGATAAAGTGATTGAAATGCCTCAAAATGAATGGTACACCAATAAAGCAGGACGGGAAATAAAACTTTTAGGGAAGAAAAATACTGAGATTCAGATCGCAAAATTCGGTGCCAACGCGCAACCTTACTATGTGATTCTTGACGGTGATGGCAACTCGCTGGTTCCGGCTCACGCTTATGATCTTGATATTGCCGCATACATCAAATTCCTCGATGAAGGAGTCGCGGCTTACAATAAAAAGATGGGAATAAATTAGAATGTGATCAGAAATTTATAAAAACCGGCTGTTTGTACTGCAGCCGGTTTTTTTTATGCCCCTGAAATTCAGCTTTATACTTATTAGGGGTAATTCATTCCCTAAACCCTGGAAAATTATTTTGAAAAATTATCGATTCTGGCATAACCTTTGCATCATACTTAATAACATGATGCCTGAAACACTTATAAACAGGGCGTTAAATTAATAAATAGATAAGTAAATAATAGTATTAATTCCAACTGCCATGAAAAAGATAACTGTATTTCTGCTCCTTTCGATGGTAATCGTATTCAGTGCCGAAGCACACAAATACAAAAACGGCCATAACAATGCCGGCATCACCATCTCAATTCAGACTTTCTATGATGACCTTTCACCTTATGGCGACTGGGTATATACATCTGATTACGGGTATGTATGGCGTCCATACTTCGAGTATCCCGATGCTTTCAGGCCCTATTCTTCAGGTGGACATTGGGTTAATACCGATTACGGCTGGACCTGGCTATCGGATTATCGCTGGGGATGGGCTACATTCCATTATGGCCGGTGGGCTTTTGATAATTACCTCGGATGGATGTGGGTTCCCGGTTACGAATGGGCTCCTGCATGGGTAACATGGGGGAATTACGGCGACTATTACGGATGGGCTCCGATGGGACCAAATGTATATGCATACAGTACTTCCGAATGGTATGCTCCTGATCCATGGTGGACATTTGTACCACGCCACCGCTTTTGCGCAAGTAATTGGAATACATACATCTATGATCGCCCGGTCCATGTAACCAACATCACACATATTACCAATGTGTATGTTAACAATCACAACACCAATAACTCATGGTACTATGGTCCGCGTGTAAGTGATGTTGAACGTTACACCAACAACAGGGTAATACGGATGGACGTAGTTGACAGTGAGAGTGCCGATAATGCTGGAATCCGCAATGACAGGCTGAATGTTTACCGTCCAGGGGTTGATAACAGGCGCAAAGATGCCAGGCCTGTTGAATACCGGAATGCCGAACAGGCAAGGAACAAAACACGTGTACAGCAAACCAGTGCACGCACCAATGACCCAGGTACAAACCGCACACGTGAAAACAGGCAAGTCGCAAGCACCTCTGCTTTAAATACGGATTCACGTAACAAGTCGGCAAACTTAAATACACGCGTTGAGCCACGTGCCGATACCCAGACTTTGAATACGCGGGCTACTGAGGTAAAAAAGGATTCAAAGACTGCTCCGCGCACGACTGCAAATTCTTCCACCCGCACAACTCCTGCTAACAGGGAATCCACAGTTGATGCACGCACTACGCAAAGGCATTCAACTTCGGTAACTTCGGCTCCTGCATCGGCAAGAGCAAAGAAAGAAACCTCCGACAGGCAAAGAATGTCAGCGGCTGATGAAAGAAAAAGCCCGGCTGCAAGTCCTGCAAGAGTTGAAAATAGTGAAAGCAGGCAAGCTCGCACTACTTCAACTACCCGTGAAAATATAAACCAAAGTGCATCAGGCACAACCAAAAACAGGCAAAGCACATCTGCCGCCCCTGCAAGTGATCAAAAATCGCGAAACGTAAGTCCTGAAGTACGCAGCAGATCAGAGAAAACTGAGACAAAACAAAGTGTGAAAGAGGAAATAAGACAAGCTGGTAGCGGGAAACCCTCACCTACAAATGAAAGAAGCTCGTCAGCTAAACCAACTCGCAGATAATAGCATATTTGTTGACAATGAAGCGGTTGCAGAAGAAATTCTACAGCCGCTTTTTTGTATCGGCCGTTTTTCTCGCATCGTTTCAAAATAACATAGTGAATAAAATTCAGATTATCGTTTAGTTCAAAGGATTTTGGATTTAATTCCTGTTATCTCAATTTGTCAAATCAATAAAACTATAACTGAATACGAAGGTTTTAAAAGAATAATATATTGCTTTACATGATATTAATTATATTTGTGACTGAATAATCTGAACCGAAATCAACTTGTAGCCAAATACTTATCACTACATCTAAAAGATATTATTATGAACTGGGCTTATCTGCATGTAATTATCAATCACTTTCCGATAGTTGGAGTGATAATCGGCACCTTATTGTTGATTGTCGGAATGTATTATAAAAATGAAGGCGTAACAATCAGCGGGCTGGGTACAATTGTTTTCGCAGCAATTATGGGAGTTATAGTTGATCTGACCGGCGATCCCGCCAAAGAAACTGTAGAAGGAATGCCTGATATGGTTCAGAGTCTTATCATCAGGCACGAAGACATAGCTTCAGCTGCAATGTTCATACTTATACCGGCAGGTTTATTGGCTGTAGTAAGCCTTTACAGCATCTGGAAAAAGGAGAAATCGGTCCGCTACCTTGTGATAATAACTCTGGTATTCTCGCTTATAAGTTGCGTTGGAATGGGATTTGCCGGGCGCACAGGCGGGCAGATCAGGCATACCGAATTCAGGAACGACGCTACTAAGCAATACATCATCGAACATCAGAATGATAAACCCGAAGAAGATTGAAAAGGGCTTTACTTTTATTAATATCCATCGGATGAAACAAAAATTATTACTGACAGAGTTCATTATCGTACTTGCCTTTACTGGTTTTTCGCAGGGATTCTCACCGGTTGATGCCGGAATGATAAGTGTGGGTCGCAGTTCGGTGGCATGGGGCGATTATGATAATGATGGCGACCTCGATGCACTTATTACAGGCGATCATGGGAGTGGGCCGTATATTGCATCAGTTTACAGGAACGATGCAGGTGAGTTTGTTAATATAAATGCAGGGTTAACCGGTATATACAACAGTGCTGTTGCCTGGGGCGATTACGATAATGACGGAGACCTTGATATACTTGCATGTGGAAGAAACAGTGCCAATTCAAAAACATTTATTTATCAGAATAATGCTGGTGTTTTTTTACAGAAAGTTGCTGGTTTGCCAGATATCGGATCTGACGGGTCGGTAGCATGGGGCGACTATGATGGCGACAACGATCTGGATATCCTGATAGCCGGAGCATACAGTTGCCGGATTTATAATAATGATGAGATTGTTTTCTCCGATATAAACGCAGGTTTGCCTGCTGTTTCGAATGGCTGGGTTGACTGGGGAGATTTTGATAACGATGGCGACCTCGATGTTTTTGTCATGGGCGACCTTGGTGGGATACTCATATCGGCAATCTACAGAAATACTGCCGGAATTTTTACCGAAATGCCTCAATCCGGAATAACGCCCCTCGCCGGGGGCTCGTCTTCCTGGTTTGATTTCGATCATGATAGTGATTTGGATCTGCTGATAACCGGTTTTAACGAATTTCTCGAGCCACAAACTACTATATTCAGCAACCTGGGGAATATGGAATTTATGGATGTAAACCCCGGTTTGATTGGGGCTTCACTCGGAACGGCTGCCTGGCGCGATTACGATAACGACGGAGAATCAGATATTTTACTTACAGGGCAAAATGCCGGATGCGGCATACTCTCAAGTATGGTGTATCACAATGAGGGAAATACATTGTTTACCGATATTAATGCTCCTCTCGACGGAGCAGAAAGGGGTTCCGCAGCATGGGGCGATTACGATAATGATGGCGATCCCGACATACTTATTACAGGAGTAACAGGAGCCGGAACTCCCGGCACCCGTCTTTATGCAAACACTGCCGGAAGCAATAATTATTCATCAAATCAACCCCCTTCAGTTCCTGATGGATTAAGCATGTTTATTGATGGGCATACCGTTTACCTGGGTTGGCTCGATGCCTCAGATGATCATACTCCTGCCGCCGGACTTACATATAATATGTGTATCGGAACTTCGCCGGGAGGTCAGGACGTTATGCCGGCAATGGCAAATCCTAATACAGGGCAGCGTTTAATACCTCAAGCCGGCAATATGGGAAGTAATACCGACCATATTATTCACTTGCCTGACGGAACTTATTTCTGGAGCGTACAGGCTATTGATCATACCTTTGCAGCATCACAATTTTCGTGGGAACAAACATTTACTATTCTGAATGTAGATATGCCGGAAACATGGCAGAAAATCCCCATAGTTATTAATAATACTGTTCAGAACCATATTTTTGTAACATTACCTGTTGAAGGCAAAGCGAAAATAGTGATATGTGATATAACCGGCAGAGTTATGGCTGAGTCCGAATTTGAAAACCAATTCAGCGTTGGTTCATCTGAATGGAGTAAAGGGATTTATTTCGTTAGGATCAATATTCCGGGATTACCGGTTTTTAGTGCAAAAGTTGTAAAATAAGTTTCCAATCAACAAAAAAAACACCCGCCAGGTAAAACCAGATGGGTGTTTTTTTTTAATCAGGCAATTTTATGCTTATGCATTCAGTTCGTCAGCATAATATTTATAGAACCAGGTAATCGTTTCAATCCCTTTATAGAAACACTCCAGGTGGTAGTTTTCGTTAGGAGAGTGTGCTGCATCCGTATCAAGTCCGAAGCCCATCAGGATTGATTTTATTCCTAAAACCTGTTCGAAAGTGGAAATAATAGGAATACTGCCTCCGCTGCGCGTAGGAACCGGTTTTATTCCGTAAGTGGTTTCAAAGGCTTTGCTTGCAGCACGGTAAGCAGCAGTATCGGTTGGCGCTACATACGGATATCCACCATGATGTTCAATTACTTTAACCTTCACATAATCAGGGGCAATGGATTCGAAATGGCGGGCAAAAAGGGCTGCTATTTTATTCGGATCCTGATGAGGAACAAGACGCATACTGATTTTTGCGAAAGCTTTTGCCGGTAATACGGTTTTTGAACCTTCGCCGGTATATCCGCTCCACATGCCGTTTACATCCAGAGTTGGACGAATGCCAGTACATTCATTCACTGAGTATCCTTTTTCACAAAGTGTGGTTTTGATATCAAGTTTTTTCTTGTATTCTTCCAGGTTGAAAGGAGCCCGCGCCATATCTCCACGTTCTTCGGCTGATATTTCAAGCACATCGTCGTAAAATCCTGGTATGGTTATGTGGTTGTTTTCATCATGAAGCGAAGCAATCATTTTAGCCAGTATATTCGCAGGATTGGCAACAGCACCGCCATAGAGTCCTGAGTGGAGGTCTTTATCAGGGCCTGTAACTTCAACTTCCATGTAAGCCAAACCACGAAGCCCTACCGTGATACTTGGGATATCAATAGCAATCATACTGGTGTCCGAAACCAGAATAAGATCCGCTTTTAACAATTCTGTCTGTCCCGGAAGCCATTTGCCCAAAGCAGGTGAGCCCATTTCTTCCTCTCCTTCGATCATCCATTTTACATTAAACTGCAGTTGGTTAGTCGAGTTGAGGTATTCGAAGGCTTTTACCTGCATAAATAGTTGCCCTTTATCATCCACGGCACCGCGGGCAAATATTTTCCCGTCGCGGATTTCCGGCTCGAAAGGAGGCGAATGCCAGAGCTCAAGCGGATCAACCGGCATAACATCGTAATGACCATATACAAGGATGGTTGGCCTGGCCGGATCAATAATTTTTTCGGCATACACAACCGGGTGACCCGTTGTCGACATGATTTTGGCTTTGTCAACACCAGCTTTAAGCAACTGGTCGACAAGGTATTGCGCTGTTTTTACCATATCTTCTTTGTGCTCGCTTTGCGAACTGATGGAAGGAATGCGGATGAGGCCGAAAAGCTCATCGAGGAAACGGTCTTTATTATTTTGGATGTGTTCTTTAATAGTATTCATGGGTTCATATTTTTTAACGAAAGTAGATAAAACAGTCACGTAATTTCAATGGACATTTAATTATTTTTTTAGGTTTATTCATCAAACTTCAAAAGGTCGAATGTTTCTCCATCGAATTTCCCATATGTAAAATGCGTTACCCAATCGCCAAGAATAATACAACTGGCTTTTTCTGAAACTTTAAGATTGGTTGGTACATGACGGTGTCCGAATACAAAGTAATCAATATCAGGTTTCTTTACGGCCATTTCGCGCGAATACACAAGCAGTTTTTCCTGGTCAAGGGCAAAGAAGTCTTCATTCTGATCCTGCTTGATCATATTCGAAATCCGGCTGCCACGCGAGAAGTACAGCCCCATTTTTGTACCCAGATCGGGATGTAGCCAGCGGAACAGGAACTGGTTGAACTTTGAAAGGAATACTTTTTTCAGGAATTTATATCCTCTGTCTCCCGGGCCAAGTCCATCGCCATGAGCCAGGAAAAAATTCTTTCCTTTCAATACAATCTCCTGAGTGTCATCGTGTATAGTAACTCCTGCTTCTTCATTCAGGTAATCGAAAGCCCAGAAATCGTGGTTTCCTTTGAAGAAATGCACCGGGATTCCTTTTTCATTCAGTTCGGCAAGTTTGCTGAAAAGCCGTGTATAGCCCTTAGGAACAACCGTTTTATATTCGTACCAGAAATCGAAGAGGTCGCCCATCAAATAGATGGCTTCGGCATCAACTGAAACCATATCCAGCCAACGGATCAGTTTCTTTTCCCGTTTCAGGCTGCTGATCCTATCGGGAATACCAAGGTGAAAATCGCTTGCGAAATAAATACTGGTTTTTGTTGTGGTCATCAGTGAAGTTTGTTTTTTTTGTTTCGGGCTGGAAGAGTTTCAGGTTTGAAGAGTTTCGGGTTTGAAGAGTTTCGGGTTGGAAGAGTTTCGGGTTGGGAGGGTTTCGGGTTTGAAGAGTTTCGGGTTGGAAGAGTTTCGGGTTTGAAGGGTTTCGGGTTTGAAGGGTTTCGGGTTGGGAGGGTTTCGGGTTGGTAGGGTTTCGGGTTGGGAGAGTTTCGGGTTTGAAGTGTTTCGGGTTTGAAGTGTTTCGGGTTTGCAGGGTTTCGGGTTTGAAGGGTTTCGGGTTGGGAGGGTTTCGGGTTGGGATTTTTGGTTT
>JBBQUX010000108.1:0-11086 GCA_038212135.1 Bacteroidales bacterium | reverse complement strand
GGACTGAAAATTTTAGTTGCAGAGGACGATGAAACATCTAAAATGCTTCTTTCAGCTTTAGTTAAAGAGCATAGTAAAGTAATACTTGAAGCAAGAACGGGGATTGAAGCTGTAGATATTTGCCGAAATAATTCTGACATTAATTTAATTCTGATGGATATTCGAATGCCTGAGTTGAATGGATATGAAGCAACCCGACAAATCCGACAATTTAACAAAGACGTGATCATAATAGCACAGACAGCCTTTGGACTATCTGGTGACAAAGAAAAGGCGATTGAGGCGGGATGTAACGATTATATTTCAAAACCGATTAACAAAGACAAATTACGTTCATTAATACAACAGTATTTGAAGAAATAATAAAATGAAAATTATCAATTAAACGTTTGAAAATAAAGCACATGGCTATAACAAAGTGCAGCAGCAATAAGGGTTTCAGTGATAATTCAAGCATTTTGACCCGCTCAAACTTCGGTGTCGGTGGACAGGAAAGTAGCCCGCAATCCCTTACTACTGCTACACTTAACCGTTATGGGCAAGCGCAGAGAACCACAATCACTAATTGACGACCATAACTTGGCAGACAATTTCGTTGTTCTTTGACTCAAACTGACCTGACTTTTCCAACACGTAAGCCGACCCAATTAGGTTTAAAAATTTTCTCATAGCACATTTTTTAAAAAATAATTTTGCTTAAGGGTTTCCAGCATTCTAAATTTCTTCTAAATTGAATCCTTACCTTCGTTGCAATGAAATTATTACTCATAGAAGATGAACAAGAACTTGCAAATAGCATCCAAAGTTATTTAACAGGAAACAACTTTGTTTGTGAGTTGGCAATGTTTACTGAAATGGGCGGAAAGATAACAAAATAGAATATATTAAAAGAAAAGTAGACAAGAAAAAAGCCGTCTGCATAACAGCGTATATAATTTATGGCGGGGAAAGTGATAAATTCAAGCTTTTCGCTTTTAAGCAAATTCAGATCTGCCTGTTTAGCCTGTGAATGTTGATTATTCAATTACCTGTCAGGATCAATCGAAAGCTATTGAAAAAAAATTATATATGACCATTTGAAAATCCGATATATTTCCGGGAAAGATAGAAATGTTAAAGTTTTGTTAAAGCCGGCATTTTTATTTGCCTTATTAAAACAATATATATTTAAGCAATGTTATTTATTTTTCTGTGTTGCAGGTGTATTTTTATGAATACGTAAGTTGATGATATGAAAGGGGAATTAGAAAATCTGATTACAGAACTTAAAAGGCAAATTGAATTAATTCAGTTGAATTCTGGGATTCAAAACCATGAGAAAGAAAAACGGGCAGATGAGTTAAACATTGCTAATAAAGAACTTGCCTTTCAAAATCAAGAGAAAGAAAAACGGGCAAATGAGTTAATCATTGCTAATAAAGAACTTGCTTTTCAAAATGAAGAGAAAGGGAAACGGGCAGCCGAGTTATTCATTGCTAATAAAGAGCTTACTTTTCAAAATGAAGAGAAAGTAAAACGGGCAAATGAGATATTCATTGCCAACAAGGAGCTTGCATTTCAAAACCATGAGAAGGAAAAACGGGCAGATGAGTTAAACATTGCTAATAAAGAACTTGCCTTTCAAAATCAAGAGAAAGAAAAACGGGCAAATGAGTTAATCATTGTAAACAAAGAGCTTGAACAATTAATTCAGCTCAATGCTGACAAAGACCGTTTTATCTCAATTCTTGCACATGATTTAAGGAGTCCTTTTAATTCTATATTAGGTTTTTTAAATTTATTGGTCGAAAACATTCATATATATGATATTAGTGAAATTGAGAAGCAGATACGCATTGTTTATTCTTCGTCACAAAGTGCTTATAATTTACTTGAAGAATTGATATTATGGACACAGTCGCAATCTGGAAAACTTCCTTTTGAACAAAAAAAATTGAATTTTTCAGAAATTTGTAATGGTGTCATTAAAGTTTTTAATACAAAAGCTAATACAAAAAACATCACCATAAATCATACCCGAAGCAAGGTGGTAACTGTATTTGCTGATGTTAATATGCTTAAAACAATCTTACGGAATCTTATTTCAAATGCTTTAAAATTTTGTAATCCTGGTGGACAAATTAATATTTGTGCCGAGAAAACAGGAGCAAACATTACAATTTCGGTTTCGGATAATGGAATTGGAATAGCATCGGAAACTTTAAATAAACTATTTGATGATACACAAATAAATTCAACAATTGGCACGTCAGCTGAAAAAGGTACTGGTTTAGGATTGGTTCTTTGCAAAGAATTTGTAGAAAAACACAATGGTAGTATTTGGGCAGAAAGCGAATTAGGGAAAGGAAGCATCTTTAAATTCATGTTACCAATAGAAGAAAAATTACTGGCTCTAACAGCGGTTTAGCGTATTGGCGGGCGATTCACTACTTTGAAACCTTGTACCTCGCACCAGCATTGGTACTTGTGGACAGGAAATTATCTGTAACCCGCCACTACGCCAAGACCGCGAACATTTAGGCGTCATTGTATTGCGACACCCTGCACTCAGACATTTGGAACCCTGTTGGTGCACGTCTTCCTTCCGACGCGCGACAGCACCCCCGATATTGCCAAACTTAAAGTGGTCCTATAACCTTCCCTGGAAAAAAATTTGCGATTTACGAACTTAGCGAATCGGTCTCACGAAGCGTAGCGGGTAATGACGATTTGCGAATTACGAGGACAAGGATGTTTTACGAATAAGAAATGTAAATCCCCCCAATCGTACCTCGTAAATCCAAAATCGTAAATTATTGGACTTTGTACTATATTTGCTATTCGAGGCAAACAAAGCAAATATGAACATTACAAAAACCAAAAAGAGGTGGGGCATCATTTTGATAGTACTGGCCGTAATTGCCATACTGGCTTTTTATCCGGTGCCGCCACAAGCTCCCATCCAATATTACGCCAGGGAAAGTGGGTTGTTTAAAACGGAAAAAGTGGCTGGCGAAAAGTGGTTGGTGTGGCTGTACAATAATCCGGTTGGCGAAGCAACATTGTGGGCACTGGCGAAAAGAAAGGGGATTTCGTCTATGTATGGCACAAGGATGGATAGTCCCTCATCGAAAAAAAAAATACAGCCCTTTGTTGAAGAATTTGATATCGACATGAGCATCGCCCAAAAACAGGAGTTCAACTCTTTCAACGATTTCTTTACCCGGAAACTAAAGGATAGTGCCCGACCGGTAGATACCAACTCAACTGTTACGGTTTCGCCTGCCGATGGAAAAATACTGGCATATGCCGATATCAGCAACAGCAATTTTATCATCAAAGGATACCGCTTCGATATTTATTCGTTTTTGAATAATGCCGGCCTTGCTCAAAAATACCTCGATGGCACCCTGGTGATCATCCGGCTTGCCCCTCCCGATTACCACCGCTTCCATTTTCCCATTAGCGGAAGTGTATCACCCATCACACGGATTGATGGCGATTATTATTCAGTGAACCCCCTTGCTTTGCGCAAAATGGCTGAAATATTCTGCCTGAACAAAAGAGAATTTTCCATCATTACGAACCCTTTGTCTGGAGATGTTGTGATGGCCGAAGTAGGTGCAACCATGGTAGGAAGTATCGCTCAGACATATACAGGAAATTTTGTAAAAAAAGGGGAAGAGAAAGGGTATTTCAAATTTGGGGGTTCCACGGTAGTGCTGCTGTTCGAAAAAAATAAAATCCGCATCGATGATGATTTATTGATTAATACGTTGAAGGGTTATGAAACTGTGATCAAAGTAGGAGAAAGAATTGGTGTAGCTATGATTACACCAAAAGTTTCAGGGTAGGGTTGTGATAATGTCTGAACTGTGATAATGTCTGAACTGTGATTCAGATGAAAATGTCTGAACCATGATTCAGATGACAGATGATGAACATGAATACGTAATTCATGAATATCAAAGTAATCATACCAATCATAGTTCAGATAATCTTGGCTGGCGCGTGTCTCCCGCCGTGTGACGCGTAATACCAGTCAATACCGTTTTATCAGGTATGCAAATGAGTTTTCGCGGGATATCGTTTTTCATAATTGTTTAATCCATAATACTTTAACGGATGTTCCACTTTTATATAGTGTCACTAAGAAAACTCATCATTGTACGTAAAAATTCTCATTTTCTTTAACTTCAGGTTTGGCACACAAAACTCATTCTTCTGTGCGCGAGGGCTTTCCCCTACGGTTGCTGAGAGAAATCGAAGCAAAGGGGTGCGCGTGAGCAAAACTCATTTTTGACTCGTTTTCTTATCCGCACTGTATTCAGGTTGGCTCACCACTCATTTAAAAATAAAGCCTGTAAATTATACATTTACAGGCTTTTGATTATTTACTAAAATGAGTGTTGCAATAGAGGCGCAACTATTTGGCTATTGATTTAATTTCAACCCTGCGGTTCAGTGAACGTCCGTCAATTGTATTGTTATCAGCAACCGGGTTACTTTCGCCGAAGAAAGATTTCACTAATCGTGTTTTGTCAATTCCTCTTTTTACCAGGAAGTTGATTACGTAATCAGCACGCCTTTCGGAGAGTTTCATGTTATACTCGTCTGTATCAACCGCATCAGCATAACCACTGATTGAAACACTTACATCCTTGTGTTCCTGCATAATTTTTACTACTTCATCCAGGTCTTTTGTATACATTGAAATAACTACTGACTCATTAGTAACAAAATATACTACCTTATAAAATTCAAACTTTTGAACTTCGGGGCAACCAAAATTTGCCACTGTACCAGCTACATCAGGACATTTATCATCTTTATCCGCAACGCCGTCACCATCTCTGTCAGGGCAGCCGTTGAGTGAAGCTAAACCAGCAGTTTCAGGACAAGCATCATCAATATCTGCAATACCATCGCCGTCTTTATCCGGGCATCCTTTCAACTCTTTAAGTCCCTTTACTTCCGGGCAACGGTCATCCATATCAGCAATTCCATCGCCATCTTTATCAGGACAACCCATCAACTCTTTACTTCCGGCTTCGTTCGGACAGCGATCGTCTTTATCTGCAATTCCATCATTATCCGAATCAGGGCAACCTTTAAATTCAGCTTTTCCGGCTACATCAGGACAAGCATCATCCTTATCAGCTATTCCATCATTGTCTTTATCAGGGCATCCGGCAAGTTCAACTTTTCCCGCAACGTCAGGACATGCATCATCTTTATCCTTAACACCATCGCCATCAGTGTCTTTGGCTCCAAAGCGGAATTTGAGTCCAAAAGTATAGTGTGCGTAATCATCACGTTTGTCACCATTAAGTTTAGGGGTAATTATTAAATCATAGGCTGCCTGGAAATTTAGTCCAACATTTTGTGTGGCCCAGAAATTAAATCCGACGCCTGTAACTTGTTTCAGATAAGTGGTTTTATCAGTGCCAATATCTTTGATACTCGAAGCTCCGAGGCCAAGGTAAATATAAGGGTCGAACCAACTTGTTTCCTTCATGATATAGCCATTGGCAAATTTGTAAGCAATATCAATATCACCTGTCCAGAATTTATCACTGCTTATTTCCTGGTTAATTGATTTCATTCTGAAATATTCCAACCTGCTAACACCAAACTGACCCATCAGATTAAATGAAGGGGTGATATTTCTGTAAACTGATATTGCTGATGGAAAATGATACCCTTGCCACTTTGTGTATTTGAATTGCTCAAAGTTTTTTAGGTGAACAGTGTTAAAATCCTGGTATTGCCAGTTCAACCCTATGGCCCATTTGTTGTCGGAGTTTTGAGCTTGCAGGTTAAATGAAATGGTAAGTACTACAATCAATGTAAAAAGAGTAAGGTTTTTCATGATTTTTTAATTAGTTAGTTAATTTTATTGCAAGGTATGAGATTATTAATTTAAATTTTTTTCCTTGGTGACGGCAATATACTGAACGCTGCAAATACCACATTTAGAGTATTTTGAGCTTATGATGGATATACACAAATGGGTGCATCCATACGAAAAAAACTCCTGAAGTAATGAAGACTGGCAGTATGGGTTGTAATGGCATTTTCAGATATTTATTTTTTTGTTAGGATATTGCAAAGTTGACTCACAACGCTATTAAAAGTGTTATACAATTCTGAAAATAAATTACATTATTCACATATCCCCCGCCTGGCGCAAATTTGCAATCCTTGCCGTTACAACTACCCAGTTGGCGTTAGTGTTCTATCAAAAACTAAACTACTCAAATGCTATCCGTAGTTTATTTACCGGGAAATGCGGTTCCCCGCAAAAGCGGAGTAAATACGGGACAAGTAATGAGATCGCTTTTTAAAGTTGCGGCTACGGATACAGATACACGCGATTATGTTGGCAAAGGAAAACAATGACTTGAAATTCATCCGATTTGATATAGAAAATATGTTAAATTCGTGTCCTGAGTTTTAAACTCATAACAATATCGGATTTTCTTTTGTAAGACTATCGGTCATTGTAAAACTACGGCTAAAAACAGTAGGTGAAGGCATGAAATTAAGTGGTGAATGATTGATATGCAATCAATTATATCAAATTTATGTAATTTCTCTGTTTTTTGTTTTGCAAACTAACAGGCACAAAAAAAGTCCTGCTGTTAACAGGACTGGAGATATATGGAAATGTTTCCGGATGTTTTTGCCGGAAACATTATTCTGTTAAAGGCAATTCATCAATTACGCTTTCGGCAGGGTTTGCGAATTTGTTGACATCGAAACGCAGGTAGTCAAATTCATTCACCGGCATTTCATCAGGTTCATTGGAATTTCGCTCTACAAAGTCATTTACATCGAACCGCAGGTAATCGAACTCATTCGAAACCGGTATTTCCATTGTTTCCGATGTGTTTGATTCAACATAATTATTTACATCGAAACGCAGGTAATCAAATGCATTGACCGGGAGTTCCGTTACAGCACTTTCGGTTAAATATTCGTTTGCATCGAAACGCAGATAGTTGAATTGACCAGCACTATTGCCGGAAACAGTTTCAGCTTTGTTGCCAGAAGCAGCCTTATTTTCATTTTTATTCAAATTATCACCTGTATAATTATTTGCAGGGTTCGAAATGCCGGATGTTGCAGCGAAAATCACCAGGCTCAAAGTAATGATGGTTGTGTAGAATGTTTTTGTTTTCATTTTTTTATGTTTTTACTCCCGGAGGATTGGTTTTTGGTTTATTGATTTTGGTTTGTATTAATGACGGTAAAAGAATTAAAAAGTTACAGAACGCTCAAGTATTTTTTTTCAGGAAACATTGATCTGTTACTAAAACGATACAAAGATAAGTTCACCTGGCAGGGTAGAAAAGTATAAATCGGCCAACGCCATAAACCAGTGGGTGAATGCATTAAAAAAGTTGTTGAAAGGAAAAGCAGGAAGTAAATACCGGCTATATAAAGTGTGAAAGCCATAAAGTCCCCGCTTAAGGGCATAAAGCAAGCACAAGTTTTCACAAATGCTGTTGTTGATTCATCGTCACCACAAGTAATTCCCGGGTCAGAATCTTGCTATGAATAATTCAATCAGAACCTGTCAGAAGCAAAATTGTTAATTAAATCCAAAATCCGGATCGATAAACCTCTTGAAGAGATTCAGCGAATTGATCCAATCCAGAATAAAAAGTACCCAAACGCAGCTGGCAGGTATATGAATCCCCAAAGCTACTATTCTCAGGTTGAAATCCGTAAAGAAAAATTTAAAGTCAAATGGGAAGAAAAGGGATTCCTTTCGTGGAATTATCCTGAATACAAGGCTTACAGGATGTTATTTGAAAAGATATAGAAATATAATTGCAGGCTGAAACATAAATTGCATCAGCATGAATGGCTAACTCAACCGTACATATAACTTTAAATATCATCACTTTTAATCCGGAATTGGTCGCTCTGATTGTTAATTTATCCTAACCAGCATAAAGGGATAAAACAGCAATGATTTTTTACGTAATTTCGCTTCCGCTTATCGAAAAAATTTCATGACGGAGAATAAAGCCGGAACCGGCAGACTCAGAGCTTCATACATTACAAGCATCATCAGCATTATGCTGGTGTTGTTTATGCTTGGATTGCTGGGGCTGATCATTCTTCATGGCAAAAAGCTTTCGGAATATGTGCGCGAAAATATCAGTATTTCCGTAATGTTGAAAGAAAATGCAGCGGACGATATGGTAATCAGCTACATGCAACGTCTCGAAAGAACCAGCTACGTTAAAAAAGCTGAATTCATTAGCCGCGAACAAGCTGCCAAAGAACTTTCAAACGAGTTGGGCGAGGACTTCGTGCAATTCCTGGGGTATAATCCACTGCCTGCATCCATCGATCTGCAACTCCGGTCAGGGTACGCCAATACCGACAGCATCGCACGGATTGAGAAACAGCTTCTCCGCAGCAACCTGGTGAAAGAAGTGGTGTATCAAAAATCACTTATTGACCAGGTAAATTCCAATATCCGGAAAATCACACTTGTGATACTCAGTTTCAGCTTGATATTGCTTATGATTTCGGTTATACTGATCAACAATACCATAAAACTTTCCATTTATGCCCGTCGTTTCCTGATCAGGAGCATGCAGCTTGTAGGCGCTACCGAAACATTTATCCGGCTACCGTTTATCAAAAAAAGTATTGTTCATGGGGTGATAGCCTCCATAATTGCAATCATGCTTTTAATCGGTACACTTTATCTTGCCAGGCAGCGTATGCCCGAAATTGCAGCCCTGCAGGATGTAAAACAATTCTCCTTATTCTTTGCAGGAATTTTGGTACTGGGAATACTTTTATCAGCATTTTCAACCTGGTTTGCAGTAAATAAGTTCCTGAGGATGAAGATTGACAACCTGTATTCAAATTAATTTTGGCATAAGAAAATAAACCTGAGTATTTTACAAAAAACGGTTCTCGCTCAGCCACCTGGAAACATTAATTGCTTTTAAAAATCATTTTATTATAAACCTGAAAAATGGCAAAAACTGTAAAAACAATGGCTTCTGAAGCAGCTAAAAAAGTTGATGATAACAGCCGCCCCGTATTTGCTTTCGGAAAAGAAAATTATATCCTGATGATGGCCGGAGTGGTACTGATAATTATCGGATTTATACTTATGAATGGCGGAGGATCGAAGGATCCGAATGTATTCAACGAAGATATGTTCGATTTCAGGCGGCTCACGCTTTCACCTATCCTGATACTGATTGGATTTGCACTGCAAATAGTGGCTATAATGAAAAGGCCGAAAGATTAGGATGACGTACATCGAAGCTATTATTATAGCCATTGTTGAAGGGATTACCGAGTTCCTTCCTATTTCATCGACCGGGCATATGATCATTGCCGAACGTTTACTCGGCACCGAGATGAATGAATTTACCAAGGCTTTTACGGTTAATATTCAGTTTGGAGCTATCCTTTCTGTTATCGTTTTATACTGGAAACGATTTCTGCAATCGGTAAATTTTTACTACAAACTTTTTGTTGCGTTTATTCCTGCTGCCATTTTGGGTTTCATTTTCAGCGACCAGATTGATGCCATGCTCGAAAGTGTTTTCGTTGTTGCCCTGATGCTTCTGCTTGGCGGTATTTTCTTCCTGTTTGTTGATAAGCTTTTCAATCCCACAGCTGAAAATAAAGAACCAACGTATAAAAATGTTTTTATAATCGGAGTTTTTCAGTGCATTGCTATGATTCCCGGAGTTTCGCGCTCTGCAGCAACTATTATTGGCGGTATGCAGCAAAAGTTAAACCGCACACAGGCTGCCGAGTTTTCATTTTTTCTGGCAGTACCCACTATGGCTGCGGCTTCTGCTTATAAATTATTGAAAGACTACAAACATTTTAATGCTGATAATATCGGCGTTTTATTAGTTGGAAACGTGGTTGCATTTGTGGTTGCTTTGTTAGCCATAAAATTCTTCATCACATATCTTCAGAAACACGGGTTTAAAGTATTCGGATATTACCGGATTGTTGTAGGTGCTGTTTTGCTGATACTTTTGGCGATGGGGGTTGATTTGCAGGTTATGTAATGAAATTTAATATCGAATAATGAACATCGAATATTGAATGTCGAAATTAGCTGATAGAATCCAGAGTGTTATAACAACCAAAAAGAACAATGAAAAGAACAAATGACGATGTTTAATAACGAATATTGAACATCGAATATTGAATATCGAACGTAGAATGGACTTATGCTTAAATATCGAATAATGAACATCGAATAATGAACATCGAAATTAGCTGAGAGAATCCAGAGTGTTGTAACAACCAAAAAGAACAATGAAAAGAACAAATGACCTCAATGAAATACTTCAGTGTTCAATGTTCATTATTCGATATTCAATATTCATTTTTATTTTTTCAATTTAATTAACAAATCATGCTCAACATCACCGAAGGAGAAATTCTTTTAGTAAACAAACCCTACCGCTGGACTTCCTTCGATGTTATAGGCTCGCTGCGTGGATTGATAAAACATCTTATCGGCAAAAAAATTAAAATCGGCCATGCCGGAACGCTCGATCCGCTGGCAACCGGACTGCTGATAGTTTGTACCGGCAAAGCAACCAAACGCATTGAAGAATTCAAGGATTTCGACAAGGAATACACCGGTACTTTTACACTGGGCGCCACCACTGCAAGCTACGATATGGAAAAAGAGGTGAACGAAACGTTTGCCACCGATCATATAACTCCTGCCATGATAAGCGCTGCCGCCCAAAGTCTGAGTGGCGATATTATGCAAATACCCCCTATGTTTTCGGCAATAAAAGTGGATGGCAAGCGTGCGTATGAATCGGCACGAAAAGATAAAGATCTGGGGCTTGCTGCACGACCGGTGAGCGTTCCTGAATTCGAAATTACGCGTATAGCAATGCCCGAAGTTGGTTTCCGAATTGTTTGTTCCAAAGGAACGTACATACGTTCGCTGGCACGCGATTTCGGACTGGCCCTCAACAGCGGTGCGTACCTCAGCGCTTTGTGCCGCACACGGGTAGGACCGCACAGGCTTGAGGATGCACATACTGTTGACGAACTGAAAACAATTCTTAGAGAACAGTTT
>JBBQUX010000107.1:0-11552 GCA_038212135.1 Bacteroidales bacterium | reverse complement strand
TGATCGTGCTGATGGGAATGTGGGCTCAATGGGTTAAAATGTTTGTTGGGTTTGATGGGTTGTGGGTAGAGACGCGGTATACCGCGTCTCTACTACCCGTTAGTAAGGTTTAATGTTTTGAAGGGTTTGAAGGGTTTCTGGTTTCATGACATCCGACATCCGACATCCGACATCCAACATCCGACATATTGTATTTTCTTCATTTCATAAAACTACCCGTTTTAACCGCAAACTGTTCAATACAACTGTAACCGAACTCATTGCCATAGCCGCACCTGCAATCATAGGACTAAGCAGAAATCCCGTGAAGGGGAAAAGTACTCCGGCTGCAACTGGAATGGCAATAATATTGTAGAAAAATGCCCAGAAGAAATTCTGCCGGATAATTTTTACAGTGGTTTTCGATAACCGGATGGCCTGGGCAACAGCGCGTAAATCGCCATGCATAAGGATAATTCCTGCACTGTCAATTGCGATATCGGAGCCAGAAGCCATTGCAATGCCAAGGTCAGCTTCAGCCAGTGCCGCCGAATCGTTGATGCCATCGCCCACCATGGCAACATTGTATCCTTTTTTCTTCAGATCCGCAACAAAGTGGCTCTTATCGGCTGGAAGTACGCCGGCAAAATAATGGGTGATGCCTGCTTTATCAGCCATCTCAGCAGCTGCCGATTCTTTGTCGCCGGTAAGCATAAACACTTCGACGCCTTCATTTTTAAGTTTACCGATAGCTTCAACAGCTTCTTCCCTGATAGTATCATCAACCGAAAAAGCGGCAACAATTTCATTGTTAAAGGCAAAAAATACTGAGTTTGCTTCTTCATATCCGGCAGGAATCACAAGCCTGTTTTCTTCCACAAGTGATTTATTCCCGACAAGACACGTGTTGCCTTGGTATATGGCTTTTATGCCTTTACCGGGAATGTCTTCAAAATTTTCGAGCGGTAGCATCTCCTTATTCACGTACAAGTCGGCAATTGCAAAAGCCAGTGGATGTGCTGATCTTTTTTCGAGTGAAAATAAAAGTTGTTTAAGGTTTTTATTGGTATTGAACCAGTTGCTTTTGGTTACAGTGGGTTTCCCTGTGGTTAGAGTTCCGGTTTTATCGAAAATTACAGCTGTTATTTTACAGGCAATTTCGAGGCTTTCCGGATTGCGGATCAGTATTCCCTGCGAAGCCCCACGACCGATTCCGACCATCAGAGCCGTTGGTGTTGCAAGTCCAAGCGCACACGGACAGGCAATGATTAATACACTGATAGTTGTAAGGAATGCAAAAGTAATTGCCGGATCAGGGCCAAACACCCACCAGACGAAAAAAGTAACCATAGCTATAACCAGAACAACCGGGACAAATACAGATGCAATTTTATCGGCAAGTTTTTGGATAGGTGGTTTACCCGATTGTGCTTCCTGCACCATTGCAATAATGCCTGCCAGCAAAGTGTTTTTACCGGTTTTTGTAGAGGTAATTGTCAGATTTCCGTTTTTATTCAGGGTTCCTGAGAACACATTTGTTCCTGTTGTTTTAAAAACAGGAAGCGGTTCTCCCGAGAGCATACTCTCGTCGATGTACGAATCACCGCTTATCACTTTACCGTCAACAGGAATCCTGTCGCCGGGGCGCACCATAACCTGGTCGCCTGGAACTACCATTGGAAGTGGCAGTTCCATTTCGATGCCATCGCGGGTAACCGTAAGTCTTTTTGGTTGCAGGTTCATCAGCCCGCGGATTACCGATGAGGCCCTGCTTTTCGAACGTTCTTCAAGAAATTTCCCTGAGAGTATAAATGTAATTATTACTGTTGCCGACTCAAAATATACATGAGGTTGAAGCCCGGCACGAAGAAATATATCCGGAACAATAGTATTTATCGCGCTGAAAATAAATGCAATACCCGTGCTAAGTGCAACAAGTGTATCCATATTCACCATACGATGCCGGGCTTGTTTCCAGGCATTTTTAAAAAATCCGGAACCCGAAAATACAAGTACAGGAATGGATAAGGCAAGCAGGAACCAGTTTTTATAATCTAAATGAATATGATGAAACATGGATAAAATAAATACCGGAACAGAGAAAAGCACAGCGACAAATAGTTTTCTTTTCAGATCCTTAAAATGTTTCTGCTCAATATCGGAAAGCTTTTTGCTAAGATCTTCCTCCTCAATAATAAGTCCATAACCTATAGATTCAACAGCTTTTACGAAATCACCAGGCGAAACAATTTCCGGATTATAATTCACATAAACGTTTGCAGCGGCATAATTAACGGAAGCACTGCTCACGCCGGGCAGTGAAGCAATCATGCTCTCTACGCTTCCTGCACAAGCAGCACAGGCCATGCCGGTAACTGTAAAAACGTTTTTTGTATTTTGATTTTCCAAAGTATCCTTTTATAAGACAACAAAGATACCGACAGTAGGTTTGATAAACAGGTCAAATTGGAACAAATGTGATATCCAGGATCATGAACTGAAAGCAACGATTCCAATTCATCAGCCATTTTCAAGTCTAATTACCGGCCTTCAATTAGTGAGTCTTATGTAAATTAATAATTAAAACTACTTCCCCCCAGGAATTCTCTTAATATGGATGTCGGCGGAATTTCTCTTGGCTTCAGCAACTTAATGTAACTGAAGAAACTCATTAACCGTGTTGCTTCCGAATATTCGGTTTGGTTGGGCTGAACCTCACGGAGAATAGGTTCGGCATAGGGTTTTAATACCGCCAGTTCATACAAAAGTGCCGAATTGAACATTGTATCAGCCTCTTCCTGAAAAGGGAAAATATGTTTTTCTTCGCCATCGCGCACACTTTGCCAGCGTGAAATGGTATCGCGGGCGGTATATTTGCGGAAGCGGTAATCGCGTACCAATCGGCGTATCAATCTATTATCGGTTGTGCTTACGCGGTTGTGATCATCAATATTTAAAGAAGTAAGTGCCGAAACATAGATTTTGAATTTTAAATCGGCAGGAATTGCACTGGTAAGTTGAGGATTCAAACCATGAATTCCTTCAATAATCAGTACATTGTCAGGCTGCATATGCATGATTTCACCGTTATAATATCGGGTTCCGGTTTCAAACGAAAATTTTGGAATCTCTACCTTTTCACCGTTTAAAAGTTGTAAAAGATTTTGGTTGAAATAGTTGATATCCAATGCTTCCAGTGCTTCATAATCATGATTTCCATATTCATCAAGCGGAGTTTTATCTCTATCAACAAAATAATTGTCAAGCGATAAATTAAGGGGTTTCATCCCGTTTACCATCAGGTGTATCGCCAATCTTTTACCGAAAGTTGTTTTCCCGCTTGACGAAGGTCCACTTATTAAAATAATCTTTACCTGATTGCTTTTTGCCTTAATACTATCTGCTATCTGACCTATTTTCTTTTCATGAAGTGCTTCTGATATCTTTATCAGGTCTTCAGATTTGCCATTCGAACAGGCATGATTGAGATCACTTATATTGGGAACTTCAAGAATCCTTATCCATTGCGAAAATTCCTGGAAAATTTCGAATAGTTTATTTTGAGTTATCACATTCTCAACAAGTGAAGGATTGCTTTTTTGCGGCAACTGCAGAAGCATTCCGTTGTAATAGCTGTTGAGGTCGAAAACTTTCAGGTAGCCGGTACCTGGAACCATATAACCGTAAAAGGCATTAATATGTCCCTCCAGTTTGTAATAGCTCGAAAAGTTCTGCCCTTTGTGCCTCAGCAGGCTGATTTTATCATTCAGGCCGTTGGCTTCAAACTTTTTTATCACCTCTTCAGTTTCTTCTTCCATGTGTATAAACGGAAGATCTGCTGCTACAATTTCGATCATCCTTTCCCTCACCTTCACTACATCCTCAGCTTTTAATTCCTGGTTCTGAGAATATATTTTACAATAAAATCCTTTTGAAATGGAATGGTTGATACGAAGTTTTGACTCGGGAAAAAGTTCATCAACTGCTTTGTAAAGTACAAAAGAAAGTCCCCGAAGGTACATCCGCATTCCGTCAGGATGTGTGATATCGATAAATTGTACTGAAATAGGGTGAAATACTTCAAATGACAATTCTTCCAACTCATTGTTAACCATAGCTCCAAGAATCGGGTTTTTCATTTCCACCCCGAATTCCTTAATCAGCTCATGCAGAGAAGTGCCCCTGCGTATTGTTTTGGTTGTACCTGAATTGATACAATTAATGGCAATGGTACTTTTCATAATGCTAAAGGTGAGGTATAAAAAGTGTTTTTAATTTGCTGCTTTTCAAGCTTATATATTCTTTAATTCCCAATAATCAGTTTCAGGTATTGTGCTGTATAGCTGACTTCGTTTTTGATAAGCTGTTCGGGTGTTCCTTGGGCAATAATATACCCACCACGCTCACCGCCTTCCGGACCAAGGTCAATGATATAGTCAGCAACTTTTATTACTTCGAGGTTGTGCTCGATTACAAGTACGCTGTTACCACGGTCGACAAGCTTATTCAGCACATGCAGAAGGATATTCACATCTTCGAAGTGGAGGCCGGTAGTAGGTTCGTCCAATATATAAAGCGTTTTGCCTGTATCGCGCTTCGAAAGTTCTGTGGCAAGTTTTACACGTTGCGCTTCACCTCCTGAAAGTGTGGTCGATTGCTGTCCTAATGTAATATAACCAAGCCCAACCTGGTTCAGTGTACTTATTTTTTGAAGAATAGACGGGATATTTGCAAAAAACTCAACCGCATTTTCGATGGTCATATTCAGCACATCGGTGATAGATTTGCCTTTGTAACGAACTTCGAGTGTTTCGCGGTTGTAGCGCTTGCCTTCGCATACTTCGCAGGGGACATGCACATCGGGAAGAAAATTCATTTCAATTACCCTGATGCCGGCACCCTGGCAGGTTTCGCAGCGGCCTCCTTTTACATTAAAGGAAAAGCGTCCGGGTTTGTAACCGCGAATTTTCGACTCGGGCAAGGCCGAAAACAATTTGCGTATTTCGTCAAAAACACCTGTATATGTTGCCGGATTCGATCGTGGTGTTCGGCCAATAGGCGACTGGTCTATTTCGATGACTTTGTCGATAAGTTTAAGCCCGTCGATCTTTAAATAGGGAAGGGGCTTCTTTTCCGAGCGGTAGAAATACTTACTCAGGATCGGGTAAAGTGTTTCATTGATCAGGCTCGATTTGCCGCTGCCCGAAACGCCTGTAATGCAGGTAAACACTCCAAGAGGAAGTTTCAGATCGATATTTTTCAGGTTATTGCCGGTTGCTCCTGTTAGCGAGAGAAATTCTTTGCCAACTTTTCGTCGTTTCAGCGGTAGCTCAATCTTTTTCTTTCCCGAAAGATATTGGCAAGTGATACTTTTACAGTTTTGCAGAGATTTAGGCGAACCCTGGCCCACAACATGCCCGCCATGCGTACCTGCACCGGGCCCCATATCAATTACATGATCAGCAGCCAGAATCATGTCCTGGTCGTGTTCAACCACAATTACCGAGTTTCCTGTATCGCGAAGATCCTTGAGTGATCGGATGAGTCTGTGATTGTCCCTTTGATGAAGGCCAATGCTGGGTTCGTCAAGGATATACAACACACCGACTAATTGTGAGCCTATCTGAGTTGCCAGTCGTATACGCTGTGATTCGCCACCCGAAAGGCTTCCTGAGGTGCGGTTGAGCGAAAGATAATCAAGACCTACATTCAGCAGGAATGTTAGGCGGCTTTGGATTTCACGTATTATTTCGTGGGCTATAAGTTTTTGACGATCTTCAAGATGTTCTTCCAGATTCATGAACCATTCCGAAAGGTTCACCAGATCCATCCGGGATAGTTCCGAAATATTCTTCTCATTGATCCTGTAAAACAAAGCTTCTTTTTTTAGCCTTGTGCCATTGCATTCAGGACATTCAACGGAATTCATAAAGCCTTCGGCCCAGCGTTTTAATCCTTCCGGGTTGCCGGCTTCATTCTGGTTTAAAATATGCTGTACAATTCCTTCGAAATTAAGTGAATAGGATGATGTAACTCCCAGGTACTCGTTTTTAACCTTAATAACTTCATCAGATCCATACAGTATAGTTTCTATGGCAGCTTCCGGAATATCGGATAAGGGTGTGTCGAGAGTGAAGTGATACTTGTGAGCGATTGCCTCGAGTTGTCTGAAAATCCAGGTGGGTTTGTATTCGCCAACCGGGCTTATTCCGCCTTTACGTATAGTTTTCGATTGGTCGGGAATAACTTTATCGAGGTCAATTTCCGAAATGTATCCTAATCCTTTGCAACGCTGACAATATCCATAAGGTGAATTGTACGAAAAAGTATTTGGTTCGGGTTCATCGTAGGCTATCCCGGTTTCAGGATCCATCAACAGCCTGCTGTAGAACCGGGCATCTTTGGCATCGGTTTCCATGGCCATCAAGGCTCCTTTACCTTGCCGGAGCGCAGTTTGGATGGAAGCAGTGAGACGGGTAAGCGATTTCTCACTCACTTTTATAGTATCAATAATTGCCTCAATATCATGAATTTTGTACCTGTCGACCTGCATACCGAAGCTGATCTCGCTCACTTCACCATCGACCCGGACTTTAAGAAATCCTTGCTTGCGGATTTGTTCGAAAAGTTCACGGTAATGACCCTTTCGCCCGCGAACCAAAGGCGCAAGGATATAAATAGTTTTATCGGTATAATTCTTCAGGATAAGTTCAATGATCTGGCTATCCGAATAGCGGACCATTTTATGACCAGAAACAAAGGAATATGCTTCACCGGCACGAGCAAAGAGCAGGCGCAGAAAATCGTAAATCTCGGTTATTGTACCAACGGTTGACCGCGGGTTGCGGTTCGTGGTTTTCTGTTCAATGGAAATAACAGGGCTTAAACCGGTAATTTTATCCACATCAGGCCTTTCGATATCCCCCATAAACTGGCGTGCGTAAGCCGAAAATGTTTCCATATAGCGCCGCTGCCCTTCGGCATAAATAGTATCGAAAGCGAGTGAGGACTTGCCACTGCCGCTCAAACCAGTTATTACAACCAATTTGTCGCGTGGAATTATTACATCGATATTTTTCAGGTTATGAACGCGGGCACCATATACTTCAAGAAATTCCTGACGTTCAGTAACTGGTTCTTCCGAAGGTTTTTGGTTCATGCTGCCCTGATTCATACGTTGTTGGTAGTTGGTGCCGGGTTATTTGAGTAGTGCCTATTTGGGCAGGGAACCAGCTGTAATTGTATCGTTAAAAATCTGTTCAGCATTTTCAATTTCATCCAGCAGCTTATCAAAGTCTTCAAAACCTTTTTCCGGCAATTTAAGGGTATATTTTTTCTTGGAAGGATTCAGCAGTTTGTCCGATCGCAGCCAGGGATTAAATTCCTTGAGCAAACGATAATTGATATTCATGGATTTGGCAAAAACCGGGAGGTTGGTTATAGTTGAGTCAATACTGAGATTATAAGTAGGAATAGGAGGGTATAAATCTTTTTTACGGATAAAATAACCATATTCGGTCGGGTGCTCATAAAGGAGTTTCAGTGCAATAATGCGGTAAACATATCGCATGGTTTCTTCCGGAAGGTACAAATCGTAGTAGCTGCTTGCTTTCTGCTTTTCCAGTTCTTTCGAGATGCGTCCTTCGCCAACGTTGTAGGCAGCAGCAGCAAGTGTCCAGCTGCCATATTTGTTGTATGAGCCGCGCAGAAGTTTGCATGCAGCTTCAGTAGCTTTCTCTACATGATATCTTTCGTCGACCTGATCAGAAATTTCGAGGCCGAAATTCTTGGCCGTTCCCGGAATAAACTGCCAGAAACCAGCGGCTCCGGCCGGCGATGAAACATTTGACAGCCCGCTTTCGATAAGTGCCAGGTACTTGAAATCTTCAGGAATATTGTTCTTTTTCAGAATCGGAACGATAATATGAAAATACCGGTTCGATTTTTTAAGCATAAGCATAGTTGATGAATGCCAGTAAGTATTTACCATCAACTCACGATCAAGGCCTTCGCGGACATAATACAGCCCGAGAGGTGCTTCTTCGCCCGCAAATTCAGCTTTGTCGGGCAAAACGAGCGCAAATATTTTGTTGCTGTGGAGGAAAGCTTTCTGGTAGTCAATATCTGCGGCTGTTCTTTTCAGGTTCTTTGTGTAATAAAAGCCTTCAAAGGCTGCAAATGCCAGCAATGCAATAATAAATATGATTCTTTTACTCATTTAATCAGTTTAAGTTTATGCCGGCTGTTATTTCAACTTCCGGAAATAGTATTCAGGCAAAGGGTTCAGAATAACTTAGCCTCTTTCAATAATGGTGCCATATTGTCTTTTTCCGACAGAAGTGGATTATTGAGGCCCCAGTCAATATTCAGCTCCGGATCGTTCCAACGGATACTGGCTTCGGAAGCCTTATTGTAAAATGCCGTACATTTGTATGTAAATATAGTATTGTCCTCAAGAGTTACAAACCCATGTGCAAAGCCTGCCGGAATCCAGCATATCCATTTATTTTCAGCAGTAAGTTCCATCGAGACCCACTTGCCGAAAGTAGGCGAGTTTTGCCTGATATCGACTGCGACATCCAGCACAGCACCGCGGATAACCCTCACCAGTTTGCTTTGGGCAAAAGGTTCGAGCTGGTAGTGAAGGCCGCGAAGAACATTTTTCTGTGAACTTGATTCATTATCCTGGATAAAAGACCCTTTGATGCCAAAACCGGCAAACTTTTCTTCATGAAACGATTCAAAGAAATATCCACGGTCATCACCGAATATATCTGGTTTGATAATTATTACTTCCGGAATTTCGGTTGGAATGAGTTCCATAAAAGTTTACGGTTTTTTTACAAATGAATAACTTCGCCGTAAGCAGCAGCAACAGCTTCCATAACGGCCTCGCTCATAGTCGGATGAGGGTGTATGGTTTTAATAATTTCGTGACCGGTGGTTTCCAGTTTGCGGGCAACAACAGCTTCGGCAATCATTTCGGTAACGTTATCACCAATCATATGTGCACCAAGCCATTCACCGTATTTTGCGTCGAAAATAACCTTAATAAAACCGTCCTTCGATCCGGCAGCACTTGCTTTACCTGAAGCGGAATAAGGGAATTTGCCGACTTTAATTTCATAGCCAGCCTCTTTGGCTGCTTTTTCGGTCATGCCAACCGATGCAATTTCGGGCGAAGTATAGGTACAGCCGGGAATATTTCCGTAATCGATGGCTTCGACATGCATTCCTGCGATTTTTTCAATACAGGTAATTCCTTCGTGCGAAGCAACATGAGCCAGGGCCGGGCCGCTTACGATATCGCCTATTGCATAATATCCATCTACATTTGTCCGATAAAATTCATCAACCAATACTTTGCCTTTATCATAGTTAATGCCCGTTTCTTCCAGACCAATACCTTCGAGGTTTGTGGCAATGCCTACGGCTGAAAGTACAATATCACATTCAATCACTTCCAAAGCCTTTGGCGTTTTAATGCTGACTTTGCAAACATCACCTTCAATTTCAACTGTTTCGACTGATGAGGATGTCATTACTTTCATACCCGCTTTTTTAAAACTGCGTTCCAGTTGTTTCGAAACTTCTTCATCTTCAAGAGGAACGATGTTGGGCAGAAACTCAACCAAAGTTACCTGAACTCCTATGCTGTTGTAAAAATGGGCAAATTCCGATCCTATCGCACCCGAACCGACTACCACCATGCTTTTGGGCTTTACCGGCAACGTCATGGCTTCGCGGTAACCGATAATTTTTTTGCCGTCTTGTTTTAAGTTCGGAAGTTCACGCGAACGGGCTCCGGTGGCGATAATAATGTGTGATGCAGTATATTCGGTAACTTTACCTTCGGCATCAGTGACTTCAACTTTTTTACCGGGTTTCAGTTTCCCGAAGCCTTGTATATGGTCTATTTTATTTTTTTTAAGCAGGAATTGTATGCCTTTGCTCATGCCATCGGCTACATCGCGACTGCGTTTAACCATGGCTGGAAGGTCGGCTGTAGCTGTGCCTTCGAGTAAAATACCATAATCGGCTGCATGTTTCAGGTAGTTGTATACCTGAGCACTTTTCAGCAATGCTTTGGTCGGGATGCATCCCCAGTTGAGGCAAACGCCTCCAAGTTCTGATTTTTCGACAACTGCTGTTTTTAATCCAAGTTGTGCTGCACGTATAGCTGCTACGTAACCACCTGGACCACTGCCAATTACAATAACATCATAATTCATAAGTAGTGAATTTTAAAATGAGCGGCAAAATTACCAATTTTTAACCGGATTTTGCCTGTTTTCTTTTGGAATATCTGTTTCAAAACAACAAATTATTGGTTTTTGTTGTCTTTGTGTTGTTAAAAATCAATAAAATGAAAGAACATCGCATAGTTATGAAATGACAAACGGCCCGCGAAATGCAGGCCGTTTGATATTTGCGAGGAAATTTGTTATTTAATCATGGGGATTTTCTTCTGATCCGGGTTCTTCGGCCGGCATTTCAGGCATTGACTGTTCTGTGGGCTGATCAACCACTGTAAATCCTTCGGGAACTTTAAATTTATCAGCAGGAACTTTTGTGCTAAAGTCAACTTTATCGGCTATGATCTCCATCTGGCCCATCGAAACCTTGAGCGGAATATTTTTGAAATGTACCCCGGTGATCCGGTTCTGCCGGTTGATGCTGTCGGGAGCAATGGAGTATTTTATGCCTTCGATACCGGCAACGGTTTCTTTGCCTTCGTCTTTATAATCGAGTTTAGCTTTGAATTTTTCACTCAGACTCTCAATCTTCATCTGTTCGAACATCTCAGGAGTTATCGTTGATTTGTACGCGTTTTTTGTAGCCCTGTCCTGTCCGCCCGATACATTCTCAAGTTCATAATGATACATAATATTTCCATCCCTGATATCAACAGTGTGCTGGCGCATATCCATTCCCATCATATTTCCTTCAACCATAGTTTCGCGCATTTCCTGCTTTCCATAATCATTAAAATACAGTGTCTGGGTAACTTTTACACCCATCATATCCATCGGTTTATATGTTACAATACCGCTTTTTTCACCGTATGGCTGATCGGTACTGCCACCTTTGCCTGCACCGCCTGAGTTACAGGCCATTAAAATGGTAAGGCCGATAACCTGTACCAGGATCAAGAGTTTTTTCATTTGAATTAATATTGGTTGGTTTAATTTCCGGCAAAAGTACTAAAATATATAATAACTATCGAATTTGTTTAATGTGTTAAAAATCATGATTTTGCGAAAGTAATTTCTAAAAGGTTGCTAGTGGTTACCGGTTTTTTAAAACTGAACAATGATTAACCAATGGGTAATTGCCGTGAAAAACCTTCCTGTAAAGATATAAATGTTTCGGTAAAGGATATTTCAGGAATGGATTGTATCTGCTCAACAATTACCTGTTTAAGATGCTCGTTATTTCGGGTAATGATCTTAATCAGTAATGAGTATTTGCCTGAAATGTGGTGACATTCAACAATTTCCGGAATTTTCTGAATTTTATTAAATACTTCATTGTGCGTGCTGGTAGAAGTAAGGTTTACCTGTATCCCGATA
>JBBQUX010000106.1:0-11576 GCA_038212135.1 Bacteroidales bacterium | reverse complement strand
TAGACAGTACGAAGCCGTTTTCATTATGACTCCCGTTTTATCTGATGAACAGATGAAGGAAACGGTAAGCAAGTTCCAGAAGTTCCTTGTTGACAAAGGGGCTACAATTATTAACGAGGACAATTGGGGTCTTCGCAAATTAGCCTATCCTATTCAGAAGAAATCCACCGGTTTTTACCACCTGGTTGAGTTTCACGCAGAAGGTACGCTGATTAACGATTTCGAAATCGCCCTGAAACGTGACGAGCGCATTCTTCGCTTCCTCACCGTTGTTCTCGACAAACACGCTGTTGCATACAGCGAAAAACGCCGTGCCAAGAAAGCAGCCAAGGCTGAAGAAAAAGTACAGGCTTAATTGTAACCTTTAAAAAACAAAAAAATGGCCACACAAGGAAATTCGGATATTAAATATTTGACTCCCATAACGGTTGACGTCAAAAAGAAAAAGTATTGCCGTTTCAAAAAAAGCGGAATCAAATACATTGATTATAAGGATGCAGACTTTTTGCTCAAGTTTATCAACGAGCAGGGTAAAATTTTACCACGCCGGTTAACCGGAACAAGCACCAAATACCAGCGCAAAGTAGCCCAGGCTGTTAAACGCGCCCGTCATTTGTCGTTATTACCCTACGTTGCAGACTTATTAAAATAAAGGAGGCTGATATGGAAATTATACTTAAAAAAGATGTAACCGAATTAGGTTACGCACATGATGTGGTAACGGTTAAAGACGGTTTCGCCCGTAACTTTTTAATTCCACAGGGACATGCTGTAATGGCAACTGAATCGAACAAGAAGATTAATGCCGAGGACCTCCGTCAGAAATCATTCAAAGCTCAGAAAACCCGCAAAGAAGCTGAATTAGTAGCCAAATCGCTGGAGAACATCACCGTTAAAATCGGTGCTAAAGCAGCTGAAACAGGTAAAATTTACGGTTCAGTTAATGCCATTCAGATTGCTGATGCACTTCGCGAGCAATTCAAAATTGATATCGACCGCAAGAAAATTCATGTTGATGGCGAATCGATAAAAGAAACCGGTAGTTATACTGCAAGCATCCGTTTGCACAAAGAACTTCAGGTTGTTATCAATTTCGAAGTTATTGCTGAATAATCACTTCGCACAGCAACAAAATATTTGCTAATTTAATCCCGGTCTAAGACCGGGATTTTTTTTTGCTCAAACTAAGAACAAATGTATGCTTTCACACAACCAGATAAAATATATCAACTCACTGAAAATCAAGAAATTTCGCCAGCAGGAACATGCATTCATTGTTGAGGGCGAAAAAGGAGTAAGCGAGTTATTGAAGAGCTCACTCAAATCCATTAAAGTATTTGCATTAAGCGAATGGCTTCAAACTAACAGCATTCTGCTAAGCAAAAAAAACATTGAATGGCAGGAAATCACAGTGAGTGAACTTAAGAAAGTCAGCGATCTGGTTACACCCAATAGTGTGCTGGCTATTGCTGGAATACCGGAATCAGATATTCCATTTCCCATGAAATTCACAGGAATGGCCCTGGCACTGGATGGCATACGCGACCCCGGCAACATGGGAACCATGATACGCACTGCAGATTGGTTTGGCATAAGCAAAATTTTCTGCTCTGTTGATTCGGTTGATGCCTTTAATCCAAAGGTGGTTCAGGCTACCATGGGATCCTTTGCAAGGGTGAATATTTTTTATACTGACCTGGCAGAATATTTTAAAAATCTTGCGAAAAATATCCCGGTTTACGGAGCCTTGCTCGAAGGTCCTGATATTACAACTAAAACCTTTACACAAGCTGGCATTATTGTTATTGGCAGCGAGTCGCACGGTGTTTCTGCGCAACTAATTCCATTCATTAACGAGCCGGTTCATATTCCAGGTTTTTCATTTTCAGGGAGTGAAAATCATGCCGAATCACTTAACGCATCAATTGCCAATGGAATTATATGTTATGAAATTTGCAAGCAGCTTAGTAAAAATAATTTTTGATTTTTTAGGCGTTATATGTAAAATTCAATAAATTTTTGCTTAAATTTGTAGGTCAATGCTAATCATATAAAAACAAAATCCCGTGGCCCCTTTATCAAAACTTATCAACTATCATATAGAGGAACTGAAAAGGATGGAAAACCTTTCGGAGAGAACCAAAAATGTATGTATTGAAGGTTCCCTGGATACACTTTTCAAGATTCTCTATTATTTCCTTGAGCGGAATACATTTCGTGATATCAGGAATTGCGGCCTCAAAACCGACATGGAACTTATCAACCTGTCGAAAAAGTATCTGAATATTTCAGGTCTCACGCTTGATGACCTCAGGATGAACGAACCTTTGCTTGGATTTGAAGATTTCAAGCTGTTCTGTTATGTTAATTTCAAAGTTCCATCGGAGGTAACCGAATCATATAAAGGTGCTTTTATTTCGAAGGATTTCCCCCTGTTCGGCTACGTTCAAACCATGATCAATTATATTTTAAACGAACGCGAACAATATATCTTCAACAACAATTATGGTTTCCTCGAAAAATCGCAAAAACGTACCTTGCAGGCTATTGGCGATCATTATAGCATAACACGGGAAAGAGTACGACAGATTTCGCAGAAAGTTCCCGATAAGGTATCTGCCGCCATCAGTAAAATTTCGCAACGGTTTGTAAATATTGACAAGCATTTCGATTACGGCCTCGACCTTAAGAAAGAAATTATTGTTATCAACCAGGAACTGATTGACCAGATTAACAAGAAGGAGGGCCTCACTTACACCGGCAAACTTTACTCACTTGTTTTTGCAGGAATATTTCAGCGCTATTTTATTGCTACCCAAAGTATTGATAATACATACAGGCATTACTATCTCGTAAGTCGTAAATATAAGGAAGTCTTCGATTTCAATGCTTTTATCAATGATATTGAGGAACGCGGTTCGATACGTATGACAAATGACCAGCCAACCGACATCATGCAATATCTGAATCGCTTTGTGTTGCCAGGCCAGATCGTGAACGACAGGCTGAAGCAAATCTGCAAACGAATGGTTACAGAAGAATTCGGACTCGGTTATGATAAAACGAACATCATATTCAAGCGTAATTCACTTGTTAAACTTTCGGAACATATTATCAGTATCCTTGCTGAAGTTGGAAGGCCCATGAAGCTTGCCGAAATATGTAAGGAGTTGAAAACCCGTTCGAAACGAATTCCGCCAAACATTGAATCGCTTCGATCATCCATTTTGAGTATTGAGGAAGTTGCAGCTATTGGCAAAACCAGCACTTATGCCCTGAAAGAATGGAATTCAATAAAAACAGGTACTATAAAAGAGTTGGTAAAAGAACTCCTCGAATCTTCGATGGAACCTAAACATATTTCGGAAATTGCTGTTTATGTAAATAAGTTCAGGAGGACAACCGATAAAAATATCCTTTCGAACCTGAAACTTGATAAGACCAATACATATGTATTTTTTAAACTTGGTTATATCGGGTTGAAATACAAACAATACAAAAACATTCAGATTCAAAGCGATAAAAAGACAAGGGGTCGCAAGCCTAAAGAAACTCCTGATAATAATCAGCTAAGTCTTCTGTAAATTCAGGCATCATAAACCTCAGGCTTTTTAAGCTAAAATAAATTAATCATATAGTTCAAATGCTCAAATTAATATTGGTCGCCATTATTTTGTTAGGCATTGCTTTTGCAGGAATAGCCGTTAAGATGTTTTTCTTCAAAGACGCTGAATTCCGGAAATCGTGCAGCAGTGTTGATCCGCAATCGGGTCAGCGGCTGGGTTGCAGCTGTGGCGGTGATGAGAACACATCCTGCAACAATAGCTAAAACAGACAAAAACAGTAGATAGGCTGCCGAAACGGTAGCCTATTTTTTTGCCTGCGCACTTATGAGTGGGGCATTGTTGTTTGTATTCAAATTCATAACACAAATCAAAACAGATATTTTTTTTGATTATTGAATATTTGCAGATTATAAAATAACACCTGCCAACTCAATCGTATTCTGCTCATTCTGAACTCCTTGTTTTTTTTAATTACCTTTGCTGCACCTATTTAAAATATCCCCTTGATTAAGAAAATCCTCACAACGCTGAATATCGAAGCACTAAACCCCATGCAACTGGCATCGGTTGCTGCTATCAGCACACATAAAGATATTATCCTGCTTTCGCCTACCGGCTCGGGGAAAACACTCGCTTTCCTGATTCCTGTGCTTAAAAGGCTCGAAACGGGCAACAACAAAGTACAGGCCCTGGTTCTGACACCATCGCGCGAATTAGCCATTCAGATCGAACAGGTTTTCAAATCGATGAGTACCGGTTTCAAGTCGGGTTGTTGTTATGGCGGGCATAAAATGAGTGTTGAGAAGAATAATTTTACCGAACCTCCTGCCTTGCTTATAGGAACGCCGGGAAGAATTCTGGATCATATTTCGCGCGGGAATTTCAACACTGACAATATCCACACACTGGTGCTTGATGAATTTGACAAATCTCTTGAACTGGGCTTCAGGGAAGAAATGTCAGCTATAATACAGACGTTAACAGCTGTAAATAAACGGATTCTGACTTCGGCTACCAAAGCACTTGAGATTCCGGAATTTACAGGAATCAGTAACCCGTTCATGCTTGATTATCTTGACAAGAAAACAGCACCGGAAGGACTACGGTGCAATGTAGTAAAATCGGTTCATAAAGATAAGCTATCTGCCTTGTTTCAGTTATTATGCCACCTTGGCGGGGAACCGGCACTGGTTTTCTGCAACCACAGGGAAGCTGCCCAGCGGGTAAGCGATTCGCTTACTGAAAGTTCGGTAGTAAACGAGTATTTTCACGGAGGGCTCGAGCAGCATGTGAGGGAAAGAGTACTGGGGAAATTCAGGAATGGCAGCTGCAATATACTGGTTTGTACTGACCTGGCTTCGCGGGGACTCGATATTCCGGAAGTAAAGCATGTAATCCATTATCATCTGCCAGCTAATGAGGAGGGTTACATTCACCGTAACGGACGCACCGCGCGGATGCATGCCGAGGGGAATTCCTACCTGGTTTTAAGCGAAGAAGAATCGATTCCGGCCTATATCAGGGATGACCTTATGATTATTGAACTGCCTGACGAAAGAACCTTGCCACCAAAACCTTTATGGGGAACATTGTATATCGGGAAAGGGAAAAAAGATAAGCTCAACAAGGTAGATATTGTCGGTTTTCTCATGCAGAAGGGAAACCTGAAAAAGGAAGAAATAGGCCTGATTGAAGTGAAAGACTTCTTCTCGTATGTGGCTGTAAAGAGAACAAAAATCCGTGAACTGCTAAGGGTAGTGCGCGATGAGAAAATCAAAAACAAGAAAACTGTTATTGAGGAGTGTGACTAAGACCAGCACTCACTGAAAGTGTGAATAGTCATCGCCGGAAATGGCAGATCGGGTAAATTTGTATAAACCAAAATCAAACTTAACAGGCATGTTTGAATAGAACAAAATAAAATTACGTTAAATTTTGAATGGCAAACAATGTCAGAAAAAAATACATTTTTCTCTAAATAGTGTCACTAATAAAACTCATCATTTTACGCAAAAATATTCATTTTCTTTAACTTTAGGTTTGGCAGGCAAAACTCAATCTTCTGCGCGCGAGGACTCTCCCTTACGGGGACCAAGGGGTGAGAGTGGGCAAAACTCATTTTAGACTCGTTTTCTTTATACAATACTTCGTTAAACTTTTGCATTATACTGAAAATCAAATAGTTATGAAAAAAGTTTATCCATATCCAAAAGATTGAAAATCAATTCTTTGTGTCATTGCGTCTTTGCGTGAGGCAAAAGAATAACGGACTATTGCTTATAGGCACTAAATAATATATTCTTTCAGGTCAGACATTAGTATTCGCTCAAGCTCCTGCATATTTTCTTTACTTGTTTCGCAAAAAAGGAAACCGAAAATCGGGAATTTCCGGAAGTCAGTTTTGCGAAGTTCGAGCGGCTTGTTAAAATCGGCGAGCAATTTTTCATAATCAAAGGATTTGATATTTTTCCCTTCAGTTCCGGTGCTGTTATTCAGAACAATATTGCTATAAACCAGGTTTTCTTTGCCTTTCAGCAGAACACTCCAGTCGGGCTGTTTTTGTTGAAATAAATACTCATACAGATTTATTCCAAAAGCATACCAGGCCAGATCGGGTGTAGAGCACCAGCCACCAAAACGCAAAGGATTCACTTCAATCGGGGAAATACTGCCGTTTTCGGCGATACGTATCTCCACATGGGAAGGGAAATTTTTCAGGTTGGCACGTTTGCCGATTTCAGAAAGGAATTCAGTAAATGAATCTTTGTAACCTTCGACTATTTCCTTGGAAGTGATATAAACCCTGTCGTTCACATCCTTTCCTGATGAAAAAATATGTTTCATAATATTGAGTACAACCGGGTTTCCTTCGCTATTGAAATAGCAATCGATGGCAAATTCGTCGCCGGCAATGCAATCTTCAATAATAAATTCGCCGGTATGGAGCACTTCGGGTGGATAAAGACCTTTAATAAGTTCAATCTCTTTTATAATTGCGCTGACTGTTTCAGCCCATTCTCCGGAATGCTCCACTTTATAAACTCCAAGGCTGAAGAATCCGACAGCCGGTTTGATAATAAATGGAAATTTTAATTGTTTAACATCAAGGCTTTTAATCTCTTCCAACTGTATTGCTTTATAGAAATAGCCGGGATACATATCCTTTAGCAGGTCGCGGAAGTGCTTTTTATTTTTAAAAAGCTTTATTTTCCCCGGTAAATCAGTTTGTCCCAGGTTTTCTTCAATCCAGCTGATTGAGTTTTCGGAATTGGTATAAAGTAAAGGATATTGATCATCCCTGAATTGCCTGATCGCATCTTCCTCTGAAACAAGGTATAAATTCCAGTCATCAGCATATTGATCAACAACGTTGTTGTGAACAACCGGAATCCTGTTGCGCTCGAGTGTGGCAAGTAAAAAATCGGAGATGTAGGGTCTATCGAGTATTATCATTTGTTGGTTTTTCTGTTTAATTATGGTTTCCGTAAAGTTTAATCCTAAAAATAGCGTTCGTCGTTTTCAACATTGTATTTTTTCAGGTATGACCAGTATTCGTTCTGAAAGTCTTTTTTTTTATGGTGTTCATATTGATTTTCTATATAAGCAATTACCCTGTCAACTAGTGCCGGGTTAACTGAAAATGCTCCATAGCCATCCTGCCAGTAAAAATTACTCAGCGAGAAATCTTTAGTTTTCATCCATTTAGATGAATGGGATTTAACTTCTTCAAGCAACTTCATTAAGGCGATCTTTTTTGAGAGCATACAAAGGATGTGTACATGATCAGTATAACGGCCTATTTTTATTGGAGGGCATTCCATATCCTTACAGATTCCCGCCAAGATAGGTATGAAGTTCAAGTTATTGGTGGATGGATGATCTTAGCCCGGTATTTAGTACTGAACACTATATGCAGGTAATTCTTAACAAGAGATTGTCCCATATTCTTTTGATTTATGAGGTTAACAACAATGGACTGCGGTCATCGTTGATATATTACGCCCTTTAAGGGCTTTAGAGGAGTAGCCATGAAAAGGGCGAGATTTCAGAACGAAGGGCTGAGCCCTTCGTTTATAAACTACTTCCCTGCCCTTCTCCCGAGTTCTTCTCTTTTCAAAGTTATAAGATGGCCGATTGGTTTGCCATTGCGGTAAGTAATTACTCTGAGCGTAATGGGACCATCAGGGAGTTCAACAGGTTGTGCGTATTTGGCAGTAAAATTGTCGGGCATTGCATCATCAATAGTATAATAAATATCAAGATTGGGAGCTTCTGTTTCCATGGTTAACAATAACATCCCGTTTTTAACTGAAGTCTTAATGCCTGCATCGTAAATTGCCTTCGAATAATTAACTTCTGCAACATCAGAGCGGTCAAACTGGTTTTCAACACGTTGAATAAAATTATCCCAGTTTTTACTTTCTTTGGGTGACCAATATACTTCCGAAAGTGCCCAGGCACGTGGGTAAGTCATATATTGGGCATAACGCAGGGTTGGCACTTGTTCAGTCCAGAGGTTACCCTGTCCGCCAAGGATGTGTTTAGCATCCACACCTTCGGGAACGGGTTCGAAACTATAACATTTCTTCAGGCGAAGGCTTGCATAAATCGGCGGATCGACAGTTCGTTCACCCTGGTTGTAATCGAGGTAAGCAAAGGTTGTTGGCGTCATTACTACATCATGACCCATTTTTGCAGCTTCAATGCCGCCTTTTACTCCCCGCCAGCTCATAACTGTGGCACCCGGGGATATTCCGCCTTCCATGATTTCGTCCCAGCCGATCAGTTTTTTCCCGTTTTTCATCAGGATAGCCTCAACCCTATTCATAAAATATCCCTGCAAATCTTCTACATGCCTGATTCCCAATTCTTTCATCAGTGCCTGGCAACCTTCATCTTCTTTCCAGTAGCCTTTATAACATTCATCACCTCCAACATGAATATACTGCCCCGGGAAAAGTGCCGCCACTTCGGTAAAAACCTTATCCAGAAACGCATACACATTTTCATCTGAAGGATTCAG
This sequence comes from Bacteroidales bacterium, assembly GCA_038212135.1. Taxonomy (GTDB): domain Bacteria; phylum Bacteroidota; class Bacteroidia; order Bacteroidales; family UBA4417; genus UBA4417. Next base: position 2,987 of record JBBQUX010000106.1, on the reverse strand, counting down.
GGCATTCTCAACATTCATTTTAAACGTGCCGTTTCCGTACCATTCGGAGAATTTGCTCCCAGGGCTTACAAGCGTGCCGGTGTCTTTTTTACAACTCAGTTCAGGATATGCTGCTATGGCAGCCATGCTGTGACCCGGAACATCAATTTCCGGAACTATAGTTATGTTTCTGGCTCTCGCATATGCAACAATTTCTTTGATATCGCCCTGAGTATAAAATCCGCCATCCGTTGCCACTTCGCCGGGTTTAGGGAAATCGCGGTCGCCAAAATGACCATAACGCTGTACACGGAATGCCCCGACTTCCGTTAATTTCGGCAACGATTTAATTTCAATTCTCCAGCCTTCATCATCCGTAAGGTGCCAGTGGAAAGTATTGAATTTCCATCTTGCCATCTCATCAATATATTGTTTCACTTCTTCTTTTGTAAAGAAATGACGGCTCACATCAAGCATCAACCCCCGCCAGGCAAAACGGGGATAATCAGTAATTTCAACAGCAGGAACTGTCCATTTCATTTTAACTGTCGATTTACAATCAATTTCTTTGGGCAGTATCTGTAGCAATGACTGCATACCATAAAACAAGCCAGCCGGTTGATTTGCGGTGATAACAACGCCCTTTGATGTTGAAACCAATGTATACCCTTCGTTCCCAAGTTTCTGATCAGGTGCTACATTCAGGTTTAGTTGAATCTTACTCCTGGTTCCTTGTGAAGCCTTTATCTTTAGTCCGGTAGCCGGGTTTAATTTCTGAGCGAGTTTTTCAGAAATATCGCGGCCTTCGGAATTATTATACCCGATTGTTGTGCTTTTTGATAATTCGTAGAAACCACTATTCTGTTCAATTTTAACAGGTTGCGGCAGTATGTTTAATGAGCTGTTCTGTGCATGAACTGATGTTAAAACAAAAAGGAGTAATAAGTAAAGTAAATGCTTCATATAATGGCAATTTTAGTAAAGTTCAATTATTTCTGTTCTGTCGTGTGGTTTTGAAAACCTGAAGATTTTCTGAATAAATATTGCAGTTAATCTTTCCGGAGAAGTTTCTCAAAGCTTTTGGTATAATAGGTCTTCAAACTTCCGTCAGTAGCTGAATAAATAAAGTAAGCTTCGATTTCGGGATGTTTTTCAAGGTATTCCCTGCCTTTATCAATTCCCATCACCATCAGGGCCGTTGCATAAGCATCTGCAGTCATGCAATCTTCGGCCAATACCGAAACACTTAGCAGCGTATGTTTTACAGGGTAACCATTTGAAGGATCGATGGTATGTGAATACCTGATTCCGTTTTCCTCATAGAATTTCCGGTAACTTCCTGAAGTAGAGATAGCCATATCCTGAAGCAAAACAACAGCCTGTATGGTGCGGTCGTCATCTGCATTTTTAGTTGGCATTTCGATGGCTACATTCCATTTTTCTCCACCTGGCTTGGTATTTCGGGCTATAACTTCGCCGCCTATATCAATCAGATAGGATTTTATTTTTTTTGATTCCAGAAAAGCTGCCACTACATCAACCGCATATCCTTGAGCAATTGCATTGAAATCAACACGGATCTGCGGATCAGTTTTTATCAGTTTTCCATTCACCAGCTTTACCTTTTTATAACCAATCAGCGGCAAAAGACTGTCAACAATATGCTGATCCATTTTCAAGCGGTTTGATAACCCGAATCCCCAGGCATACACAAGAGGGCCAACAGTTATATCAAAAGCTCCATTGGTTTTTTCGGAAATTTCGGTCGCTTTATTGAAAATAATTGAGAACATTTCATCCGCCCTGGCAGATGTATCGTTATTATTAAAACGGGATATTATTGAATTAGGTTTATATGTGGAAGCCGTGGAATCGAAACGGTGAAGCAATGAATCAACTGAAAGTTGCAGGTTGATGCTGTCGTTAGCATAATAAGTTATGGCGTAATATGTTCCCTGGGTTTCGCCTCCAAATTTTACAAGTACTGATTCCTCATGTTTACTGCACGACACAGCTAAAAGAGCGACAAAGAAAGTAAGCGTCAATCCGCTTTTACAGAAATTTGATTTCATAACCATATAAAAAGAAAAGCCTTGTGAGGAGTGGTTTAAGAAGCGAAAATAATAAAAAAACCGGCTATGGAGCCGGTTTGGTAATTTTATCCTCCGAAATCGTCGAGTGCAATATTTTCGGGCGGTACTCCGAGTTGGTCAAGCATATTTAGCACTGCTGAGTTCATCATCGGGGGACCGCAGAGGTAATATTCAATATCTTCCGGTTCGGGATGTTTACTCAGGTAATTATCCAAGGCAACCTGGTGAATAAATCCTGTATATCCTGACCAGTTATCTTCTTTCATTGGCTCGCTGAGAGCGAGGTTAAATTTGAAATTAGGATTTTTCTTTTCGATGTCGAGTAACTCATCTTCATAAAATACTTCCCGAAGCGAACGGGCTCCATACCAGTAGCTCGCTTTACGATCCGTATGTTTAGTCAGGAATTGATCGAAAATCATCGAACGCAGAGGAGCCATTCCGGCACCACCACCGATAAACATCATTTCCCGGTTGGTTTTCTTGATATGGAATTCGCCGTAAGGACCGCTAACCATCACTTTATCGCCTGGTTTGCGTGAGAAAATGTACGAAGAACAGATTCCCGGATTGACATTCATAAACTGGCCTTTTGCACGATCCCAGGGAGGTGTAGCAATTCGGATATTCAATTTAACTATGTTTCCTTCGGCAGGGTGGTTAGCCATGGAATATGCACGGTATAGAGGTTCAGGATTCTTCATTTTCAGATCCCACATTTTCAGTTTATCCCAATCTTCGCGGTATTCCGGTTCAACCTCCATGGTACGGAAATCAACATCAATTTTGGGGACATCAATCTGGATATAGCCTCCACTTGTAAAATCGAGTACTTCACCTTCGGGAAGTTTAACAACAAATTCTTTAATAAATGTTGCAACGTTATCGTTTGAAACAACTTCGCATTCCCATTTT
>JBBQUX010000105.1:0-11783 GCA_038212135.1 Bacteroidales bacterium | reverse complement strand
CGATTGGGGCATACCACGCCATCCCCACCAATACGGGAAACGAGCCTGCCGCACAACGCGGTACGAAACTTCAGCATCCGAAACTGTGCTGCCTGCATAAGCCAGCGCTTTTCCTTTTACAACTATAGTTTCGCCCAGTTTATACGATCCTTTTACCGGTTCAAATGTTACTTCAAATTTGGGCCTTTTGTATTCTTCAACCTGCACCGAAACGGATCCTGTTTCGCAACGGATGGTCATCTGACCTGTAAGTACTCCTTGCGGTGCAACAAAATTTCCACTGAACGAGCCAAAATCATTGGTTGTAAGTGACTGTTTAGAAACCACTTGCCCGTTAACATCGTAAAAGGAAACTTCTGTTTTGGCACCTGGCTTTAATTTTACATCCTCGCCATTGCGTTCCAGTACAATACCTTTAAAATAGATAGTTTGTCCCGGACGGTAAATTGCCCTGTCGGTAAAGAAATGAGTCTGGACGATAGTTTTAGGTTCATTGTTGCGATACGAATAGCTGGAAAAATAGCTTTCGGTTATCAATTGATCGCCTTTCGAACTGAAAACGAGGTAAAACTGGTTACTCCTGCTATTGTTACTTTTTGCAGGAATTATAATCATTCCCGATTTATCGGTTACAAAAACATCACCGGCTGTGCTTTCGTATTTACGGGCTTTGGAATTGTACTCACGGTAAAATGCCTGAACTTTAACACCTTCGAGTGGCTGGCCACTTTCACGGTGTAAAACCGCAATTTCATTTTTCCCGCTTCCATCGCTCCGGCTGAGGTAGCTTATATTGGTTTTCCAGAAACTGTTGGCTGCAACAATAGCCGATTTGGCCGGAAACGAGCCGTCGTTGCTGTAAAGCAGCACATAATATCCAACGGGCATAGCCGGAATTCGTATTTCGGCAGAATGGCTCCTGTAATCACCGTCATCAGGAAGTACCTGCTCCCAGGTTTTTTCAGCTTTCAGACTCAGGTATTTTTCGATGCGTACTTCCTGCTGTTTTTCCTGCAGATCACGGTCGGTTTCGGGGTCGATTTTAAGCAGTCGGAAATATACTTTTGGGCTATTTTTATAATTTACCAGCGCCAGCGAAGGTTTTCCGGTAATGGAGGCATAGTTTGTGGTGATACTCAAAGCCGGTTGTTTAATACTCTCAATCAGCGCGCGGCAATTTTTTGCTCCAAAACTATCCGGGAAACGGTTTATAGCTGCTTCACAAATTTCGATAGCTTGTTTTTTATCCCATTTACGAGCTTCAGAAATGGATTGAACAGTTTCATTTTCATCTTCCCTGAAAGGGATTACTTCCTCTTCATCACCATTCAACTGCGAAGCAATTTCATAAGCTACTTCGGTGGATGAAGGATGATTTTTAAACCGGCTCTCAAGTTTATATAAAGCTTCAAGGTAAAGACTGTCTTTCTCTGGCAGAATACTTTTTCCATGAACGAACGAAAGCCGCTCACTTTCAGCATCTATCAATGCCGTCGGATCTTTTTCCATCAAGTGAATTCCGACTATTTCCTGGTACAGTTTCAAAGCCTGGAATTCAAACGAAAGTGGATCGGGAGAAGTGATATTTAGTAAAGCAAATTCATTTGAAAGAGAGAAATAATCAGCCTTATCCATTAAAAATGTTGTTGCCGGTTTTGTAAGCCCGGCTTCGGATGAAGTGTAAAAATCGATGGCACGATGTGCAAGGAAATCAAATAAAGTTGGACGGAGTTTCTGCGATTCTTTCTGTTTAACGAGGATTTCGTCAAATGCCGAAACCGGGGTATTTTTAAGTAAATCTTTATCTTCGAGCGAAAACGCATAGTTTTCCATAGTGGCAGCCACCAGCTTTTTTACATCCCATGTTTTAATGTCATCGGAAATAAATCCGGCGGTTTCGCTCCTGTTAAGAATTTGCCAGCGGTTATTTTGATAATAGCGCCAGTGAAGTTCAGCAAGGATCGAAAAAAGGATTTGCTTTACCGGAGCTTGTGCCGACAGAATATCGAGCTTCGTGCGTACAATGCTTTTTTCAAAATAATCTTCCTGGAAATCGGATTCCAGTTTCATGCGGTATAACGAGGCTTTCACAAACTGACCAGCCTGGTTGGCAGCTTTAGCCTTGTTGTAAATCTGTGTAACTATGTCGAGCGCAGACTGCGACTGGCCTATGTTTGCCAGCGAATCGACCTGCTGCCATTCATTTTTATACTGGTTTTGCGACATAGATGTCAGACTTAGTAATAGAATGAGAATGCTGAATATTGTTTTCATAAATCGGATTTAGCTCAAAAACATAAAATTATACATTTTGGTATTAAAAAGATGCAACGGCAAGAGTTTTTCCATAAATATTACCAGAATTCATTACCAAATCTGCAAAAAGCATGGCCTGTGCTAAATTGTTCCAGGAAAAACCATCAACGCGGAAATGAACATTTTCAGGAATCAGAAGTTGGTTATTCAGAAATTTGTTTACTTTTATTCAGTAATTAAACCAATTGCATGAGGATTCTCTTCATTTTATTGCTTTTTTTCTGCACTGCTTTTATTCAGGCACAAAACGCTGCGAAAGCTTATATTGACAGGTTCGATTCGCTGGCTATAGAGGTGTATACTATATACGGAATACCGGCCAGCCTGGTTCTGGGTATTGCCCTTCAGGAAAGCGCAGCTGGTACAAGCAACCTTTGCCGAATGAATCATAATCATTTTGGGGTAAAAAGCCGCGTTAAATCATCAAAAACAAAATCGGGATATGCATCCGTTTACCGCAAATTCGATTCCGATGAAGCTGCATACCTGCATTTTGGTGAGATGATATCGCGCAAAAAGTATTATGCTGAGTTAAAATGCAACATGGATTACATGAAATGGCTCAAAGCCATGAAAGCGGCAAGGTACGCAACATCATCACAATGGGTAAGCCATGTTGACAAAATGATAAAACGGTATGATCTGACATGCTACGATCTTCCGGAAACGGAAAAGGTGATGCTCTATACCGAAACGGCAATCTCTGATACGATTCCTTCGCAACAGTAGTAAATTATCAAAGAAGTTAATCCGGAAGTTTTGCTGTAATTGGATTTGCCAGTCCGGAATAGGATATCAGTTCAACCTTGGCTCGCCCAACAGATTGTTCCGATTCAATAAGAATCGGCAAACGGTTTTTATCATCAGTTATCCAGATTGTAATCGGGTATGGATCGTCAAAAGCATAACCGGTTGCTACACTTGGCCTGAAGGCAATACACCTGAATTTTCCGAGTTTGGTTGTTATAGTTTCGTGTCCTTTAAATATTACCCGCGAATGATATACCGAATCATCAAGAAAAAAGGGGATTTCGAATGTACTGCCTGGCTGAATGTTGGAAATGTCCAATGTACGGGCAAAATAAAAGGCCGAAATAACATCCTGTATGTTCGCCGGCACTTTCATTACTTTCGAAAGGCTTACTGCCAAATTGTCGTTCTGGCGAAATATAACGATGTCGTCTTTTTTATATTTGTTTTCACGTGTGCGGCGGATAAACTTCTGGGCAATCATTGCATCCTGGTCAAAATAGCTTTCGAACCTGTCGTTTACTTTGTAAAAAATCTCGATAAATCCGGTTGTTTTCCCTTCACCTACAACGTGATACGTGCTGCGGTTATTTATAATTACATTTTCCTTTTTTACTTCCAGTGTAGCTTTGCCCCCGGTAATGCTTCCGGTGAGGGCCGAGTTGAATGCAACCCGGAATGTAAGTTTTTCGCCACGTACAAAAGCCGAATTGTCAACCGTCCGGTACGATTGGGGAAAGGCTGATATGCTGAATAAGAGTAAAAATATAAGGAGAGCCTTTGGCATGAAGTTTAAGTTTGAAGTAGTAACGTTCAAAAAACGTTCCAAAGTACATTTAAACGCTTCAATCCATGATTTGAGTTCATTTACAGAAAATTATCAGGGATTGAAAGGAGAGAAATTCCTGATCGTAACACGAATAAAAAGGAAGAAATTATGATGGCCTTTTATTTCTGTTCTTTTATTTTAAGTGCCCTTGCCGGACAATAATCAGCCTGACTTAGAATAATCTGATACTCACGCTCCGACACACTTATACTATATACTCCGGGCTTTTCATTAATGTATGGAATGTTTTTCAAACATTTTCCTGAATGCATGCACAACTCCTGGTCCCACTCAATTACGTCAACCCCATTCGTAAAATATCTTATATTCTTCACCTTGTTGCTGTTTAACGAAACAGACGCAAAAGTACAAATTCCGGCATATTGTGTCGCATATGTCTGACACACTTAATAAATCAATTCGCTAATATACACTGCTCCATTCTACTGCTGACATATTATCAGACACTTATCTTTTTTTTCGGAAGAAATCCTTCATCAACTCGCCACATTCTTCTGCCAGTATTCCGCTGGTAACTTTAGTGCGCGGATGCAGAACCGACGAACTTAGCAGGGAGTATCCTCGTTTTATATCAGGAGCACCATAAACTATACGGCTTATTTGTGTCCAGAACGAAGCTCCCGCACACATCACGCAAGGTTCGACGGTCACATATAAAGTGCATCCTTCAAGGTATTTGCCTCCCATAAATCCCGAAGCTGAGGTATAAGCCTGCATTTCGGCATGAGCAGTAACATCATTTAGTTGTTCAGTAAGGTTGTGAGCTCTGGCAATTATGCGGTTTTCGCACACAATAACGGCTCCAATCGGAACTTCATCCTTTTTTAAGGCTTTGTGGGCTTCCTTTAGAGCTTCACGCATAAACGAATCATCCGAGAAAACTGTAAACTCCATATCTTTCCTGTTTTGTCAAACAAAAGTACCTGATTTAGGTTTACACTAAGCCGCTTTCTCATTTCAATACGGTTCGTATTCATGCGTATTATCACAACAGTTTATACTGCGACAATTATCAGAACAGACTTTTTATTGAGAATTGCAGGTTGAACACATTTAACAGGAATGATTTATTCATTCCTGTGAATGGAATTTGAAAGAAAATTGTATTTTGGGGATGAATAGAGGGCTTTTTTCACGAAATATTACTAATATTGCACTTTAATTGTAAATTAGGCTAATGGTCAGAAAGTTACTATCTACAGTCAGGTTACAGATCGCAATTATTACCTTGTTTGTCGCAGGGAGTACATTTGCCAATACCAACACTAACGACACTGTTACAACTCACCATGTACAGGCACACGAAGGCGCACACGACGAAAAAGCATTCGATGCCGGAGCAATGATTATCGACCATATTGTTGATGCACACGAGTGGCACATCCTGACATATAACGATTTCCATCTTTCCATTCCATTACCCGTAATATTGATTGATAACGGCAAACTGGTTTCTTTCAGTTCAAGCAATTTTCACCATGGTCACGATGCCTACAAGGGGTACAAACTGATGACCGAAGGCGACAATAAAGGTAAAATTATTAAGGTAACTGAAGATGGAACCGTTGATGCTTCAGCTAAAATTCCACTCGATTTTTCGATTACCAAAAATGTAGTCTCTCTGTTTATCAGCTTGTTGCTGCTCTGTTTAATTTTTATTTCAATCGCAAACCGTTACAAGAAGCACCCTGATACAGCTCCCAAAGGACTGCAATCCATACTGGAACCTATAATCCTTTTCGTTCGCGACGATATTGCTATTCCCGGTCTTGGAAAAAAGAAATACAAACGTTTTATGCCTTTCCTGCTGACGGTGTTTTTCTTCATCTTTTTCAATAACCTGCTTGGTCTTGTGCCAATTTTCCCTGGAGGGGCAAACCTTACCGGAAATATTGCCATTACAATGGTACTGGCTCTTTTCACTTTTGTGATTACTACATTTATTGGAAACAAGAATTACTGGATGCATATTTTCAATGCTCCCGGCGTACCATGGTGGCTTAAATTCCCAATACCGCTTATGCCTTTGGTTGAGTTCCTGGGAGTGTTGACTAAGCCATTTGTTTTGATGGTCCGTTTGTTTGCCAACATCACTGCCGGGCATATTATCCTGCTTGGTTTTATGAGCCTGATCTTTATTTTCGGTAACATGAATATTTTTGCCGGATACGGAGTATCCGTATTTTCCATTGCTTTCGGTGTATTTATGACCATGCTCGAATTGCTGGTTGCATTTATCCAGGCATATGTTTTTGCACTGCTTTCATCCATTTATTTTGGAATGGCTATGGAAGAACATCATCACCCCGAAGAACACACTACTGAACACTAAATCTTTTTATTAATCACCATAATTCAATTCTTATGTCACTCTTAAGCGTTTTATTACAAGAAGCAGCAAACCTTGCCCCCGTTGCAAAAATGGGTGCCGGTATTGGTGCTGGTATTGCAGCTATCGGTGCAGGTATCGGTATTGGGAAAATCGGTGCTTCGGCACTCGAGTCCATTGCCCGCCAGCCTGAGAGCGTTGGCGATATCCGTTCGAACATGATTGTGGCTGCTGCTCTTATCGAAGGGGTTGCTTTCTTCGCTATTGTAGTTTGTCTGCTCATCCTGTTCCTGTAAAAACAGTTTTCGGCTACAGTATCCCTGCAACTGGCAGGGATGCAGTGGCTGAATGTTACCCGGATTGTTTAAAAAAAATTAATAATATTAACTACACATACCCTGAACTATGCAATTAGTTACTCCCGGTATAGGACTCATTTTCTGGATGTTGGTTTCATTCAGCCTGGTAATGTATATACTTGCAAAATATGCATGGGGGCCGATCATGAAAGGCATACATCAAAGGGAAGATACCATCGAAAAAGCCCTTGAGGCTGCCAATGATGCAAAAAAGGAAATGCTTCTCTTAAAGTCAGGTAACGAGCAGTTGCTCCGCGATGCTAAGGATGAGCGCGATGCCTTGATGCGTGATGCCCGCAAAGTGAAAGAAGCAATTCTGGATGAAGCACGGGCAAAAGCTGCTGAAGAATCGACCCGCATATTGGAAAATGCCCGCGAAAACATTCAGTTCGAGAAAATGGCCGCCATTAACGACCTTAAAAACCAGATTGCTTCCATCTCCATCGAAATTGCTGAAAAACTGATTGGTAAAGAGCTCGAGAATAAACTGCAACAGCAGCAACTCACCGAGAAACTCCTGAAAGAAGTAAAAATTAATTAAGCAGAAACCTCACAGAACCTCAAATGAGTTATACCAAAATAACCTTACGTTATGCTGCTGCGTTTTTCGATCTTGCCACTGAAAAAGGCATAGTTGAAAAAACAAATGAGGATATGGCACAGCTTGGTAATGTTTGTACCTCGAATCGTGATTTCGTCCGTATGCTGCAAAATCCGGTTATACATGCTGATAAAAAGAACAAGATAGTAACCCGGATTTTTGGAGATTCTGTAAACAGGATGTCACTCAACTTTATGAATCTGATGGTACGTAAACGCCGCGAACGCTACCTTCCTTCAATTACTGAAGCCTTTAATGATCTTTATAAAATATCCAAAGGCATTAAAACAGCTTATGTAACTTCAGCTATTTCTCTGGTTGCCAATGAAAAGGCCGGCGTACTTGACATTCTCAGTAAACTTACTGATAAAAAAATCGACCTGGTTGAAAAAACCAACGAAGACCTTATTGGAGGTTTTGTTATTAACATTGATAACTTTCAGATTGACCAAAGTCTTGCAACAAAAATAAAAGAACTTAAAAAGGATTTTGAAAAAAATCTGTTTATAAAAGGATTTTAAGAAAAAGGTATCAGGTGTCAGAGTTTAGGGTTTAAAGTCCATTTCAGGCCGGCAAGCATTTTCCTTTCACCATTCACCATTAACTCATATTACCACTATGGCAGAAATTAAACCCGCAGAAGTAACTGCAATACTGCGGCAGGAATTGGCCGGTTTTTCAACTGAAGCCGAAATAAAAGAAATAGGATCTGTGTTGCAGGTAGGCGACGGAATTGCCCGTGTTTACGGCCTCACCAACGCACAATCGGGCGAACTTGTCAAATTTGTTAAAACCGATACCAAAGGGATTGTACTCAATCTTGAAGAAGATAATGTGGGCGTTGTACTTTTAGGCGATGCAAAAGATATAAAGGAAGGCGATAAAGTTGAGCGTACAAAACGTATCGCCAGTATAAAAGTTGGTGCCGGAATGCTTGGCCGCGTTATTAACACGCTCGGCGAACCTATCGATGGGAAAGGCGAAATAAAAGGCGAGCTTTTCGAAATGCCGCTCGAGCGCAAAGCACCCGGTGTTATTTTCCGCCAGCCTGTTACCGAGCCGCTGCAAACCGGTATCAAAGCTATTGATGCAATGATTCCTATCGGCCGTGGTCAGCGCGAACTTATTATCGGCGACCGCCAGACCGGTAAATCGGCTATCGCAATTGATACCATCATTAACCAGAAGCAATTCTTCGATAAAGGCGAACCTGTTTTTTGCATCTATGTGGCTATCGGCCAGAAAGGATCGACGGTTGCCAATATTGTAAAAACTCTCGAAGATCATGGTGCTATGGCTTATACAACCATTGTTATGGCTACGGCCAGCGATCCTGCTGCCATGCAGTTCTATGCTCCTTTTACAGGTGCTGCTATCGGTGAGTTTTTACGCGATACAGGGCGTCCGGCTTTGGTAATTTACGATGACCTCTCGAAACAGGCTGTGGCATACCGCGAAGTTTCACTGCTGCTCCGCCGCCCACCGGGACGCGAAGCCTATCCGGGTGATGTATTCTACCTGCACTCACGCCTGCTCGAGCGTGCTGCCAAAATAATCAAGAGCGATGAAATTGCAAAACAAATGAACGACCTTCCTGAATCAATCAGGCATCTGGTTAAAGGCGGAGGGTCACTTACTGCTTTACCCATAATTGAAACCCAGGCCGGCGACGTATCAGCATATATTCCTACCAACGTAATTTCGATTACCGACGGGCAGATTTTCCTCGAAACGACCCTTTTCAATTCCGGTATACGCCCTGCTATCAACGTAGGCATTTCGGTATCGCGTGTGGGTGGTAATGCCCAGATAAAAGCCATGAAAAAAGTTGCCGGTACTCTTAAACTTGCGCAAGCTGAATACCGCGAACTCGAAGCGTTCTCGAAATTCGGTTCTGACCTTGATGCTGCTACCAAGAATATCCTTGAAAAAGGAGCCCGTAATGTCGAAATCCTGAAACAGCCACAATATTCACCGGTTCCTGTCGAAAAACAGATTGCCATTATTGCATGCGGCACACGTGGTTTACTGCAAAAGATTCCGGTAAGTTCAATTCACGATTTTGAAGTGGAATTCCTGCATCATCTGGAAGTCAGCCACAAAGAACTTCTGGCCGACCTGAAGCAAGGGAAGCTGGATGACCAGATACTTGCAAGCATCGACAAAATTGCTAAAGAAACAGCTGCCAAGTATATTAAATAAAGTACCTGCAGCCTCTTAACCCGGAAGGAATGCAGCTTTTATTGATTAACCCAAATCTATGGCGAATCTCAAGGAAGTAAGGATCAGGATCGCTTCGGTAAAATCGACACAGCAGATCACAAGTGCCATGAAAATGGTTGCAGCCTCAAAGTTGCGCAGAGCCCAGAATGCTATTCTGAAAATGCGTCCGTATGCTGCGAAGCTTAAGGATATACTGCAAAACCTGAGCGCAAGTCTCGATTCAGGTGATGGTAATATGTATACTGAACAGCGTAATCCTGAAAAGGTATTGCTGGTAGTGATTACTTCTAATCGTGGATTGTGCGGTGCTTTTAATACGAACATTCTTCGCACAGCAGTTCAGCGGATACAGAATGAGTATGCATCACAAAACAGTTCAGGTAATGTGAGTGTGCTTACTATTGGCCGGAAAGCCAGCGAGTTTTTCAGCAAAAGAGGGTATAAGGTTATTTCATCGCACGATTCTGTTTTCGACAACCTGACTTATGAAAATGTATCTGCGATCGCTACAGGTGTGATGGATTCTTTTGCCACTAAACATTTTGACCGGATTGATATTGTTTACAACCAGTTTAAAAATGCTGCTGTTCAGAAAATTACGGTTGAACAGTTTCTCCCTGTTGAGGCTCCGGCACAAAGCGAAATAGTGTCGAAAGTGAATACAGATTTCATCTTTTTACCTTCGAAAGAAGAGATTGTAGATGAATTGATACCAAAGTCGCTTAGAATTCAGTTCTACAAAGCCGTTCTTGATTCGAATGCCTCCGAGCATGGCGCACGTATGACCGCCATGCACCAGGCTACCGAAAATGCCGGTGACCTTATAAAAGAGCTTAACCTTGCCTACAACAAAGCCCGACAAGCCGCAATTACGAAGGAAATCCTCGAAATAGTAAGCGGAGCCGAAGCCCTGAAGAATACGTAGACTGATTGTAGCGTTTGTTTTGAACAGGAACAGGCAGTTGTTTGTTTTACCTTTGAACCTAAAGGGTATTAAAATACTTAATATTTATTACTATGATAAAAGAAGCAGTTGAAGCAGCCATTATTAAACAAATCAAAAATGAGGAACACTCCTCGCGTTTATACCTCTCGATGGCATCATGGTGCCAGGTGAACGGGTATCCCGGAGCAGCAGCATTTCTTTATAAACAAACGGATGAAGAGCGTATGCATCAGCTCAAATTTGTGCATTACCTGAATGACAGGAACGGGTACAGCAAGTTACTTGCTCTCGACAACCCTACCGCAGAGTATACTTCCTTGTTGGATGTATTTGAGAAAGTAATGACGCACGAAGAGTTTATTACCGCTTCAATAAATAACCTGTATGAAGTTGCCGTGACTAACAAGGATTATACCACCGGCAGTTTTCTTCAATGGTTTATCACGGAGCAGATTGAAGAAGAGAGTACCATGCATGGTATACTCGATAAGATGAAACTGGCCGGTAACGAAGCAGGTGGATTGTTCCATATTGATAAAGAACTTTCAGCGTTAGCGGCTGCAAAGGTAGTAGCGACACTGGCTGCTGAGTAGACTGTTAAAAAGGATTTTTTAAGCTGCTTTCGGGTAAGGAAGCAGCTTTTTTTTATGTGACTATTATTCCCGGAAATTGTAAAATGATCAGTGTTTTGAGGTTCCAATTCTCATGCAAACTTTTTAACTAACTGATAATCAACTATTATATTATGAATGCAAGCATTTCCCATACAAAATCTATATGGGTTAAGAGTCAATTATTCAGCAATAGAGCACAAATGAGCTATCTTTATTTTGGTGTAACAAATATGTGTTTTTCCTGTATGTTTTAACTTTATTACGGTCATATATTTGTATGCATTAAAGATATGAGTGATATGGGCACAAAATACATTCCGATTGAACAGGCTGTTGAAATGCGAAACGAGTATTTTGCTAATAATTTCCCTTATTGAAGGCTAAAGATTGTCAGATTAAAATTCAAATATATACATTCAAATTCATAACTGTCCGAACAAATTTAAAAAGCAGAAAAGTTCAAAAGGCTATATTTGTAGTTGCAAAACAGACAAACGCCTTAAGAACTTTTCATGGGAACAAAGTTAGGAAAGAAATCAGAATCACCAGTTTTTAAACAGATTTTAGACTTGATACCTCATTCGGTATTACGTAAAAGCATCAACAAGTACCGCTCAGATAAGAGTTGCTCAAAATATTTCACTTACGACCAATTGGCGAGTATGATGTTCGGACAGCTGAATAAGTGTTTATCACTTCGAGAGATAGATATGGGAATAGACCAGTCACCGGAGTTTTTATCCCATATAGGTCTTGAGCAAAGTCCGGCAAAATCAACCATGAGCGATGGCAATG
>JBBQUX010000104.1:0-11918 GCA_038212135.1 Bacteroidales bacterium | reverse complement strand
CAAAACATAGCTTATCTTGGTTCTTTTAATAAAATTTTGCTGGCGTTTATTGTCATTATTTCCGTTAACAATGATGTGGTTTACAACACCATGCGCCAAAACGTAATCGACGGCATCAGTAAAAAAGAATTCCTGTTGAGCAAAATGTCATTTATCGTGGCCATGGCGGTCATAAGCACGCTGTTTCTTTTTGCAGCAGGGCTTGTAAACGGATCCATATATTCACATGTGTGGGGTGCTGAGTATATTTTCGATAAAACGCAATTCCTGGCAGCCTATTTTTATGATATCCTGGTTTACTGTACGCTGGCTTTCCTGTTGTCACTTATTATCAAAAAGGCCGGATTCATTATTATTGCGCTGTTTTTGTACACCATTATGTTTGAACCTATTGCTACTGCCATTTTTCAGAATGCCCCTTATTTCAAGGACGGTATTATGCCGGAAATTGTTCAGTATTTGCCAATAAAATCATTGAATAACCTTATTCCTTTCCCTTTCAGCAGGTATGTTTTTATGGAAATTGATGATTTTGTGCCGCTTAAAGCAATAATCAGCAGCACGGTATGGTTCGCTGTTTACCTTTTTTCAATCGTTTTTATTTTGAATAAAAGGGATTTGAAATAAACCCACATAACAAAAAAAATAAAAGCCACAGGCGAACGAAGTGTGACTGGTACTTAGTTGCTGAACCCTCCACTTTAAGGAAAATCCAAGAATTTCCTCATTAACCATTCCGTAAATCGCTGCTCCCCTATTCCAGAATGGTGTTTCAGTAGAATTTATGCAGGTAACGATTTCTCTTTCTTCAATTTTGTGATTGCAATTATCAGAAAACTCACTACAAAGAATAAGGATAACAACAATGTGCTGTTTCTCATGCTCCCGGTTACTTGTTCGATAATACCAAAACCAAGCATCCCGATTACAATGGCCAGTTTTTCGGTGCTGTCGTAAAAACTAAAATAAGAAGCAGTATCTTCTGTATCCGAAGGGATTAATTTTGACCAGGTTGAGCGTGCCTGTGATTGGATTCCGCCCATTACCAGGCCAACCAGTGCTGACAAAACGTAGAATTGCATTTCGCTATGAACTTTATAGGCTGAGAAACAAATAAATATCCAGATTGCAAGCATCCATAGCAGTGAAGTTCTGTTTCCAAAACGGGCAGAAACTTTTCCGAAGAAAAACGCTCCCAGAATCGCGACAAGCTGAATGACAAGGATGGTCATGATGAGCATGGTATCACTGATTCCCAGTTCTGCTTTTCCAAAAAGTGAAGCTACAATAATGATAGTTTGAACGCCCATGCTGAAAAAGAAGAAAGCCAGAAGAAACCGGTACATAGGCTTATGTTTTCTGATGAATCCAAATACATTATTAACCTCATGAAATCCTTTGGTAAAAACTGTAACATCCCAACGAACCATTTTACGCTCTTCACGCAAATAGTAAAAAGCAATCTGGGAAACAGCCAGCCACCATATACCTACCTCGATAAAGGAAAACCGTATGGCTTCCAGACCATCAGAAAATCCAAACAACTGAAACTTCTGCAACGAAAAAATATTAAAGATCAGCAACAGCATACTTCCTGCATAGCCAAATGAAAAGCCTTTGGCGCTGATGTGGTCGTGCTGGTCGGGAGTGGCAATAATCGGCAAAAATGAATTGTAATAAACAAGCGATCCGGCAAATCCCACAACAGCCAGCATAGGGAGTAAGAGGCCCAATAAAATGTTTTCGCCTGTAAAAAAGAACAAACCCATGCAGGCAAAAGAGCCTAAGGTGGTGAAAAACCTCATAAACTGCTTTCGATACCCTCCCAGGTCGGCGATTCCGGATAAGGATAAAGTCAGCAGAATAACTAAAAAGTAACCCAATGCAATGGCATATTCATACAAAACTGTATTCTTAATATTCATGCTCATGAAAGTCACCATTTCCGAGCCAAAAGCCTGCTGTGTAACCTGCTGATAAAATATCGGGTAAAGCACAGTGTTCACACTTAAAATATAGGCAGAATTGGCGATATCATACGAACACCAGGCATTGATAACCTTCGGGGAATTTACAGGCAGAATCGGTCTTTTCATGTAAAGCTGATTATTTTCCAGATAAAACTACCATTTTTATTTGAATCAGCACAATTACCATTTCGAAATATCCGCCCGAAATATAAGTTTTACTCACCTGATTCTAATTTCAATTAACCAAAACTTACTACATTTGATTTATCAAGGTCAGGTTAAAATGAAAAAAACAGACTTCTTTATTGTGCTTTTATCAAAGGTTTTAGCTTTTAAAATCAGGCTGCTGATTTGTTTTCGTTACAAAATCACATTAAAAGGATCAGAAATTTTACAAAACAATTCGCCTATACTCTTTTTACCCAACCACCAGGCATTGATTGATCCTGTCATTTTATTGAGCCAGATCTATCGGTTTTCAACCGCAACGCCTGTCATTTCGGAGAAATACTACGACATGCCTTTAGTAAATTGGTATTTTAAACGTATGGGTGCGGTCAGGGTCAGCGATCTTGAAACAGGCAACCGCGATACCCAGGTATTAAAATCAATCACACGTTCCGTTTTTAAAGGGTTCCGACGCAACAAAAATATTGTAATATACCCCAGCGGACAGATTGCGGGGCAAGGGTATGAGAAAATTTTCAATAAAAAATCGGCATATCATATTGTGAGCACAATTCCTGAAAATGTTCAGATTGTCGGTGTACGCATAACAGGCCTGTGGGGAAGCATGTTTTCGAAAGCAAAGACCGGGAAATCGCCTGATTTTTTCGTCCAAATCCTGAAAGGGATTTTTTATGTGCCGGCAAATCTGTTATTCTTTGTGCCTAAACGTAATGTCAGCATTGAATTTGTAGATCTCACTCTAATCGCTAAAGAAAGGGCAATTCTTGGACAAAAACCATTCAATATATTCCTGGAAGATTTCTATAATATGCATGGGGAGGAACAGGCACTTTTCATAAAGTATATTTTTTATTTACCTGGAGCGGTGATGACAGAACAAGGAAAATAATTCAAAAAGCAAAGTTCAAAAACCTCTTAAAGTTAAAAAAGAGTGTTTATAGCTTATAAAAATCCGTAAAGAATTGCGAGAATATCTATTTTGGATTTAAACCTTTTATACTTCAAACGGAGTAAACATTATAATCGCATCTGCCTTAGCAGACCAAGACTCAAATTACAGTTCCTTCCATTCAAGTCTTCTTTTAACCTTGCTTTCAGTTCTTTAATAAATATCCAACCTTCCCGACAACCTTATCTGCTCTCGTACAAACTCATTAAAACCGGTTTGGTCTGCCAGGTCTTCAAGATTCAGATGAAGGCGATATCGCCAGTAATGAATCGGATTTCCGGGATGGTTGATACGCTCGGCATTTGCATCCGGAAGGCGAAGGGTTTCATCCATTCCTAATAAATCCTGTATCGGGAAAACCGCCCACATGCTTGGTGAATACAGGTGCTGAACAATAATCTGCCGAACGACATCTGTTGTGCATTGTTCCGGTGCCGGCCCATGATTACCAAGTATTTCATTGAAGAATTTCTGGGTTTGTCCGCGATCTTCCTCCCACCAGCCACGTACTGTTGATGTATCGTGCGACGAGGGGGTTGCTACCGAAAGATAAGGGTAAGCATCAGGATGTCCAAACGCGATTTTCGGGTCTTTCGGCATTCGCTGTACTTCTAAACTCAATATTCCCAGTTCACTCATCACACTGGGAACGCACGCAGGTACCATACCAAGGTCTTCGCCACAAAGCAGCATATTGGTTGCTTTTTTAATTACCGGAAGTTTTTCCATGGCCTTTGCCCGCCAGAATTCTTCGTTGCGGTGGTAGAAATAATCGAGATAAATTTCATTCAGAACATGCTTGGTATGTCCATCGAGTTCCTGGTAAGAGCGGGTAAAATGAAGCGCATTCCGTGGCAAAAATGCGTTTCCGCCCGTTCCCGGTGCCTGTAATAACAAAACCTCCGAAATAAGTGTATACAAACCCTGCACAATCCGTTCGAGGCGGTTACGCATTTCGGGACTGGTATCCGGTTCAGCCGTAAGTTTATCCTCAATTTTACGTTGCGTATCGTAATCGGGGTGCAGGTTGTAGCATCCAGGCGCATATTCAACAAGGTAATTTGCCCTTACAAAATCGGTCAGGTCGCCAAATCGTTCCCAAAGAAAATGTTCGCGGACGTAAGGTTTGCAAAAGCGTTGCTCATCGAACCAGATTCCTCGGTTTTGCAGTTCGTCGCGGTAATAAGGAATACTTGGATTGAAATAACCCAGTAAACCTTCGACCTGAGAGGCAGGAATTTCCCAGATACGGAAAAACCCTAAAATATGGTCAATCCTGAAAGCATCGAAATAGCCCGAAAGTTGCCGGAGCCGCTGCTGCCACCATGCATAATTATCTTTCGCCATTTCTTCCCAGTTATAAGTAGGAAAGCGCCAGTTCTGCCCTTTGTTCGAAAAATCATCAGGAGGGGCACCTGCCTGGCAATCCATGTGGTACAGTTGCGGACTTAGCCACGCATCCACGCTGTTGCGGAAAATTCCGATAGGGATATCACCCTTCAGAACAACACCTTTGGAACGTGCGTATTCAGCAGCTTCCAATAACTGTTTAAAGGCAAAATACTGAATAAAAAAATGAACTGCAATATCATCGAAATGAGCTGAATTTTTATCAGTCAGCACTGCCAGAAGTTCCGGTGTAGGTTTGCTGTATTCGCCCCATCGGCTGAAGTCGGGTGTGTTGAAAAGGTCACGCAGGTAAGAAAATGCAGCATACGGCATGAGCCAATGAGCGTTTGCTTCAAAAAATGATAGAAACGACGGATCCTTCAGAAATTCATGCTTACTCTGATCGTAGAAAAGCTTGAAGAACCTTGATTTCAGGGCCATTACAGCTTCATAATCAATCTTATGGAGCGAATTCAGGTATTTGCCTTGGGCTTCAATAATCTGCTGGTTAATATCCGATTCCAGTTTGCCTGTTTCCAGCAGGTTGATATAAATCGGGTGCATGGCATATACCGAGATAGCGGCATAAGGATACGAATCCTGCCAGGTATGCTTGGCAACTGTATCGTTCACCGGTAAAATCTGTATCATTCTGATGCCGGTTTTTACAGCCCAATCTACCAACAATTTCAAATCTGTAAATTCCCCTACCCCAAATCCGTTATTCCGCCGAAGCGAAAACACAGGAATACCTACTCCAACGCCTTTCCAGGGATATTGCGGAAAGTGGAATTTCTCGTCGCCGATTTCGATTACGGCAGGAATTTCTCCTTCGGGAAGATATACGATCCGATCAAACGATTTTTCCCAGAATTCCGTTTTCCCTTTCTCGTTTTGAATCAGGTATTTATATTGCACCGGAAAGTCTGAAATAGTTACCTCAACCTCTCCGCACCAGAGCGGATAATCCGGGTTACCAAGCGCAACAGCTTTTTTCTCAACCCATTTCCCGAGGGTGAAGGTACTTCCACAAACGGCAACTTTATGCCCGGGTTTGATCCTGATAACGTTAGGTTTAAATCGTAAAATAATAGTTTCATCACTCTTACGGGCTTTCACAGCCGGCGGCTTGTAAATTTGCCCCGGTTTGAGGATAGCATTCAGAAAGGCTGAGGAATGCAGGGCGTAATCAGGATCTGACTGGGCTCGCCAACGATCAGATAATTGGATAAATGGTTCCAATCTTTTTTCAGGCTTAAAAATCCGGTCGGGGCCCCATTCCTCAATATTAGTTTTGAAGTTATCGTCTTTTACAAAATACCGGTAAGTAAAATCTTCGCCACCAACTACTTCCATTCGATAAAACCAGGTGCCAACCTGTATATTAATCAGGCTCATAGTGCAGGCATTCTGAGGATTCCCTTCACCCAGGGCAGGCAGCGATCCGACTACCATCATTTGCTGGCCGGGAAATGTTTTGAATTCAATCTGAAACTGAAGAAGCATAAATTCAAACTTTTTAATGAGGGATTGAAAATAGTAATTTTATCTGAATCCGGAATAATAATGAAATCTTTTTTACTTTCGGATTGGAATCCAAAATCGGTTACCGTATTTTGAGTAAAATATGAAAGTTCGGGCAAAAAACAACCATCAGATCATTCTTGGAAAGCTTATCCCTGATGATTTTGACAGATTAACAGACTATTTACAAAATCTGAGTCCTGAAACGAAAAGAAGATTCGACCCCGCATCCGTTTAAAAAACAGTCGATAATGAGTTTTTACAAAAACGACAGCAGAAATTCCGGCTATATTGCCATTGATAACGAAACACAGAAAATTATCGCTTATTCCATACTAAAATATGGCTTCCCGGAGCACGACAGCTCCCGTCTGCAATCATACGGATTAACGCTAAACCATAGGACTGACAGCACTTTTGCCCCTTCGGTGGCTGACGTTTGGCAAAGCAAGGGAATTGGCAACAGCTTGTTTCTTTATATCCTTCGCGAACTGCAATTCACAGAAATAAAGCGGATTATATTATGGGGCGGTGTGCAAAGCGATAATTTGAAAGCGGTAAACTTTTATAAAAAAAACGGTTTCATGATTCTGGGCGAATTCGAATATAACGGTTTGAAATATGAAATGGTGATGGACATCCACTGACAATGAGGAGGTTCCATTTCAGTGCTATAAACAATTATTTATAAATGCAAGAATTAAGCTACCTTTGCAAAAAATTACAAATCAGTATGTTTATCCATTGTATTTCAGGCAATAAGGCCCGAAATTAATTTTTTAACGGATTCATACCAGGCAAAACAAAATTATCAGATGGGAAATATTTTAGCCATTGTTGGCCGTCCCAACGTCGGGAAAAGCACTTTTTTCAACCGCCTCACCGGCTCATTGGATGCCATTGTTGACCCAACAAGCGGCGTAACACGCGATCGTCATTACGGGCACAGCGACTGGAATGGAATTGAATTTTCGGTGATCGACACCGGCGGAATTGTGATGGGCGGTGATGATGTGTTCGAACATGAAATTATTAAACAGGTTGAACTTGCCATTGAAGAATCGGATGTGATTCTTTTTATGGTTGATGCGCATGATGGACTGACTCCGCTCGACAAAGATGTTGCCGGATTACTGCGGCGTTCGCCCAAAAAAGCGTTCCTTGTAGTAAACAAAATTGACAGCCCCGACAAGTTTCACGAAACTTCCGATTTCTATAGCCTCGGGTTTAAGAACATTTTTGGTATTTCGTCAGTGAACGGCGGTGGCACAGGCGACCTGCTCGATGAAGTTGTTAAGGAATTTGATAAAGATAAACCTGAAACGTTGCCCGACCTGCCGAAATTTACCGTTGTTGGCCGTCCGAATGTTGGAAAATCCTCGTTTGTTAATGCACTTCTCGGCGTTGAGCGAAATATTGTTACTCCCGTTGCCGGCACTACGCGCGACAGCATTTATACCCGCTATAACTCATTTGGTTTCGATTTCCTGCTGATTGACACGGCCGGCCTGCGAAAAAAAGCTAAGGTATTCGAAAATATTGAGTTCTACTCGGTAATGCGCTCCATCCGTGCCATCGAAAGCAGCGAAGTGGTTTTCATAATGATCGACGCCACACAAGGCTGGGAATCGCAGGATATGAATATTTTTAAACTGGCGCAGAACAACCATAAAGGCATCGTTATTATCGTAAACAAGTGGGACCTTGTTGAAAAAGATACCCACACCCATAAACATTACGAAGAAGCCATCCGTAAAAATATTGCGCCGTTTAGTGATGTACCTATCATTTTCACTTCGGTAATAACCAAGCAACGTATTCACAAGGCACTCGAAGAAGCTACAGCCGTTTACGAAAACCGCAGAAAACGAATCCCGACCCGGAAGCTGAACGATGTTCTGTTGCCGATTTTCGCTGGCACTCCGCCTCCTTTTATCAAAGGTAAAGAAGTGAAAATCAAGTATATTACCCAGATCAAAACCCCTTATCCTACGTTTGTTATTTTCTGTAACCTGCCACAATATGTAAAAGATCCATATAAGCGGTTTGCCGAAAACCGTATCCGTGAAGAATTTAACTTTACCGGAGTGCCGATGGAAGTTTATTTCAGGAAGAAGTAAAATAATTGCAGATTGTGGATTGTGGATTGCGGATTGCGGGATTGTGGATTGTGGATTGCGTATTGCAGATTGCGGATTGGGGATTGCGGATTGCAGATTGCGGATTGGGGATTGCGGATTGCGGGATTTAAAAAATTCGAAATCGCCCATCCGAAATCCGAAATTTAAGGTTTATAACTTGTATGGAAAATGAATCACTGCGCATCGACAAATGGCTCTGGGAAGTGCGTTTATTCAAGTCGCGGAGCCTGGCAACCGATGCCTGCAAAGCCGGAAAAGTAAAGATGGAAGGCAGCAACGTAAAAGCTTCGAAGGAAATTAAAACCGGCGATACAATTACAGTTAGCCTCAACCCGTTGTTTAAAACCATCCGCGTAAAGCAGTTCCCCAAAAGCAGGGTGAATGCAAAACTTGTTCCTGATTTCATGGAAGATCTCACTTCGCAGACCGAATACGACAGGGTAAAAATGATTAACGATACCAACAGCGAATACCGCGATCGCGGTGCCGGACGGCCAACCAAGAAATCGAGAAGGGTTATTGATCAGCTGAAGAATAGCAAAGATTCGTGGTGAGGATTTGGGGATTAGGTTTTGGGGATTGGGGTTTTGAACGTTTAGCAAATTTCTTGTTATAAAAACAAAGACGGACTGCCGGAATAAAACCCGGCAGTCCGTCTTTTTTAAAAGCAAACAGGTAATTATTTAGATTTCACGAGTTTACGGGTCAGCATTAGTCCTTCACTGGTGTACATTTTGAGCATATAAATTCCATCCGGGAGCTGGTTTGAAGGAATTACAACAGTAGTTTCACCGATACCAACAGGTTCTTTTTTGGTATAAATCAGCTGGCCGGTCATTGAATAGAGTTCAATATTCAGTTCAGAAGCGGCGTTCAGTTTAACTGTAATTTGCGCATCAGTCTTAACCGGGTTTGGATATATTACTCCGGCATCCAGCGAAATTTGCTTATCATTCCTGCCAAGTATACTGTTTCCACTCAATGTGAGCATTACCTGTGCACTCGGATTTGTTTCCGAAATTATAACCTGAATTGCTTCGGTTTCGCAACCAGCCAGTTCGGCATAGAGGTAATACGTTCCATAAGCCAGCTGCGGGAAATCAAAATATCCCGATGCATCCACCTGACTGTAAAGAATAGTGTTTCCATTTGAATCCTTCAGAAGCATAGTTACCTTATCAACCATGGAGCCGCTGAAATCACCCTGAGTAATCTGCCCGCCTATTGTTCCGTTCCCGCCATTAACTCCACTGCTCTGTATAAGGTTAATGTTATAAGGGTTATTCGGTGTACCCAAGTGCACAATTGTTGCATTCTGCCAGTTGAGTGTATTTCCATAGTAAGTAGGAATATAACCTATTTCGAATGGAATGGCATAGATCAGATAGTTGCCCTGTGGTACCATTGGAAATACATATACACCGGCAGAGTCGAGCAATGAAATATCGACGAAGGGGATATAAATTCCGGTAGTGTCGAGCGAGAAAAGAAATACCATTCCCTGGCTTACCGGGAAATTACCGGTAAACACCTGCCCGTAAAGCTGGCTCCAGATGGTGGTGTCGCCTACCGAAATTATCTGTGATGAGGAATAAGTGCATGGATTTGCCGGACCCGTAGTTGTGGTAAGTGTTACAAAATAGGTTCCGGGCCAGGTATAATTGTGAACTACGTTCGGACCGGTACCGGTTTGGTTATCACCAAAATCCCACACAAACATTCCTCCTGCATTATTAGGTATATGCCCCTGGAAATTTACCGAAAACCCGATCTGGGAAAATGTAAAGTAATTGATGCAATCAGAGCCTGCACCTACAAGCACTGTTCCGCACCATACGCTCTGGCAGCCAGAGCCACTGATGGTAAGACAAACATTATATGTCCCTAAAGTTGTGAAAGAATGACCCGGGTTTTGTGTGGTGGAAGTATTAAGTGTTCCGGATAAAGGATCACCAAAATCCCATAACCATTGCGTTGGATTACCCAATGAAAGATCAACAAATCGTAAAACATTTGGAATGCTGCTGGCAGAATCAGGATAATAGGTAAACTGCGCCTGGCAACCAGGAATGGAATCATATACGGCTACCGTTTCGCAGTGGGTTGAATTGC
This sequence comes from Bacteroidales bacterium, assembly GCA_038212135.1. Lineage (GTDB taxonomy): Bacteria > Bacteroidota > Bacteroidia > Bacteroidales > UBA4417 > UBA4417. Next base: position 1,644 of record JBBQUX010000104.1, on the reverse strand, counting down.
ATAACCCGAAATCGCCCTGAACCGTCAGGCATACGTTATAAAACCCGGGTGTCTGGTAAGTATGCGAAACATCAGGGTTATTCGGCGAAACTACCGTTTGCGTTGTTCCATCACCGAAATCCCAGGTCCAGGTCCATACGTTAATACTCAATGACTGATCCATAAAATTCATAGTAAGCAGAGAGTTTGGGGCAGGAAGTGCCTCAAATTCAGCCTGACAACCTTGATTCTGCGGCATGACTGGCGAGCAATAAGTATCATAACACAAACTGTCGTTGCTTGATATCGTAAGGCAGACAAAATAAGGATCTAACACAGGTCCGGCTGGAAACACATGAATAGGGTGTTGCTCAGTAGATGTGGTTCCATCATCAAAAATCCATAACCAGGATACGGAACCTAAAGTAATTGAAGCATCAGTAAATTGAAATACATTCGGTGAAGTGCCTGGTACAGGTTCATAGGTATAATAAGCCTGGCAACCCAAGTTCTGCCCAACTACAACAGGTAAACTAATAGTATCGGTACAATTATTTCCGGAAATTATCAGGCGGGCAATATAAGTCCCCACGGCAGTGTATTGATGCGTTGGATTCTGAACAGTAGTGGTATTCATCGTGCCTGACGCAGGATCACCAAAATCCCAGTACCATTGTGTTGGATTGCCCAACGAAAGATCAACAAATTTTATGAAATTGGGCAGACTACTGACCGAATCAGGGTAATAGGTAAAATGTGCCTGACAACCCGCGCTCTGGCCTACAACAACCGGAGAACAATATGTGCTTGTACAGTTATTTCCGCTTATGGTCAGGCAAACATTATATGTTCCTGATGCGCCGAAAGTGAAGACCGGATTCTGCAAAGTACTGGTATTGGTTGTTCCGGATGCGGGATCATAGAAATCCCATAACCACGTAATAGAATCAACTGATATGGACTGATCAGTAAACTGTACTGTATATTCATTTGTACCCGGAACGTTCGAGTAAGTATAACCCGCCTGGCACTGGACTGAGTTTGTATCCACATTTACTATTGTACAAAAAGTATTTGCACAAAGGCTGTCAGCACCATGAACTGTAAGGCAGGCATTGTATGTACCCAGTGCATTATACTGATGACTTACGTTCGGGTTCCCGGGGGAAGTAACTGTAATTACATGATTATCGCCAAAATCCCATGTGTATGTATCGATATTGCCGATTGACTGGTCGAGATAATGCACAAGTCCCACTGTAAGCGGATCCTGCGTGGTGCTAAAAAGAGCCTGGCAGGCGTTATTAGTCGAATCTCCGACCCAGAGAACCATCGTTTCATGGTCCCAGCAGGTTGTACCCTGCGCCCCGATGGTAAGATTCACGGTATAAAAACCGGGAACCGGAAAGGTGTGTACAGGGTTCAAAAGGCTGGAAGTAGTACCGTCGCCAAATTCCCAGGCTCTGATCCCGTTTCCGCCTATCGACTGGTCGTAAAAATTAAAAGTAAGCGGGGAGCCTGCAATCGTGTATAAAAAACCGGCAACACAGCCTGAAGGTGCCCCACAAATGGAAAAAGTTGTAGTAATCGACATGTTACCCGGATCATAAGGTAAACTCACGGTATGTGGATATTGCTGGCAATCCACAACCGTAATATGCACCA
>JBBQUX010000103.1:0-12007 GCA_038212135.1 Bacteroidales bacterium | reverse complement strand
CCATTCGGCTGTGAGTTTGGCTACATCTTTAAATTCGCCAAAATGCTGCTGACTGTAATATTTATTTACAGCGGTCGTCCCAATTACTCCTGTAGCCAGAAATATAGTTAGCAACCATTGTTTCTTCTTATCAAAATCGTTTCCTGCATAGCTGAAAATCAGCATAATAAAATAGGGAAACGAAAAAATAAGTACAGGGTGTTGTAATACCGGATTCACTTTTATCGAATAAAAATATCCTATACCTATCGGCAGGAGAAACCAGACCGCAAGCAATAGCCTGAAACGAAGTTGCCCGCTGCGTTCGTTGTTCAGGTACAACAAAATCAACAAAGTTATAAGGACTAAAAGCAATGTATAAACGGATTGATCGAAAACAAAGTACAGGTGTTCGAAAATCCAGCCTTTGGATGGTACACCAAGCCATAAGCCTACTCCTTTGTATGTGAGGTGATTAAGCGTAACAGGAATATGAGGAACAAAGAGCATTGCCGCAACCAGAGCCGCACTGATGTATTGAAAAATATTATTTCGCCTGGCAACCACAAATCCTGAAAAACCCACTATCAGCGCAAAAAGAAAACTGAAATAATGGTTGTACATGCATAGCGCGGCTGAAAGGGCAAATCCTGCCAGGTACTTCAGCTTAGGTTTTTGATTATTTAATTCACCTGTTTCACTGAAAAAAATTTTCAGCCAGAAATACGCCAGCATCAATCCGAAAAGCATTCCCGGTCCGTACGGGCGGGCTATCTGGCTGTAAAGAAGCGGAAACTGAAGAAATGTAAGGGCTGCGGCAGTAAAAAGCCCGGCTGAAACTCCGAACATGAACCGGGCAACCTTATAACTCATCCAAACCGCCATAATTCCCATGATCACGAAAGGCAGTCGCACCGCCCACTCGGTATCACCAAACCATGCAACCCATTTCCACAGGAAAACCTGTATTCCACCCGGGTGTCCGTCCACATAAAAACCTTTGGCGACGAGGTCTGAAAATGTATTGTAATGCAAGCGATTCAGCGCACTCAGTTCGTCGTTGGAATAGGAAAACGATCCGTACTGGTAAAACCGCAATGCAGCGGCAACAGCCAGGATAATCAGCAGCCAGAGGTTTTCCGGTTTTTTAACATAGTGGATTGGATTCATTTATTTTTTCTTTCCGGATAGAATTGTAATTGGTTTTATTAATGGTTTGTCAATCATTGTCACATTATCGAATTATCACATTGTCACATTATTTTTTCTTGAGGCTCACACAAAAATCATCTATCATCAGTACTTCGTCCGTTTTCGGAAGGTAAAAATACACAAGTACTGAGTCGTTTGAAGTAATTCCTTTCGGAAGTTTCACACCGAAATCAATTGTATTCCATTGGCCTTTCAGGGTTTGCCCGCGTAAATATGCCGGATGATAAGAGAATGACTTCCCTTTATGCCTGAAATCAGCCACCAGCGTTGCAGAGGTTGAATACTGGTCGGGATTCAACTGGGCCGTAATATAAATAAATGCATCCTTGTATTTTTCAATCGCAGTCAATGGCAACAGATGCGAAAAGCTAAAAGGATATTCACTATTGACAATACAAACTTCCGTTCCCGAAAACGCGTCAGGAACTTCTGCCAGGTAGCCCGATTCAGGAATGCAGGCATTTTCGAAATCACAACAAACCGATTTTAATGTTTCAGCACTTTTATTTGGGTAGAACTTTGGAAAAACAATTCGTCTCGCTGGTTTGTAAAAAACAATATCCACTTGTAAATCATCTATATACACAGGATTGGTTCCTTTTGTAAGCCAGTAATAAATTTTTACCTTTTCGGCATTCAGCGAACTAACCGGAAAATCTCTGAAAATTTCCGACAAGTTCCATTGGGAATTACTGCCACTTAAAGTTACCGGGTATGTTTTATAAAATACAGTTTTACCCTTGCTTGTAAAATCGAAAACCAGCAATACTTCCGAAAGGCTATCGCCCGATATTTGCGAACTTACCCTCAGGTAGCCATCTTTTTTGGAGATTGTATCCAGTTCTTTTTCGAAAACCACGCTGTAAGGCGATGAAAGCTGAATGCAGGAGGATTTGCTTTCGGAAAATGCTTTCCGGGAAGTAAGTGAAGAAGGATTGCCCCATGGGGTTTCAACTACTTTTTCGAGGTTAGTATGGAAAAGGACAGCGGAATCTATAACATCTTCTGATGGTAAAATCCAATCGTGAAGGGTTGGCCCCTGCATCCTGATGAATTCAACTTGTAGGTCATCCAATAGGACTTTCTTCTCACTTTGGTTTTGAAATGAAATAAAAAGGCTGTCGGAAACGGAGCGCACATAAGGCATGTAAACAGCCATTTCGGCATATTTCCAATTACCTGTTTTGAGACCCGGCATAAGGTTATGGCGCGAAACAGAGTATTTGTTTTTATATGTTCCTACGCTTACTACAATAGCAAGCGAGGAATCGGTCGATTCCGGATTATAAAAACCTCCTGTTCTTATAATCAGCGGATGAACTTCCTTATACTCAGAAAGACCACTTATGAAAATTGGTTTGCTTTCCGAAACAGAATCAAGTATTAATGCTCTTTCGCCGGAATGGCTGAGTGTTGAAAATGAAAGATTGTCGGTATAAAAAAGTGGTTTATTGCTTTCGAAATCAGACGAATAGGATTGTTTTCCCCGTATTTCATTTTCCGGAATCATAAAAGTTGTACCCCTGCTGAAACTGAAGAAATTACTGAAATATGATTTTACGGTCACCGGACCGGCAGGATAAATCCAATACAACTGCTGAAAATGTTGCATCAGGTTGAGTGCGATAAAACCGCATAAAATAACCTGGAGTATGATTTTTTGCCTTCTGCTTTTAAACCAACCGAAAATGAAAATGATTAAAATAGCTATAAAAGCATAAAAATCGATCATAACCCGCTGGCTGATATATGAAGTATAATGCCATATCCACCAGCTCGAAAGAAAATAGACCACAAAAAACAGGAATGTGGCCAGGCTATAAAACTGCCATTTGCTTTTCCTGAAAAGATATACAAACCCGAAAGCTGCAAAAGCCGCTAATGGAGTGTACAGCAGCCAGCCCTTTTCGAAACTGAAAAGGAAAGTCAGCAATTGCGGTTTTGTCAGGTCGTAGGATTCGCTGCCATACGAATACACTAAAAAATGACCGGTTTTAATGTACCAGTAAGTAAGCGGAACCAGCAATGGAACTGCAATAGCTGATGCTGAAAGCAAAAGCGTTTTTATATCGGTAAACAATTTCCTGAAAAAGTGTAAAAACGATTCTTTGCTTCCACAAAGAAAGGGCAGAGCAAAAACGATTAGTCCATTCTGCGGACGGCTGATAATTAACATTCCCAGCATAAATGCAGCCGAAGCAAAATACACTGTCTTTCCTCGTTTGCATGCTTCGAGAATGGAATAAATAAACCCGTTTACCAGGAAGAAGTTATACACATGCACCTGGCTTCCGGCATTAACCGTGTAATAAACCAGGTTTGTCGCTAAACCAACCGAAAGCAGCGACCAGACTATTGCACTTTCATCATTCGAATAGAATCGGAGAGTTTTTCGCAGTATTAGTAAGGCCAGCCAGAAATAAAAGAATGCTGCAAGAGCAATGCTCATCTGGTAGGGGAGGGAATAGCCATCCGTTTCATACCCAAGTAAAAAAGCCGCTGCATGCCCTACCCCGAAAAAAGGAAGCCAGAGGATGGCCGGTCCCGGGAAATATTTATTTACAATTCCATTCCCGGTATCGTACCTGTAATCTTTATACAAGTTGCGGCTGGCAGGGTAATAGTCCGTTTCGTACTGATCGATAAAACCGTAATCTGTATCATGGTAAATAAACAGAGCTGTGAGATATGCATAATACCCTTTGCCATCGCTCACAATCACACGGTCCCACTCATTTGTGGGATTTTTTGTGATCAGGAACAAAACGGCATACACCAGAACGATGAATTCGGGAACGTATTTGCGCAGCTTCATCAGCGGAAAGGGAAATTAAATCTTAATCTGGTTGCGTTGCCTCAGTGTTTCGAAAATGATAACACCGGCAGCCACCGATACATTCAGCGAACTGATAGTTCCGAACAAAGGGATTTTTATCTTTTCATCACACAGCTTCAGATATTCGGGCGAAATGCCTTCATCTTCCGATCCCATAATATAGGCAACCGGCCCGGTGAGATCGGTTGTTGTGTAATCGGTGCTTCCATGCTCGGTAACGGCAACGAGTTTGATGCCCGAATCATGGAGGTATCGCAGCGTGTTTTTAAGGTTCGGGCTACGGTGAACAGGGATAAGGTTTAAAGCACCGGCCGAAGTTTTTATGGCATCGGCATTAATTTGCGCGCTGCCACGCGAAGGAACAATAATTGCATCCACGCCGGCGCATTCAGCACTTCGGGCAATTGCACCCATGTTGCGAACATCGGTTATACGGTCGAGCACAATAAATATCGGCTGCCGGCCCGATTCGAAAGATCGGATCAAAATATCTTCAACCGGCTGGTATTCGATCATCGAAACGAAGGCAACAATACCCTGGTGGTTTGATTTGGTGAAGGAATCGAGTTTTTCGTTTGGTACTTTCTGAACAGGTATTTCGAGTTTTTCGGCCAGGGTAGTTATTTCGCGAACCTGCACATTACGCAATTCGCGCGAAAGCATAATCTTTTCGATGTCTTTTCCGGCATTGAGTGCTTCAAGAATAGGGTGGATGCCATATATCAGGTTCTCGGGTTGTTTTCGCGGGCCACGGAAGTTTTTTTCGTACATTAATAAAGGGTTTGAAGGGTTTCGGGTTTTAAGGGTTTCGGGTTTCGGTAGTGACGTGATCCTCGAGTCTCTATATCGAAATCCGAAAACCAAAACGAAATATAATTAATTTTGTTTAAAAAAATATTGTTATGTTATTCAGTCATTTACAATCATTGTCATCGAAATTTTAATGAAAAGTAAGACTTGCGAAGATACACTTTGAAATGTAAGCCTCCAAAATTTGCACCTTTTTTTCCTGGATTTTGTCAGACAACGACCACGGCATTTTCTGCAATCAGCGGTTCGCCGCGGTAACGGTGGAAAACTTGTGCCACGGTGAGCACATCTTTTGTGCAATAATGTACAATACGTGGCAGGTCATTTTCTTTATAATACACATCTGCAACCTGGCTGCCATCTATATCGTCCTTAGGGGTTGGAATATCAAAAATGGCAGCAAGCAGATCAAGAGAAGTATAATTTTTAAAGTCGCCGAATTTCCACAGTTCCATTGTATCAAGGTGATTGACTTCCCAGGGCTTTTTACCCGACAGATCAAGTAACTGAGGAATGACAATGCCATTAATCAGCATACGGCGCGCCATAAATGGGAAATCGAATTCCTTGCCATTGTGGGCGCACAGCAGATGCTCAGGCCTGTTATACCGTTTATTCAGCAAGTCGGCGAATTCAGTAAGCAGTATTTTTTCATCGTGACCCGAAAATGATTTTATCCTGAATTCACCTTTCAGATAAGCACCTACCGAGATACAGATAATCTTACCAAATTCGGAATAAATGCCGGCTCTGATATATAACTGTTCGGGGTTGGGGGTTTCTCCCGGCGGATTGGTAAAGGCTGTCAGTCGTTCAGCCTTTTTATTCCACAACTTTTTCATGCGCTCACTCAGCTGATTGTAATCAGCAAAAGCAGGAACAGTTTCTATATCCAGAAATAATACATTTTCAATATCAATTTTCTCTAACATAGTCTCATGATTTATTAGTAGTAATTAAATCCTTTTTGTTGCATTGAAGTAATGGTCATTACACCGGATTGGAAAATATTGCAACCTGGGTTAAAAATGGCTTGCATCAAATATCTTTTCTGACATTTATGATATAAAATTACAAAGTTTTTAGTTTCAATCGTGGCAATTCGTGTAATTTTATGCCGTGAATAGAATTCTGTCTGACTTCCTTCTTTTTGTTGTTGCTGCATCTACCTTGCTTTCAGCAGGCTGTGCCGATGAAAAAGATAGCGTATTTCCGAAAATTTCTGTTTCTCAGCCCAGTCCGAATACTATTTACGATAACGGAGACACTATCAGGTTTGATGTGGTTTGCAACGATAATAACAAGCTCGTTTCAATTGAAGTAATGCTTGTGGATATGGATAATAAGCCTATGCTCGGAAATATCAACATCATTCCGGGCGAAAATCCTTTTTCACTGAAAGGTGATTATATTATTGATGACCCTATGTTGCCCGGAGATATCTACCAGCTACGCTTCAGAGCTTCGGACGGAACAAATGTTACCAATAATTTTGTGAAAATTCAGATTCATGAACTTGAGCGGCAGATGCTTTATCCCATTATTGTTACACATCCTGAAGAAAATAAGTGGAAGGCATACAGGTTAATAAACAGTCTTGACTGGCAGGAAATATACACTCATAACGGCGATTACAGCGGATCGGCAGTTAATTCGTCTGCTTCACAATTATACATATGCGGTAAGTCACAATCTGACTTAGTTGCTTTCCGATTGCCTGACGGGCTTGCACTCTGGGATGTGAAACCCGGAATACATCAGTCTCTTGGATGGTTCGAAGGAATTACATTCAATTATCCTTTTTTATATGTTTCCTGTGCTGAGGGGAATATTCGCAGTTATGATAAAACAGGGATAGAAGTTTACAAAACCGGCACATATCCAAATAGTATCCCTAATGTTTCTGTTGTTACAAAGAATTTTGTAATCGGCTCATTTAAGGACTCCTTCAACAACGAAAAAAGCCTTATTGCCTTTCACAATGAAGGTGGATTGATGATTCACAACAAATTCATTCAATCGGAGGTGGTAAGTTTGCTGTTTTTAGATAACGATAAAGTGCTGGTGTTTGGCAATATGAACGGGCAGGGCAGCATTTCACTCTACAACGGCACTGATAATACTCTGGCCGAATTACACCCGTTTTATGAAGGTGCTTTTTACGAAGCTGCTGCCATGGATAGTGATAATTTCCTGGTTACTGGCAGTACAGGAATGTTTTGGTATAAGTACAGCAAAAACAGCCTTTCCCCATTTTCGACCGACTTAATTTACAATCAGGTTGCCTGCGACAATACATCTCAGCTGGTTTTTGCCTGCTCAGGAAATATGATGAAGGTTTTTTCGTTCCCATTTGCAACATTGGAAGAAAGCTATGCCATGCCGGATAATGCCATCGACTTACACCTAGTTTTTAATAAATAATTCAGAAATTGAAAAAAATCATATTGGAAACCACTGCCGATGGCTCACATACTTTATTTGTGCCAGAACTGAATGAGCATTACCATTCGACTAATGGAGCCCTTCAGGAATCGAAGCTGGTATTTATTCAAAACGGGCTGCTTCATGTGCCGGCCTGTGTGAAAGAGATAAATGTTCTCGAGGTAGGTTTCGGAACAGGGCTAATTGCTTTGCTTACAGTGCTGGAAGCTAAAAAGGAACGCAGGAAAATTAATTATGTGGCAATAGAACCTGAACCTGTTAATCCGCAATTTATCTCCCAACTGAATTATGCCAATGTGATTGGTGGAACGGAAGCAACCGGTTACTTTAAAAAACTTCATGAAGCAGGCTGGGTTTATCCTTCCTTTTTAAGTGACTATTTTATTATCAATAAGATACAAGCCAGGCTGGAAGATGTTTCTTTACGCGATAGCCAATTTAACCTGGTATATTTCGATGCTTTTGGCCCTGAAGTTCAGCCTGAATTATGGTCGGATGAAATTTTTACTCAGTTATATAATTGTATGAAACCTGACGGGATTCTTGTGACATATAGCTGCAAAGGAACCGTAAAGCGGGCATTGAAGGTTGCCGGATTTACTGTTGAAAAATTACCAGGTCCGGCAGGTAAAAGAGAAGTGCTGAGGGCAATGAAAGTTTTGGGATGAAAGGAAGAAGTTCTGACTAAATATGGGCTGCTTAAAAATAACTAAATAGCTGTTATCTATACTTTGCCTGCTTATAAAAAACAATCGCTGTAAGGATAACTTGCCATTAGGTAAAAAAAACCATGCACAATATCAAATTTTAGAAGGATATCTAAAATAATGTAAGCCTGCATTAGCTCATTGAATAAAAAAAGACCAGCAACTATAAGTCACCGGCCGGGATATATAAGTGAAGATGTCAGCCTGAAATTGTTTATCCTGATTGTTAACCAAAAACCAATTTGAATAAACTGTTTTTCAGGCTGATACCCTGGATATTCAAATTATGGAAGCAACACTTTATCAATAGCGTGAACAACGCCATTGGATCCCTGTACATCAGCAAGTATAACATTTGTATTGCCGTTCAGTACAACTCCTTTGCCAACATTTACTGCAATGCTCCCGCCATTAAGTGTAGGTACATTCCCATTGGTTAGTGCGGATGAAATAACGTTACCGGCCACAACATGGTAAAGAAGGATTGGAGTGAGCTGCTCTGCAGTCAGATCATCGATTCCATTTACACCCAGTGCCGCAAATGCAGCGGAAAATGCATCATTAGTTGGAGCGAATACGGTAAAAGGTCCAGCTCCACTTAAAGTTTCAGCTAAGCCGGCCTTAACTACCGCAGAAACTAATGTTGAAAAACTGTTGTTATTGATTGCTATTCCTACAACGCTGGGTGGAAGAAGTACTTTGTCAATTACATGAATCACACCATTTGTCCCCACAACATCCACTGCAACAACCGTAGCAGAATTGTTGATTTTTACACCCGAAAATGCATTAATATACATATCCATTGGGTTGCTTTGATAATTGCTTAACGTTTTAGCATAGCCGGTTGTAACTTCGCTGGAGTAAACCGTGTTTCCCAAAACATGGTATAGCAATACCGGTTTTAGATCTTCAGGTACTGAACCAAGTTGGGCAAAAGCTTCGTTTGTCGGAGCAAAAACAGTGAAAGTACCTTTTGGATCACTTAAAGCCGCAACCAGGCCTGCTCCTGATATTGCTGAGACCAGTGTTGTAAAACTGCTGTTAGCTACTGCCAGGTCAACAACCGTAGGAGGTAACAATACTTTATCGATTACATGAATAACACCATTCGAAGCCGCAACATCAGCAGTGGTAACCGATGCGGAATTGTTAAGTTTAACACCATTCATCAGGTTTATCTGGAGTGAAACAAACTTTCCACCTACAGCGGGGCTCAATGTTGAAACATAACCGTTTTTCAATCCTGATGATACAGCTTTGGTTCCCAGAACGTGGTAAAGTAAAATCGGACGGAGAGCATCAGCACTGAGCTGATCGATGCCTGAAACTCCTAATTGTTTAAAAAGCGCGTTAAATGCGGCATTTGTCGGAACAAATACAGTAAATGTACCCGACTGATCCAGTGTTGAAACCAGTCCCGCCTTGTCAAGTGCCTGAACAAGAATAGAGAATTGCGGATCTGCCGACGCAGTGGCTGCAATACTTTTTGGAGCATCATTCATTGTGTTGTCAGTGTTATCGTCTTTCTCACAAGAGGTTAACGTAAACATTCCTATGGCTATCATGGCCATTGCAACAAAAATGGTCTTGAAGTTGAATTTTGTTTTCATGATTTAAAGTGTTTAATTATTTGTATGGATAGTTAAACAAGAAAATTTGTTTTTTGTTTAATAAATAGTAATAAAAAATAAACAAAATTATTTTAAGATTATTTATAATATTGATAATTAATGTTTTAAAGGAAATTATTTGTTTTATGAAACAGCAAAAATTTTGGTTTATTAATATGTATTCATAAAAAACGCAGAACCATGTCTGCGTTTTTTAATTGAAAAAGGTTGTATTGAAAAGGGAAGTTTAAACAGGTACAAACGAATTGCTTGCCGAATTATACTTCTTATTAAATATACCTGAAGCAAGCATAGCGTTAATTGTACTGCGTACAGTGTTGATCCGCTGGCCGTAATTGGAAGCTCCGATAGAGCATAAGTTTATAAATGCCTGGTTATAGTTGCCATTGGTATTGAGTGCATTGGCAATCCTGTCGTTTTTTGCACGTCCCTGGTGCCGGATATCACAAATAATCTGGCATACTTTTGCCGGAACATTATGTAACCCAAAGCGGTTATTGTATTCCACCATGTTGCTTTTGAAATGCTGAATGGCGGTTTCGACCTGTATTTTGCAGTGAGCAGCATCATTAGCAGCCCAATGAACCATGCGTGCCGAGCAAATCAGTTCCTGGTTTTCAATTTCCAGCAACGAAGGATTAAGGTAATCCATCAACGGCTGAGTAGAATTATCATTTTCAAGTTGAGATAATGTGCCGTTATTGCTTTTATAGAATATCCTCGAATCTTTCAGGATAAGTTTTGGAAAATAATTAGTGGCATCAGGTAAAGTAAGCAGTTTCCGGAAAAACTTTACGAAATCGCCGTTTGGAACATGCGCTGCATATTGCATAAAACTGAAAGTGAATTTTGCCTTGTCGTAAGTATTCAGACATGTATATGATCCTGAACTTTCGGCACGGGCTGTGGGATAAATGAAATAGGCCCAGAAACCGAAGTCAGAATTATAATTGTCAGGATTATAAATAAGGCCGGAATTGAGCTTTGTGTTGTACAATCCGAAATTCCCGTCGTACATGGTACGGTAACCTACTACAAATTTTGGCTCAGTAGTACCATTTAACCTGGCATAATGAACTGTGCGGCCGTTAGCCAGAACTCCGCTCGAAAGTGAAAAATCATGAGGCATGGTTCGAAAAATTTAAGGTTTATACTAACTGTTCATTTATAAAGCATATCACCCAGACATTTCGGCAGGATAATATCAACATTACAACAATCGGCAGGTGATTTTGCTTTTAGTAACTATCCGAATTCCATGGCTTTTAAATTAATATCGAAAAAATCAATAAGTGAACCTTTTATTAGCTCTCCTCGCGTAAGTCTTTAATTAAACCTTACTGTACTTTCGTGCGCGTACTCTTTACCATCCATAATCCAAAAAAACTTAGCAATATACTTCCCCTTCATCATTTTCTGAATGGGAATCCGCTGAATCATCGCTGTATCAAACTGAATGCTGTCGTTAAAATCAGCTTTTTCGTCAGATGGCCTGAAGAAGATCACCTGCCCTTTGATATTTTTATCTTTTAATTCATCAGGATAATTGATAACCAGTTCACCTGCATTTGAATTGATACGTATTTTGCTGTTAAGCGCATTGGCATTAGCAAAACGGTCAATCTGCTTTTGGTATTCAAGCCCCTGGGGATAATATTCCTCGGTAACCAGATCGTATTTTTGCTGCAGGCTCAGGTATATTACTACTGCATTAGCTACAAGGAACAATGCAATAAAAATAAAGATTCCGGTGCCCCAGTTAAATTTGATTTTCATGTTGTTTTACTTCAGTTACCTGCCAAAGATAAAGCTTTTAGCTTTGCCAATCGGGCTACATATTATTTTGATGTGCTGGAAAAATTTAGACATCATAAGCAATACTATTTTAATTGAATTTAATAGATCAATCAGTTAATTTGGAAATTCATTTGTATTTTTTTCTTCGTACTTTTTGCTTGATCAAAAAGTACCCAAAAATCAAGACTTTATAACAATGCTGGCGTTTAAGCCAGAGGTGTCTCCTCGCAATACAAGGCATGAAAAGCAGTACATTTCTGAACAGTTGTTGTTGCTGTATATTGCTACGCACATGCCATTCGTACATACCTCCGGCTAAGAACCGCAGGCGCATTTTTAAAAAAGGCCGGTCCCTTCTAAGAGAGCTTCTTCTTATGGCAACAAAGTGGAACAAAGATCGGGCTTTTCAAGGTGATTTTCAGTGTGTATGGACCGGCCTGATAGAAATTTCATAACAGATGCAGACGAAGGTAAACGGCTTCACGTGCTGTAAGGCCATGGGATAAAACTTCCAAGCCCATCCCAATTTATTGGGATCACGAGCCTTACCGAGTCGTACAAATGTGTGAAAAATAAATAAAGCCTAG
>JBBQUX010000102.1:0-12107 GCA_038212135.1 Bacteroidales bacterium | reverse complement strand
ATAATTCGGCAATTCGGCAATTCGGCAATTGGATAATTCGATAATTCGATAATTCGGCAATTCGGCAATTGGATAATTCGGCAATTCGGCAATTCGGCAATTCGATAATTCGACAATTCGGCAATTCGGCAATTCGGCAATTCGATAATTCGAAAATGTAAAAATGTGAAAATGTGAAAATGTGCTATAAAAAAAATTAATTCGAAAATGCAGGATTAAACTTTAGAACTATTTACCAGAAGTTGCAGAACTTTTGAAGCATTGAACGCCGAAGGCATTTGAACCATTGATCCCTTCAAACCCTTCAAACCCTTCAAACTCTTCAAACCCTTCAAACCCTTCAAACTCTTCAAACTCTTCAAACCCTTCAAACCCTTCAAACCCTTCAAACCCTTAAACCCTTCAAACCCTTCAAACCCTTCAAACTCTTCAAACTCTTCAAACCCTTCAAACCCTTCAAACTCTTCAAACTCTTCAAACCCTTCAAACCCTTCAAACCCTTCAAACCCTTTCCCCCAACTCCTTCCCTGCCAGATACCCCATCGAAAAAGCCGCCTGCAAATTATATCCACCTGTATCGCCATCAATATCAAGTACTTCACCGGAAAAATAAAGTCCGGGTACAAATTTTGATTCCATGGTTTTGGGATTTACTTCTTCGAGGCTCACGCCACCGGCTGTAACCATCGCCATAGTAAATCCGCCTACTTTTTCGACTGTAAACGGGTATTCGCAAAAAGCGGTAACCAACTCATTTCTATTCTCTTTTGTTATATCAGCCAGCCTGGTTTCCGGCGCAATTTTAATGGATTTAAGTATAAGCAATATCAGGCTGCGTGGCAGTTCGTATTTTTTCAGGTAGGTTTGAATTGCAGTTTTCCCTTCCTTTTCCGTTGCCTTTATGAATGAGTTTCGGAATTCATCCGGATTTATATCTGAGAAATTTACTTTTAATACATCATTACTCAGGATATGCCGCGAAAAATCAAGTATTCCCGGACCACTCAGTCCTTTGTGGGTAAAACCTATGTCGCCGCGGTTTTCTTTGATTTTCTTATGAGCACGATACAAGTAAACAGACTTATTCTGAACTGAAACACCCGAAATGGAAACCATTGAATAATCGCGGATAAAAACCGGGCTTAGCGAAGGCTTTGGTGGCACCACCGAATGACCCAGTTGCTTGGCAAAATGATACCCGTCGCCGGTGGAGCCGGTAGTAGGATACGACATTCCGCCGGTAGTTATTACAAGATATTTGCTTTGAAAGGCAGCTGAGTTTGTTTTTACCAAAAATCCCGAATCGGTTTTTGAAACCTCCACAACTTCCTGATTACATGCAATTTCAATTTTATTTCTATTGCAAACCTTAACTAGTACTTCCAAAACATCCTGCGCATTCTGTGTGGCTGGAAATACTTTTCCGTTTTTATCCACAACCGTTTCCAACCCATGATCATTAAAAAAGCGGATCAGGTCGGTATTTGTAAAACCATGCAGGGCTGTTTTCAGAAAACGATAATTCTCACCATAATGATCAAAGAAATCGCTTAGTTTGCAATCGTGTGTAAGGTTGCAGCGGCCAGTGCCGGAAATAAGAAGTTTTTTGCCGGGCGAGGAATTTTTCTCAAGCACAATTACCTTCCTGCCTTTGCAATTGATAGCAGCGAATAGGCCTGTGGGGCCGGCACCTATAATGATGACATCAGAAACGACCAAATCAGCAATTATTACCCGTAAATAGTTATCAGAGAATTATCGGGTAAAATTAAGTAAGTTTGCCTAAAGAGGCAGACTATTTCTTCACATTGGCGCAATCCATCATCACCTTATCTCCAACGCCATCGTACTTTAGTGGCTGGAATTTCCCGCCTGTATAATCCTCCTGAAATGTAACCGGGTAATAGGCGCAATTGCCATTTTTAGTTTTTACAGCTATAGCAGCCCTGATATACTGGTGAAGAATTGCCCCGGTAAGTTCATTACGCCTGATATGCCAGTCGGCGTCGTAAATCGAAATCAATAACACATCTGTTGCGTCAATAAACCCGGTTTTCCAGTCGTTCGAGCCTTTGAATGCTGTAATCATGCGGCCTTCAAGCGCAGCATCTGTTTTCTTTGCCACAGGCATCAGGGCATTTTCAGCTCCCGCGTTTTGTGCTATGGTATTCAGCTCTTCCGAAAGTTTTTTGTAAAAACTGAAATCATCGCCCGAAATAGTTATTATTCCTGAAGCAGCATCGGCGTAATTACACATAACCACGAATTTGAGGGTATGCTTGCCCGGTTTCAGTTTCGAGAGGTTTTCAGTATAATTTACAGGACCATCGAATTTCTTTCCAAACTCCTTAAACGTTAAGCCAGGTGCGGTGTAAGCTACTGTTAGTGCTGCATCAGGGGCAATTTCAATCAGCAGGTGAGTAATTTTCAGAAATTCACCGGAAACACGCATATTTACAAATGTAAGTTGCTCTTCCGAAGGTTGCTGATAGTCGTAAAGCGGAGGTTTAATTTCGTAGACAAAAACTTCCACATCGAGTTTAGCATTGGGTTGAGCATTGTAAAGTTCCTGTAGGGGCTTTGGTAGCCAGGCCTCGGCATAAATAGCATCGCCTGCTATAAAATCACTTGCCGCCCGGATGGGTTGCCCCGGAACAATCTGAGTTTTGGAGAAAATAATCTCACCCGCCTTTTGAGCATAAAGGCAAATTACAGAATTCAATAGGAATGAAAATAACAAAAGGAATTGTTTCATAATTATCGGATTATTATTGGTTAATAAAAAAGAGAACTCATGATAGCAGCGGAAAAAAGCATTTCAGCGTGTACAATCTTATAGAACAAAGGTAAAACATATTGAACAAAACCGTATATACTTCATGTTATTTTTGGGAAGAGTTCTACTTACTCAATTCAGTAGGTAGTGGAAAAGTTATAATTAATTGTTCAGTCTATGAAATTATTAGCACTATGTTAAAATATAATGTAATTTAACAACCTAATAAAAAATTATTCTTGTCATCTCTAAAACAAACAAATTTGGATAAATTTTAGGACAATGTAGGTCAGAAATAACAAAATAGCAGTGTAAAGGGCATAGTGGATGGTGCTTAGTGCATGGTGCTCAGTGGATGGTGCATGGTGCTCAGTGCTTGGTGGTCTGCAATTTGGATTTGGTACACGTATGTTTTTTAATTCAATTTTATTAGGCAGTCATTCCTAAACATGATATGTACAATGCACTTAAAAAACAGTCAACCACAATATTATAAAACACAACCTAAAGGAATAAGCATGTCGAAGAAATTTTAAAACCCTTAAACTGAAATTCAGCATTCAATTTTCCTGAACGAAAATCACTAAAAAACATTTACTCCTCCTCAACACAAAAAGAACTTATGTTGAACCTACTTAAGAACTTCGTGCTACTGATCATTGGATTATTACTTTCAATAAACCTTTTAGCTCAGAAAGATGGTAATTCGATACTTTCAAAGCTAAAGAGCTATAACAAAACGCAGGAAATCGACACCTTGCTCAATGCGAGTGAATTTTATGCGGAAATTAATCCCGATACTGCTTTACTATTAGGTAAGCTGGCGATGGAAATGAGTAACAGGTTAGATGATAAGAAAGCTATTGCATTATCGTCCCGACGGGTTGCCGATGCATATTATTATAAAAACGAATACCTTAAAGCTATTGATTACTACCTTCAGTCTGCGACCACCGAATACCAGGCTTCAAATGATTCGAGCGGTTTCCTGGCTGAGCGGTTGACCGATGCGGCAATTGTTATCAGGAATTAGGCATATATGAGAAAGCCCTTGAGTTAAATACTATCTCTTTACGAATAAACCTGAAATTGGGAAATACCTCAGAGATCGGGAACAACCTTTGCAATATGGACTTCGGGTGCAATTAAAGTTGAAAATGGCGGAATATTCACAGCAAACGACTTACTCGATAACGCTATCAAAGGCTCGTTTATCTGCGAGGAGGGTGGTACCATCAACCTAACCAATTCCGGTTCGGGAACTCTTGTTGATCTTGCAGGTGAATTGCATAATTTCGGTGGGACGATCAATATTTCTGGCTCCATCAGCTACTGGCCTTACGGTGGAATTGCCATGGTGGAAATGACCGATGGGGTGATTGACCTGAAGACCTGCGGATTAACCATCAACAATACAGCCAATTACGCGCTGCTGGATAACATCACCGGCCGAACCATCCGCACCGCATTTGGTTTTATCGGCAACAGGGCCGATTTTACTCCAGCCGGCGGTATATTTGAGTTTTATGGCTCATCGAATGCCACCATTTCCCAATCAAATGGCTGTACTTTGCACGATGTATCTATTTATAAATCTGCAAAAGGAAGCATCAATGATACGTTAAAAGAGGATGACAAATCAATGTTATCAGAAGCTGTTTTTGACGAACGCAGCGGAGAAGTAATTTCGAAAGTAGCAAGTGCTAATATGGTTTCTCTAGGTTCCGATTTCAGATTACATAGTCTTATTTTTGGAGGAGGAACATTAAATGTCAAATAATCATACTCTCTATATCTCAGGTGGTTGGAGCAATTGGCCTGATGGATTTGTTGAAGGAACCGGAAGAGTAGTCTTTTATGGCTCAGAGGCACAACTGTGCCAAATTAATGTTGAGCAGTTTTATATACTCGAAATTGATAAGCCAATAAATTCGTTTTTTATTACCGCAGGCAGATCTGTTTCATGCCAGATTTATGATTGGACACATGGTGGAATGCAAATATACGGAGGAAGTAGTTTTCATGCAGCTGATCTTGCTGATAATGGAATTTACGGGATTTATTATATTGCTGATGTTGCCACAGTTGAATTGCACCAGGATAAGGGACAGGGAATAGACCTTATTGCCAACAATCATATTTCCGGCGGCGAATTTAAAGTTTATGGCGGAAACCAGAAAAGTTTCTGGGGCTCCACCGGTAATGCGAACCTGAATATGAGTGGCGGTGTAATTGATTTTATTGACCAGGGAATCTCAATACAGGATGCCAGCCCGTGTAGTTTCACTTCAACCATCAGCGGTGGTAGCATTCGTTCACAGAACATGGTTGCAGCGCAGTCGCCGGGGTTTAATCCTTCAGGCGGAACGGTTGAACTATATGGAGCTCCAAATAGCCTTATTGTTGCCGAAAACGGAGCCACCTTTTATGACCTGAAAATATCCAAAGCACCCTTACCAACTACCGCAATCCTTCTGTCTTCAACTATTAAAAATAGCCTCTTGATAGTTGAGGGGACAACAGTTGTTCAGTTTGGATGTACAATAAATTGTAACAATATTACTATTGAAAATGGCGGTGATTTCAGGATTGCTTCAGCTACCTTAAAAATGAAAAACGGGGCAGCAATGAACGTAAACAATGGTGGATACTTCTATTCAGAGGGATATGAGGGAGCCAAATCCAAAATAACCGGAATAAATTTATCAGATCGTTATTCGTTCCAGGTGAATGCCGGCGGTACAATATTCCCTAATTACACAATTTTTGAAAACATGAACAGCCAGGGTATCTTAATAGCTCCATCCGCAATAGTTTTCGAATGGCAGCAATTTAAAAACTGTGAATTCCGAAATGGTGCCGCAGGAGCCTCCCCCTTGCTCAGTAAAAACAATAGTCAGAACATGTTGATCGAAAATGCTGTTTTCCCGGCCAACACCTGGGGTGGACAGTATAATGTCAGGAAGAATGTTAATACCGGAAGTGTTACCTTTGCCAATGCTACCGGAGCATTCGCTGGCAGTGCATATGAGGATGACCTTTATAATTGTATCCATTGGACAACCGGTCTGCCTCCTCATCTTCTCACACTAAATCTTCTTCTTGAAGGACTTTATAATGGTACCGGACTTAATAAAGCACAAAATGCAACAGGCAACCAGTTTTCAGGGGATATAGCCGATGTCATTTCTGTAGAATTGCATAATACCACTGCACCCTATGATCTTATTGGTGGCCCTTATTCGGTCAATCTAAACACAGGTGGGTCATCATTGGTCAGCATTGACGGAACTTTGAGCTCCTCATACTTTATTGCCGTCAAACATCGAAACAGCATTGAAACCTGGTCAGCTGCTCCTGTATCATTTGCTTCTGGAACAATCGGGTATTCTTTCAATGCACCAGCTAAAGCCTTTGGGGGCAACGTCAGTCAAATGCCATCAGGACAATATGTAATCTATGGCGGCGATGTTAATCAGGATGGAAGTGTAAATCAAAGCGATAAAGAAGATGAGTACATTTCCGCCAAAACGTTCTTAAGCGGCTATATAGCCGTGGATGCAAACGGAGATGGTATTTTGGATGCCGCCGATATGATCATAACTGATAATAATGCAAGTAAGTTTGTTGTGAAATTGCATCCTTAGCAATAACAGGCATATGGCGAATATCACTTATTGAGTCATTGCAGAAAGATTATCAACTTATTCTGTGATTATTTCCACAAAAAAGACAAAGCCGGTCGCTTTGTCTTTTTTTATGGAGCGGAAAAAGATTTGAACCCCAACTTTATTCCTGAATGGTATAAGCTTTTGAAACTTACGACTCCGTGCCTCCAAAATGAAAACTCATCAATTGTAGTTAGAATTACTGTCTCAGTTATTTTAAAGGAAGTTCTGAAAATCTCAACCTTCAGTTCACGCGGAGTTTTCCTCCTGGCTTGCCTGCTGTATATCTGCCTTCAGCAGACAGGCCAGCGCAAAGCAGGCAGGCAAGTGCTGATAAGGGTCTGCCTTCTGACAACTTTGTACGCGGAAAGGCACAATATTCATTCCGTTTCTATTTGAAAGTGCTTACTCTATATAGTGTGTATAAGAAAACGAGTCTAAAATGAGTTTTGCCCACGCTCACCCCTTTCTTCAACTTGGTTCGGCTTCGCTCACCAACCATCACTCAGCAACAGTAGGGGAAAGTCCTCGCGCACAGAATATTGAGTTTTGCCTGCCAAACCTAAAGTTAGTGAAAATGAGCATTTTTACGTAAAATGATGCGTTTTCGCAGTGACACTATAAATCAGGTGAACAACGTAAAGTTAGATTTTTAGCTGAAGTTCAAAAATATCCTTTTCGGTAGAATTTTAAAAAAAAATTTACCTTATGAAAAGTTTAACTTTAGTATAACGCTCATTATATGCATATTACATTTTCAATTTCAATAAAGTTAAAATTTCATCAGTATGGCAGTTGAATAATATATTCATTTATCTACATTTGTATATACTTTCATGCGCTCCGATATACAGAAATTGCTATCCAGATGTCCTCTTTTATTTTTGTTAACATTTAAAATTAAAAAAAATGAGAAAGATACATCCTTACAGATTTTCAAAAGTCTTCCTCTTTTAAAAGAATCTGATTATTACTAAAATAAATACATTGAAAACAAATTTTCTTTCTTCCTGAGAACATTTTATTAACCAAAAACCAAATTTATGAAAACAAAAATTACTATTATTTTCAGCATAATGCTGATTTTAGCTTCCTTCGTTGTAAAAGGACAGGCTGATGAGAATGTTATTAACGAGGGTCCCCAGCATCCTACACTTATTGTGCAAGCGATCTACATGGGCGAAGTTCCATCTATTGAATCACAGGTGGCAAACGGAACTTTCAAGCCTGGAGAAAATATTGATAAGGAATATAACCCAAAACACTGGGGTGCTAACATTTCCATTCCAGGCAAAGGAACGCCCGTTGGCAATGATCCCTTATGGGAACAGCAAAGCAAGGCTGCACAATCGCAGGGAAGGGCTCCTATTCTCACCTTTGAAGCCGCCAGTTCAGGATCTACACCAACTGATCCTACCGGGGCAGTAGGACCTAATCATTTTGTGAATTCATGGAACTCAGCTTTCAGGATATGGGATAAGGCAGGAAATCCATTGACCGCAGTAGCCTCTCTGGGAACCATTCTACCTGGAACTGCCGGTGACCCAATTGTAATTTACGACCGTTATGCCGACCGGTTCCTGATCACCGAATTCTACTCCAATGGTTTTGACGTGGCAATAAGCCAGGGAGCCAATCCTGTTACAAGCGGTTGGTATGTATACAGGTTCCCGACAAGTACTTTTCCTGATTATCCGAAATTTTCAGTTTGGTCGGATGGATACTATATTACAGCCAATAAGAATTCAGGCTCTGCCGGGACAAGCCAGGTAGTTTTTGTTCTCGACAGGGCTAAAATGCTGGTAGGAAATGTGACGGCTACTATGCAAGGATTTCCTTTGCCCAGCATAATAACCAGCGGCTTTTACAGCCCCCTTGGATTTAATGCCAACGGACCTACTCCCCCACCAGCCGGAAATGTACCAATTGTTTACATGCAGGATAACTCCTGGGCTGGTGTTGCAACCGATCATCTTAAAATATGGTCAATCAATGTCAACTGGGTAACTCCGGCCAGCTCTACTATTTCAGCTCCACAAATACTTAATACCCAGCCTTTTGACGGATTATTTGATGGCGGTTCTTTCTCAAACCTGCCACAACCCCCGGGAGGATCAGATATTGATGCACTACAGGCAACCATGATGTATATGGCACAATACAGGAGGTTTCCTACCTATAATACTGTAGTATTGAATTTCGTTGTCGATTTGAACGGGGCCGATAATTATTCTGGTATTCGCTGGTTCGAACTTCGGCAAACCACGGATGGAGCTCCCTGGACAATTTATCAGGAAGGTACCTATTCTGCTCCTGGCGGGAGAAGTGCTTTTTGCGGGAACATGTGTATGGATAAAAACGGCAGCATTGGTTTGGCTTATACGATTGTCAACACTTCCACCTTCCCATCGCTCCGTTTTACCGGCAGGCGCGCCACCGATCCTTTGGGAACCATGACACTGGCGGAAGAAGTTATAGCAACCGGCACCCAGGTGGATCCCAGTTCCCGCTATGGTGATTATGCCCAGATGACCATTGACCCAAATGATGACTTAACCCTTTGGTCAATTGGAGAATATTTTAATGGAGGCCGGAAAAACCAGGTAGGTGTTTTCAAAATTGATATAGCACCAACTGCTCAGTTCTCAGCTTCAACTACAACGCCGGTTGTCAACCAGACAGTGACTTTTACAGATCAGTCAACCAACACTCCGACTTCCTGGGCATGGAGTTTCAGCCCGAATACAATTACTTTTGTTGGTGGCACCCTTGCCAGTTCGCAGAACCCGCAGGTGCAGTTTAATGCAGTTGGGCTTTACACTGTTACTCTTGTAGCAACAAATGCTGCCGGTAATGATTCAGAAACCAAAACAGGTTACATTGAAGTGGTTCCCTATTGCATCCCAGCTTACATAAATGGCAGCGGTTTTGGAGGTGACTATATATCACTGGTTCAACTGGGTAGTATTAATAATTCTACCGGGGCATCGGCAAGTCCCTTTTACACCTATTATAACAGCCTTTCAACCGAACTAATTCAGGGAATTGAATACACCATTACACTCAGTCCCGGAACTTATATTTCCAATAATAATATTTCGGTATGGATCGATTTTAATAAGAATGGTATTTTCGATGCTTCCGAAAAACTCGGAAACGTTACACTCACGGCTGCACCTGCAACCGGGACCATTACGTTTACAGTTCCAGCCTCTTCACCCACCGGTACAACCAGGATGCGGGTTCGTGAAGTATGGGGGGTTAACACTATGGATCCCTGTTCAAGTTATGAGTTTGGCGAAACTGAAGATTATAATGTAAATATAGCACCCATTTGTATTCCGGCATCTGCTAACGGCACCGCTGACGGCGACTTTATTTCATTGGTTCAGTTGGGTAGTATCAACAATGCTACCGGCGCATCAGCAAATCCTTTTTACACCTATTACAGTAGTTTATCAACTGACCTGATACCAGGCTCAGAATATACTATTACACTTAGTCCCGGAACGTATGGTTCAAATAATAATATTTCAGTCTGGATTGATTTTAACAAAAACGGGCTCTTTGGTGCTATGGAAAAACTTGGAAATGTAACCCTTGGAGCTGCTCCGGCAACCGGCACGATTTCTTTTACGGTGCCTGCCAATGCTCCTTTCGGGATAACCCGGATGCGGGTACGTGAAACATATGGTAACAGTATAATAGATCCATGCAATCTGCTAAGTTTCGGCGAAACGGAGGATTACAATGTAAATATTATTGCGCCACAGTATTGTACGCCATCCTACATAGCTGGTTCTGGTGCAGGTGATTATATCTCGCTGGTTCAGTTGGGAAGCATCAACAATGCTACCGGTGCTTCGGCGAGTCCTTTCTACACTTATTACAGTAGTTTATCCACCACTCTGAATGCCGGTTCACCTTATACATTGACCCTGAGTCCCGGAACATACGCCTTCGGAAACGTGATGGCTGCATGGATTGATTATGATTTCGATGGAGTGTTTGATGCAACCGAAAAACTTGGAAACATTGACGTCCCACCTACTCCATCAACCGGCTCCATTACTTTTACAGTTCCCGGCACTGCCTTTCCGGGAACAACCCGGATGCGTGTTCGTGAGGTATTTTCAGGCTATAGTAATATTGATCCCTGCTATTCGGCATACTACGGTGAAACAGAAGATTATAATGTAAAAATCATCAATACAAACAAAATGCTTAACCTGACGGTTTTGCTTGAGGGATTATTTAACGGAGTCAACAAGATGAATCAGGCCCAGGATGTGGATGGCAGTTTGGGTCAGTTTAATAAATTTTCCGGTACAACAGTTGATACATTAAGCATTTACCTTGCTAACGCCTCACCTCCATTCGATTTTGTTTACGGTGCTCATAATTTGAACGTAAATCCGAGCGGGACACTTTCCGCCATGGTACCGGCAGGCCTTTCGGGTAATTACTATATTGCGGTATTCCACCGTTCGAGTATAGAAACATGGAGCGGAAGCCCGGTATCTTTTGCAGGAAGTACCATCAATTACAACTTTACAACATCAGCCTCACAGGCATACGGATTAAATCAGAAGAACCTGCTGGGGAACGGAACCAGGTGGGGATTTTACTCAGGCGATGTTAACCAGGATGGAATTGTGAATCAAAATGATATAAACGATATTTATAATTCAGCCAACATATTTACTTCCGGATACCTACCTGCAGACGCGAATGGTGATGGAATTGTGGATACCATGGATATGATTATAACGGATAATAACTCAGCACGTTTTACTGTTAAAATAACACCTTGACAGAAATTGATCCATTTTTGTTAAGGGTATTGTGCCTGGCGCACTGATTGCCTTCCGACCATTGCAATTACAGTTAATTAAAACCTTCTGCCACATAACAGGCAGGAGGTTTTTGTTTTTATAAAAGAAGACTCTAAAGTAGCAGGACGTTAGTATAATTCATATACAAATTTATTCGGGATCAATCCCTTATTGTTATATTTTAAATCCATCCCGGGATACTATGGTGTATTGTGGAGTTCTACTAATTGATGTAATATATTATATATCTTGCTCTTATATTTATTATTTAGAAATATTATAAATAATTTTAGTATAAATGTTGAAACTTGCATATAAATAACTAATTTTGTAATTACTATATCTGCTAAGATTGCTATTTGTCAGATTTCCTATCCCTTACAACACGTATCAATTAATGTTTAACCCTCAAAATTTAGTAAAATGAGAAAAAACTACTCTTACTGCCTTTCCATAGGTTTCCTTGTTATTGTATTTTTTATTGCTGGCACTTTTCTGAATACCCTGGAAGCGGCAAATGACCCTCTCACAGGAAATGTTATCAAAGGCGAACGCCCTCCGATCGATATTTCAACAATACCTGATCAGGCTTTCGAACAGGGAATAATCCGCATTAAGTTCAGTAAAGATCTTGAGAACTTCATCGACAATGCTGTTATTTCAACTAATCTGGATGGAACAGCCCGTTTCGGAATTGCTGCAATTGACCAGTTAAATCAGCAATACGGAGTAATTCAGGTTAAGAAAACTTTTGATGTTGTTCTGCAGAATACTCAATTCAACGACCGCCACAGGCTATGGGAATTTCATCTGTGGTATGACCTGATT
>JBBQUX010000101.1:0-12232 GCA_038212135.1 Bacteroidales bacterium | reverse complement strand
TGAAAATCGGCTGACCGACTAAATTCTTTTCAATATCTTTGCCCATAGTTGTGTTTTGTTTCGAAACATAAAACTACAACTTTAGGGCGAAACCTTCGGGCGGTAGCCCTTATTCTTGAATTTTTTGTCGGTCAGTAGTGAATTTTTTTATAAACTGATAAACAAATAAGCAGCACTTTAAAATTGAATTAAAATGCTGCCTTAACCAAAATCAGACTATTAAAAACCGTGCTTTTCGATTTCTTTCCACACCAGGGCACTGGCTCCTATAATAGCTGCTGAGCCAATTTTAAGCCTTGAAGGAAGAATCTTAACCTTATTTCGGAATATTGGCAAAAGGTGACGTTCCATGCTGTCTTTGGTTGGTTTAAAGATATAGTCGCCTGCTGCAACAGGGCCACCAAAAAGGAAAAATGCTTCGGGGCTCAGGTGATGAACTGTGTCAGCCAAAGCTTGCCCTAACCATTCGCCTGTGAGTTCAAAAACTTTTCTGGCAATTTTGTCGCCTTTTTCGGCAGCTTCAAATACAATTTTTGAAGTCATCTGGTTGAAAGGAATATCGGCCAGTTCACTCTCCGAACTATTGTATTTGGAAAGAAGTTCATAAACCGTGCGTTTCATTCCGGTTGCCGAGCAATATGCTTCGAGGTGCCCTACTCCACCACAACCGCAAATTCGTCCGCCGCTGACAATTGTTGTATGTCCGCATTCGCCTGCAAAGCCATCGGAGCCATATACCAGGTCGCCATTTACAATTATTCCGCTTCCCAATCCTGTACCAAGGGTTATCATGACGAAATTCTGCATATTCTGACCACCGCCAAAAATCAGCTCACCTAAAGCTGCTGCGTTGGCATCGTTGGTCAGTTTGATATGCCTCATTTCAGGAAATTTTTCCTGTATTAACTTAGCAAAAGGGATTACTCCTATAAACGGAAGATTCGGGGCATGTTCAATAGTTCCGGTATAATAATTTGCATTGGGAGCCCCGATTCCAATGCCCATTATACCGATTGCCGGGTTTATTTTCGAAACCACATCTATGGCTGATTTAATCTCTTCAGCAAGTAAAGAAATAAAATCGGTAAGTAATTTTTCTGAAATAATTTCGCTTCCCTGTGGGTTGTCCTGCTTAAGCGGGGTTGGTAACTGAGGCTTTTTCTCATAGATTATGTTACCATCACGGTCAACAACACCAATGGCTGTATTGGTGCCTCCAATGTCAATTCCTATTGCTACTTGTTTCATGATCAATACTGTATTTTTCGTGACCTGACCGGTCTGTTTGATTCTTTATAAAATGGAGAGGAATTCATGATGAATATTCTCGGAAATTACTTATGCTGAACGCAGTTTACTTCCTTTTACAGCATAAAAGAAAATATAAAGATAACACACAGCAGGAACAATAAACGCCCAGGAATAACCTGAAACATCAGCTACTTTACCCATAATAAGTGGAATAATTGCTCCGCCACAGATTAACGTATTGATAATTCCCGAAGCAGTGCTGAGTTCGCCTGGATTAAGATCTTTTACCGCAAGTGTAAAGATATTTGGGAACATAATAGAGTTGAACATACCAATGGAAACAACAGCCCAAAGTGCAACACTACCCGAGGTAAAAGCAGTTACCAATGCAAGAGTTGCAGCTAATAATGCAAAAACTGCCAGAGAACGGCCGGCATTTCCTTTGCCAAGTTGCATAAAAATGAAATTTGCTACAGCCACCACCATAAAGATCAAACCGATATTCCAGCTCCAGCCGGTAACAAATGAACCTGAAACAAGAGCAAGCAGCAATACAAGAGCAACATATGTATATTTCTTTACATTATCGGTTATGTTTGATAACATAATTGACCCGAAGAACCTGCCAACCATAGCACCACCCCAGTAAATTGCAACGTATTTGCCTGCAACTTCAGGTGACATATCCATGGTTTTTTTCAAGTAACTGAGGATTAAGCCGCCTATACCCACTTCAGCACCTACATAAAAGAAAATACCTAATGCTCCCAGGAGTACATGGGGATGATTCCATACACTCTTGCGTTGTTGAGCCATTCCTTCTGCAACTTTAGGAAGCTTAATTAAATATATAGTTATAGCAACTAGTATAACAATAATCCCCATAATTATGAAAGGCAATGGCACCTTATCTGCTGCTGCCAAACCCATTGCTTCGGTAATTAATTTATCATCTGATGGCAAATTTAATCCTGTAAATACAACTACGGCTATTAGCCATGGAGCTATCATCGTGGCAATAGAATTAAGTGCCTGTGTTAAATTAAGGCGACCACCAGCTGATTCCTCCGACCCCAAAGCTGTAACATATGGATTAGCAGATACTTGCAAAAATACAACACCAGTAGCAAGGACAAATGTAGCAATTAGAAAAAGTTCAAAGGAAGGAAGTTTTGCGGCGGGTAAGAAAAGAAAACTGCCGATACCCATGAGTAATAATCCAGCTATTAAAGTGCTTTTATAACCAATCCGTTTAATCAATAATCCAGTTGGAATCGACATGATTGGATAGGCAATAAAAAAAGATGCAGAAAGCAGCTGAGCTGCTGTCTCAGAAAGTCCAAAGATGGCCTTTACCGGAGAGTTTAAAGTAATGATAAAAGTAGTAGCGAATCCAAAAATAAAGAAAATGGATCCGATTACAGTCATTCCCAGACCATAGTTTGCGTTTTTTTGTTCCATGTTTGTTTGATTAAGAGGGTGAATTATTACTATGCGTTACCCGCGATCTATTCGCAATAACATACTGTAAACCTTTGTTAAAAACACTATGGTATTTCGGAACTAGAAGAATCTAAACTGAAGCCATACAAAAAAATGCTGATTTCAACTTTATAAATCCATTTTCCGAAATGTAAAAATAGTCAACTTAGTGTTAAGTTGACACAAAGAAAGTAATTTTTTTTGAAAATTCTCAGAAAATTATTCGAAGATCTAAAAAAGTATATAACCGGGCATGAAATCTTGTTATTTACAATTTCCCGGCTCCGTTTCCGACAGTAGCTACATAAAAATCAGCAACCAAACCGGTAAGTTTGGTATAATTATCTCCTACCCTGCTGACGAAATACTCAATTTTGTTGCGATGTACTATATTAACACTGCAACCTCCGAATCCCGCACCGGTCATACGTGCACCCAATACACCTTCTATCTGCCAGGCTTCATTCACTATCGTATCAAGTTCAAAGCCGGTAACTTCATAGTCATCTTTAAGCGAAATATGCGATTGGTTCATTAGCTGGCCCAATTTCACCAGGTCGGTATTGAGGAGGGCGTCAACGGCCTGCACAACCCGGGCATTTTCGCTTATTACATGTCGGGCACGTCTGCGGATAACATCATCAGATATAAGGTACAAAAACTGATTAAATTCCCGAAGGTTCATTGCACTCAGGTTATCCATTTGTTTGACCTGCCTGAGACTTTCTAAAGCTGACTCGCATTCTTTTACGCGTTCGTTGTATTTGGAAGCAGCTAATTCGCGGCGTTTATTTGTATTGGCAATAACAATCGAATATTCTCCAAGATTTGCTGGCACATACTGGTAGTCGAGAGTACGACAGTTTAAGGCCAAAGCCGTTCCCTGCTTTCCCATACCAATAACAAACTGGTCCATAATACCACAGTTCATCCCAACGAATTCATTTTCGGCTGCACGACCTATTTTAACAAGTTCAACTCTTTTCAGTTTGGTTTCGAGCAAATCGTCGAGGGCAACAGCGGTAACAATTTCGATAGATGCTGAGGATGAGAGACCCGCTCCATTGGGAATATCGCCCGAAAAAAGCATATCGAAACCTGAAACTTCAAATCCACGCTTAATAAACTGATTAATAACTCCCAAAGGATAGTTTACCCATTCACTTCCATGCTTTACTGATAAATCGCTCAGGGGAACTTCTGCTTTATAACTGAAGTTTGTGGTGGCAAACCGCATTAGTTTTTCGCTATTTTTCCTGATTAAAAGATAAGTCCCGAAATTTAAAGCACATGGAAACACATATCCACCGTTATAATCCGTGTGTTCACCAATCAGGTTTACCCTTCCGGGAGCAAAGAAAACAACCGGCTCGCTTTTTTCATCTCCGTAAATATTCAGAAACTGTTCTTGCAATTTATTTACATCCATAAAACGCGTTATTTTGGTGTAAAATTAGAAAGAATATTCCTAAGGACTTTGTAATATTTTTATAAAACGATAAAATAATTTTCAATTTGTAAGAAATGGCATCTGATTAATACCATAATTTAAAATTACTCAGGCTTAATCAATGTTTGCTGGAGGCCGGAAGTCCGAAGTTGGAAGACACAGGGGACAGCTTCGTCATTGATTTTATTCGATTAATAATTTGAATGAAGTATCTGGTATCTAAACTCCCGGATGATGAATTTTTGGCTCAATAATTATTTCGAGCGATTCAAAAAGCAAAATTCAAAGTTTCTTTTTGGCTTAGGTGTGAGGCTTAGGAGTGCACTCAGTCGAATGATCAGCCATATGCTTCCGTCTTGTTCAGATGTGTATCTCACACTATCTGCATTATCAAGAATTTCCACCTTCCACCTTCCACCTTCCACATCTAACTCTCAGGTTTTCTGCTTTTTCTTTTTTGCAGCGGGGAACAATACATTATTTAATATAAGCCTGTATCCGGGAGAATTCGGAAACAGGTTCAGATCGGTTGGCGGATCGCCTACGCGGTGCTCATAATCTTCGGGATCATGCCCTCCGTAAAACGTCCAGGTTCCTTTACCAAAATCGCCATGAATATACCGTGCTTCATCAAGGGCTTTGTTTTCGCCCATAATTATCACTTCGGGCTTTACACATTTTTTTTCGAAGGCTGTTGTTTGCCCGCGGAATCCATGTATCACCTGCATATGGTTCTGGCACAGCATGGTAGGTACGGGATCCCATTTTGCCGAAAAATCGAATAAAGTAAAAAAATCATTGGTCGGACTGACTTTACGTTGCGTATTCACATCGATGGATGAAATTTCATATTCGTAAGGGTTTGTTACCAGGTTGAAATTCCTGAAGGCAAATGTGTTATCGTAATTTAATTTCGATTGAGCGGTAGGATCCATTCCGTCACCATCGAACATCATATCGCAAATATCTATACCCTCAGAAGCTAACGCAATATCATAACTATCAGGAGCCGAACACATTGAAAACAAATAACCGCCTCCTGCCACAAATTCCCTGATCTTTTGAGCAACAGCAAGTTTCATTTGCGAAACTTTTGAAAAACCAAGCTTTGTTGCCATTTCTTCATTGGAGCGGACATCTTCTTTATACCATGAGGCATTTCGATAAGCAGCCCAGAATTTTCCGTACTGCCCGGTAAAATCTTCGTGATGAAGGTGCAGCCAGTCGTACAACGGAAGCGACCCGGTAATAAGTTCTTCATCATATACAATATCATAGGGTATTTCGGCATAGGTGAGAGCCAGGGTAACGGCATCATCCCATGGAAGCTTGTTCTTAGGAGAATATACAGCAACTTTCGGAGCTTTATTCAGCTTCACTTCGTCCATATTTACCTCGGGATCAGCAATCTCCTGCAGGATGGCCGTAGATTGTGCATCAGCAATCACCTCGCAACTTACACCCCTGATAAAACACTCATTTTCAATAAGCTTAACATACTTAATCATAAATGACCCGCCCCTGTAATTGAGCAACCAACTCACTTCAACATCCTGCTGTAATATCCAGTAAGCAATGCCATATGCTTTCAGATGATTTTTCTGAGTCTGGTCCATAGGAATCAGCAAAAAAGCTGCATGAACCCTGGCGAGTAATAAAATGAATGTCAGTATTAATAAGACGCGCTTCATTGTTCTGGTTTTAGTAATCAACCTCAACTTTGAGATATTATTATCCTTTTCACAAATATTAACTTAACTTGAACATAGAATATGAAGGAATGTTTTTGTTCAAAGAGGATAGAATTGAATGATTCGCTGTAGCATGACTTTCAATAAAATTGCCACAAAAATCAGAATAGGCAAACAGTCGACCTGCTTTGAAAACTTAAAAGCTGGTTGGACCCATGTCGGCCTCATCATCCATATTATTAAGCCTCGATTGCATAATAACTGTATTGGATGAAGGCTGCTCGAAACCGGCATTAGGCTGAAGTGACATCCCCATAGCATCAATATTTAACCCGGCAACGTCCTGAAAACGGGCAAAACGGCTGATAAACTGCAGCCAGATTTCGTCGGTAGCACCATTTCGGTGCTTTGCAATAATAATCTGTGCTTTTCCTTCTGTGGAATTGCCTTCTTCATCCTCCATAATTTTATAATACTCAGGTCTGTAGATAAAAAGCACAAGATCGGCATCCTGTTCAATAGCCCCGGATTCGCGAAGGTCAGAAAGCTGTGGCTTTTTGCTTCCCTGTGCTGTACTTCGGGTTTCGACCGAGCGGTTAAGCTGCGAAAGTGCTATTACCGGAATATTCAATTCTTTAGCCAGGCTCTTTAATGATCTCGAAATGGCTGATATTTCCTGTTCACGGTTACCGCCACCTTTGCGGTCGCCTCCGGCAGTCATGAGCTGGATATAGTCAATCACAACCATCTCGATATCGTATTGCGCTTTCAACCTGCGGCATTTTGCCCTAAGTTCAAAAAGCGACAGTGCCGGAGTGTCATCAATATAAATGGGTGCAGTAATAAGTTTCGAGATGCGTGCATTTAATTGTTCCCATTCGAAGTTTTGCAACTGACCGCGACGCAGGTTACTTGCCGATAGCTCAGCTTCCGATGCAACCAAACGCGCAACCAACTGATCAGCAGTCATTTCAAGTGAGAAAAATGCAACTGCTTTCTTTGCCTCCACAGCTATATTCCGTGCCATCGAAAGCACAAACGCTGTTTTTCCCATACCAGGCCTTGCAGCAATAATAATAAGATCGCTCCTCTGCCAACCACCAGTAAGTTTATCAAGATCAATAAAACCTGAAGGAACTCCGGAGAATGATCCGTCGTTTTTACGGGCATTATCAATCTGATTCAGAACCTTATGCACCAGTTCGGGCATAAGTTGCGCCTTTTTACGCAGGTTATTTTCGCTGATTGAAAAAAGGCTGCTTTCCGTTTCATCGAGTAAATCGAATACATCTGTTGAATCTTCGAACGATTTCCGGATTGTATCCGTTGATATTTTTATCAGTTCGCGCTGAAGGAACTTTTGTTTCAGTATCCCGACATGGAACTCAATATTTGCAGATGAGGCAATCCGCGAAGTCAACTGGGTAATATAAAAAGGGCCACCGCACAATTCCAGTTTACCCATATTGCGAAGCATGTTGGTTACTGTTAGAATATCAACCGGCTCATTATTACGGAATAACATATTTATAGCCTCAAAAATAACCTGGTGCGATTCCTTATAAAACACTTCGGGATTGAGCATGTCAATAACTGCTGCTACTGCATCTTTTTCAAGCATCAGCGCACCTAACACAGCTTCCTCCAGATCGATTGCCTGGGGTGGTAATTTGCCGTGTTCCTGAAATGCATCGCGGCCTGTCGCCGGCCTTTTTATTGTTTTGCGCGATGCCAGCGCATCCGTTCTTTCATTCTCATCCATATGGGCCAAAAATAGATAAATTTCGATCTGATTTGCCGTTTCGGGAGACAATAATTTATTAACAATGGATTGCATTTGCGAATTGAGGTCAGGGTTTTAGGCTAAGTTCAAAGTTCAAATGCCCGTGGCATTCAGCAGGTTCAGGCTCTTAAAAATAATATTAGTGTATTTTTTGGCAAAATATTTAAAGTGAGCTTTTAAATATCAATAGTCCGTTAGTTTTTTGCCTCACGCAAAGACGCAATGACGCAAAAAACTGATTTTCAATTATTTGAATTTAAACAAACTTTTTTTATAACTATTTGTTTTTCAGTACAATGCAAAATCTTAACGAAGTATTGAAATATCGAATAATGAACAAGGAATAATGAAGTTCGAAGTTATGATGTTTTTGTATTGTTAGCGCATCAATAATATTTCTGCGATTTCAAAATTATCCCGAAAACAGAATTTTATTATCCAATTCAATATTTCTTGTTTTCACTTCATTATTCGATGTTCATTATTCAATATTCATTATTCAAATCTTTTTTGGTTCTGGCTTGTCCAGGTTAGGTTTCTGGATTAAAGGGTTTCCAGGCATTAAGCAAAGCCTGGGTGCAAGTTTTCAAGGGCACATGGATAAATTCGAAATGATTATACATTTCTTGGTTTATTATAGTTTAATCCGGAAAATGCAAAAAAAAAAGACCACCAGATTGGCAGCCTTCATTTTATAAAAAGTTTACCTCTTTTTATTTAGCGACCGGGGCAGCACCCTGGTTCAGGTTATTCTGTGGCATCTGCGCACCGGTTGAGGCTTCTACAACGT
The DNA here is from genome assembly GCA_038212135.1 of Bacteroidales bacterium. GTDB lineage: Bacteria > Bacteroidota > Bacteroidia > Bacteroidales > UBA4417 > UBA4417. Next base: position 3,785 of record JBBQUX010000101.1, on the reverse strand, counting down.
TACCTATAATACGCAACTGAATGGATGCTACTTTAGCATTCGACATCACGGTTACGGTTTTATTTATAGGTCCGACACGTTTAGTATCGTATTTTACCTTAATTGAAGCTGATTTTCCTTTAAGGATAGGCTCACGCGGCCATTCCGGTACAGTGCATCCGCATGAAGATGAAACATTTGAAAGGATCAACGGTTCAATACCATCATTCCTGAATTTAAATTCACATGCACCATCGCCATCCTTGGTAACAGTGCCGTAATCATGTGTTGTTTTTTCAAAAGTAATTACAGGTGCATTGGGGCTTTGAGCAGGCTGTGGAGTAGTATTTTGCGCACTTACAGCAAAAGTCATAAGGATCGAAATCCCTAAAGTAACAAGTACTTTTTTCATAGTTTTATTAGTATTTAATGATTAGTTTAATAGTATAATGGCAAATAAAAAGCCAGGTTTCATTTAACACGTAACGACGCAATTATTGTGCCAGTGTAAAAATCAATTACAAAATTATTAAATATTAGCCATATAAAGCTGATTTATTCACACTATTATTCTAAATTTGTTTAAAATTAACAATTACTTATGAAACGGATTACTTTTTACATAACCTTATTTATAATGGCCGGACTATTATCAGCATGTTGCTCTGCCAAAAAAGCAGAAACAACTCAAGCAAACAAGCAGGTGTCGATGCCTGGGCCCAAAGTCATTATTTATCAAACCACCAAAGACTATTCGCAACTGGTTCCTATAACTTTAAGTGAGGACGGAAAAACCATAGTATCGTATCCTGATGTGAAGGATGTATACTACAATGGTAATCTGGCTTACCCAACAAAGCTAAACAACGGGTTTCTGCTCGACAACCGTGGAATTGACAAAAATGCCGCTTTTATTAAACTAACATACGATGAATACGCCAAACTTACTGCAACACCTGCGCCGGGCGAATTAATGCATATGATCGTTGATAAGCAACCCATTAAAAGTATGTATAGCTGTGGCATTCGTTCGTCATTCAAGGATATTGAACAGGAATTGAATTCAAAAATTGACGCAGGCAATTTTTCTTCTTTTACAAAATTGAAATAAATTTACGTGCCGGGCATCACTACTATAGCGGGAACGGGATAAAGTTCCGCATTTAAAAAGAAATCCTGACAATTTCCCCCTTTTCTTACTGAAATTATAATCATCAGATATATAGTATGTTATAAACTATAACTATATCTATTACATTCATGTTAATAATTTTTAACAAAAAAATATGATTTATCTACATATAAAAGTTTCAGCATATTTATAAAAATATTAATTTTGTATTAAACTACGCTGGAATCAGTTCTTGATTCCGGGTTAAAAGAAGTCTTAACAAAGCTCTCCATCATTGGAAAATTCAATCCCGCTTGTTAAATTGCTCGACGGCAGAAGTTTTTATTATGCCTTTCTGGCTGGAGCCCAACGCATTTTCGAAAACCAGAGTTTACTCAACAGAATCAATGTTTTTCCTGTAGCTGATGCCGATACAGGAACAAACCTGGCCAGTACAATGCGTTCAATTGTTGACAGTCCGATACCCACCAACAATGTTAAAATGGCAGCAAGTGCTCTTGCTGATGCCGCTTTGGTTGGTGCCCGTGGTAATTCAGGAATTATCTTCGCTCAGTTTCTTTATGGTTTTAGTAATGAAATTGAAAATGAAGAAAACCTGACAGTCGAAAATTTTTCCTGCTCCATTACCAAAGCAGTAACATACGCTTACGAAGCCATTGCCAATCCTGTTGAAGGGACAATGATTTCGGTAATACGCGAATGGGCTGAGTTTATTAATGCCATGAAAGGCCTGATTGACGATTTTGTTGAGCTGTTAATCAAAGCTTTCCAGGTAGCAAAGGACTCGCTTGCTGATACAACCCGGCAGATGGAAGTTCTTGCCAAAGCCAATGTTGTGGATGCCGGAGCAAAAGGATTCGTATTGTTTCTTGAAGGTATGATTGATTTTTTCAAGAACAGGCAATCAATCCGCCGCCTCGCCATTCCGATGAATGATATGACTCTTGAAGAAGTCGTTACAGATTCGCATGAAGAAATTACGCACCGTTATTGCTGCGAAGCTATTCTCGCACTTGATTTTCACCCCGGAGAAACAAAAGACTCTCTTCGTAATGCCATTTCAGGAATGGGTGATTCCCTTGTAGTAGCTGGCTCAGAAAAACGGTTACGGATACACATTCATTCTGATGAACCAATAAAGTTATTTGAAGCTATAAGCAAAAGAGCATCAATTTCTTACCAGAAAGTAGATGATATGGTGATGCAGCAGGAAATGTCGCATAACCGTAAATTTCCGATTGCTCTTGTAACAGATTCAACCTGCGACATTCCGCAGCATCTGCTTGAAAAATACCAGATAAGCATGATACCGCTTACCTTACAGATAGGTGCGTCTATGTATCTGGACCGGACTACCATTGCCAGCGAACAGTTTTATAATCTGCTTGAAACTTCCCCGGTTTATCCTACCACATCACAACCATCCTACAAAGATTTTATAAATAAGTATTCCTACCTGAGTTCGCATTACGAATCGACTATCGGAATTCATTTGAGCAAACAGCTCAGCGGTACTTTTTCGAATAGCCAGCGTGCCGCAAAAGCAGTAAGCGAACAAAGTGGCAAAGAAATCAGTGTTTTGAATTCAAACCGCTTATCGAGTGCTTTAGGTCTCACCGTACTGCGTGCTGCTGAGGCTATCGAGAATGGCAAAACTCACAGCGAGATTGTTGCAGCTATAGAAAGCTGGAACGATAAAAATCACATACTCGTAAGTGCCAAAACTGTAAAATACCTTGTAAAAAGCGGCAGGTTAAGCCATTCGAAAGGAGTTTTAGGTAAACTGCTGGGCGTTAACCCCATAATTTCCGTTAACAACGAAGGCAAAGCCTATACCTATGGTAAAGCATACTCCGAAAAAGGAAGCATGAAACTGTTGATGAATGATGCATCTGCCCTGGTTGAAAAAGGTAAAATCTGGGGATATTCCATATCACATATACGCAACCATGAAACTGCCAATTGGTATGCCTCACAAATGGAAACGCTTACCGGTAAGAAGCCACTTTTTATCAACGACTGCAGCCCGGTGTTGGGTGTGCATGGCGGACCGGGAACAGTGGTGCTTTCGATTATGGAAGAATAGTACAAAAATTCTTATGTTCAAATAGAGTTAATTTCATTTTTGAAAAGTGAATACCAATAGCCAGTTGCAATTTTAATAATATTCTACGGTGCTTTTTTATTTAATTATTCGGCAAAATCAGCAATCAACCTACTTTACCACTAATTACTTAGTTTATTTCGGGAAGTAATTTTATTCCTTATTAATTGTCTGGATCAGCATGCAAGTATTCAGAATTACTTCTTTATAATGCTGATAGTTAATACTATACATTCAGTGGTTGTGGGGCAAAAAAATGGAAAATCTTTCCTTTTAATATTCTGGAGTCGGCTCAATATTTATTTTCACACTTTATAATAATTATCCTTTTTTTATATTACATTTACTTAGTTTTATCCGATGTGTTAAATCGTTATTTTTAACTGATGAATATATTTTGGGCTTCACGACCTGATAATCTCGGCAATATTTGCTGCATTGCTTATTTATGTAGAGAGAGAGAGAGAGAGAGAGAGAGAGAAGCATTTATGGAAAGAATTTACGTATAAACTACATATCAATACACTTTCATAATCCAACAAAGGTTCATCCTGACCACCCTCCTTAGTT
>JBBQUX010000100.1:0-12289 GCA_038212135.1 Bacteroidales bacterium | reverse complement strand
CAGGGGTTGGGGGGCAGGGGTTATTAGGTGGGTGTCAGGGGTTGGGGGTCAGGGAGTCAATCCAGGCAATAAAACTATTTTGTGTTAACCATTTTCTGTTAACCATTTTCCGTTACCTATTCTCCATTAACTCATTCAATTTATCCTGACAATCCGGTAACTTTTTCCACTTCTTCGAGTATCTCACACGATTTAACGAGTGCTTTCATTGTATTGTGATCATTATACAATGGCCTGTCTATTTCAAGAAATTCAACATAACGGCGAATTACTTCTTTCGCCTTAGTGACTCCTGCCCCGAAGGAATATTCCCTGAAATCAAGAGCCTGAGCGGCTGCCATTAGTTCAATACCCAATATACCATAAGCATTATCAAGAATCTGAAAGTTTTTAATTGCTGTATTCATTCCCATGCTAACAAAATCCTCCTGGTCAGCAGCAGCCGGAATGGATTGAATGCTGGCAGGTGCCGAAAGAATCCGTTGTTCAACTATTTGCATATCAGCGGTATATTGGCTGAGCATAAGCCCTGAGAACATCCCGGCACCTTTTGTCAGGAAGGCCGGTAATCCAACACTCAGAGCCGGGTTATTGAGGCGGTTCATGCGGCGTTCGCTTAGAACACAAACCATCGTAATTACCATTCCGGCCATATCCATTGGCACTGATACCGGCGATCCCTGGAAATTTGCACCCGAAAGTGCAAGGTTTTCTTCAGGAAAGAAAATCGGGTTGTCACCAACACCATTCAGTTCAATTTCAACCTGCGAACGGGCATAGTTGAGTGCATCGTGAGCTGCACCTATTACCTGTGGTGTTGAACGCATGCTGTAAGCATCCTGTACTTTGCATTTGATCCGGTTTTCCTGAAGGTCACCCCCGGCAACCAATTTCCTGATGGCTTCGGCACTGCGGATCGCCCCGGCAAAACCGCGTACTTCATGAATACGTGGTTCGTAGGGTTTCATATTCGCTTTGAGTGCTTCGAGCGACATAGCAGCGGCTATTTCAGCCTGCTTCAGAAAGTTATTTGCATCAACAAGGAAGATGGCACTCATTGCTGTAAGCACATTGGAACCATTAATAGTAGCGAGCCCGTCGCGTGCCATCAGGCCAGGAATTGGAATTCCGGCCCTGTCCATTGCTTCTTTACCATCAAGCAACTCACTTTTATAATACGCTTTTCCTTCGCCCATCATAAGGAGAGCAATCTGCGACATGGGAGCCAGGTCGCCGCTGGCACCTACTGAACCTTTCTGGCAAACAAATGGCGTTACGCCTTTATTCAGCATTTCGACCAATGTTAGCGTGATATCAGGCCTGCAACCTGAATTGCCATGAGCATGCACGTTAATGCGGCCCAGCATGGCACCGCGGACATATTCGGGATGCATAGGGTCGCCAATACCGGCAGCATGGTTATATATAAGGTATTTCTGGAAGTCTTTAACCTGGTCATCATTCAAAACCACTTCCGAAAACTCACCAATTCCGGTATTAACGCCATACATAATCTCATGAGCATCTATTTTTTTTTCGAGCATTGCGCGGCAGGCAATGATCCTTTTCAACGCATCCGGATGCAGTTCTACAATCTGATTATGTCGCGCAACGTTAACAACGTCTTGAATGGTAAGGCCCTGGCCTGAAATGATGTATTTCATTGATCTTGAAGATTAGATGATTTGCACAGCAAACCTATTAAAAAAATGGTACTGTTTAAAGAAATTGTTGAAAAGAAATTATTCAGGATATTTTACAAAGTTAAAGTTTCGGGTTCCGGGTTCTGGGTTCCGGATTTCGGATTTGGGATTTGGGTTTCGGGTTTCGGGTTTCGGGTTCCGGATTTCGGATTTTGGGTTCCGGGTTTTCGATTTCGGATTTCGGGTTCCAGACTCCAGATTCAAGATTCCAGACTCCAGATTCAAGATTCAAGATTCCAGATTCCAGATTCAAGATTCCAGATTCAAGATTCAGACTCCAGATTCCAGATTCCACTAACTATCAGATATTTACCCCGGAAGGTGAAAATTGTGATTTTGGATAAACTGCAAAGAATCATCAATCAACTTGTACATCAGCACGTCATCTTCCACATATGGAACAGTATGCCTGTATTCGTTTATTACAGATTGCAGAAACGGTGAAGTATTCCCAATACCCCTGAATTCCAGGGCCTGGCAACCGGCCATAAGTTCGATGGCGAGTATATTTTCAACATTTTTTACAACCCGCAACGCTTTTGTAGCTGCGTTCGCCCCCATACTTACATGATCTTCCTGCTCGTTCGACGAAGTAATGCTATCTACAGATGAAGGCGTACAAAGTTGTTTATTCTGACTTACCACCGAAGCCGCAGCGTACTGTGGAATCATAAAACCTGAATTAAGTCCCGGATGGGCCACCAGGAACTCGGGCAATCCGCGTTGTCCGGCAATAAGCCTGTATAGGCGACGTTCGGCAATGTTTCCAAGTTCGGCCAGCGCAATCGAAATATAATCGAGTACAAACGCAAGTGGTTCTCCATGAAAGTTGCCTCCTGAAAGGATAAGGTCATCATCAGGGAAAATGGTTGGATTGTCAGTAACTGAGTTTATTTCGCGAAGAATTACTTCGGCGGCAAAACGGACAGTATCCTTAACAGCACCATGAACCTGCGGAATGCAACGGAACGAATAGGGATCCTGAACAGCCTTACCCGGATTATCAATTAACTTACTGCCCTGAAGTATAGTCCTTATATTTTTTGCAGTTTCAATCTGGCCGGGATGAGGCCTGATTTCGTGAATTTTACTGTGGAAAGGATCAGGTCGCCCGTTATAAGCTTCGAGAGAAATGGCACCAGTAATATCCGCCAGCCTAAGTAGTTTAAATGCCTTGAGCAAAACAAGTACGCCATGAGCACTCATGAACTGAGTCCCGTTAAGTAAAGCAAGGCCTTCTTTTGATTTCAGGTTTACTGTTGCTAACCCGTTTTGCGACATAACTCCGGAAGCAGATTGCCATTTTTCCTGGTAAAGCACTTTGCCTTTGCCGAGCAGCGGTAAAACCAGGTGAGCCAACGGTGCCAGGTCGCCCGATGCTCCTAAGGACCCTAACTGGCGGACTTCAGGTAAAATGTTATGATTATATAAATCAAGAAGTCGCTCAACAGTTTTGGTTTGAACACCTGAATTTCCTAAAGACAAAGCATATGCCTTGAGCAACAGCATCAGCCTGACGATATCCGGTTCAACCGGCTGGCCAATTCCACAAGCATGAGAAATTACAAGATTAACCTGAAGTTGCGAAAGGTCTTCTTTTGATATTGTGCGGTTACAAAGTGATCCGAAACCAGTAGTGATGCCATAAATCGGATCGACCTGGGTTTCTATTTTCCGATCAAGATATTTCCTGCATTTTTCAATCAGTGCTACTGATTCGCGGGATAATGTGATGTGCTGATCAGTGGCTATCATGCTCTCTATCAACTCAAATGTGATAGGTGCGGGGGTAATAAATAAAGTTTGTTCTGCCATTTTTACTTGTACAGCTTTATGCACCTTGTGCAGGTGAAATTATTAAAATACAAAAGAATTTGCTAAAAAGCCTGCCGTTGGCAGGCATCAGGATGCAAAACCTAGAGGCAGGTTCTGTTAATTTGTATAATGAAATATAAATTCCAGTGCATGGAAATTTGTTTTCGGTAGAAGCGACAAAATTACGGAAATATAAGTTGCGGGGAGAAATTTGTTTTTTCTTTACCAACCTTTACTGGTAGTAGAAATCTGTATAGATTTAAAGAGAGATTTTGCCCGTAGGGCATCAATATCAATAGAGAAAATATCAATAAATATTTTCTCCGGGGGGAATAGACACCTGTATTAATCAATTGGTTTGTAGATATATCTTTCGTTATAATCTATATCGAAAGCTTTTAAAAACGCAATATATTCATCGCTGAAAGTTCTTTTCATATGATGTTGTTGCTGCTTCTCAATGTAACGAACTATGGTTGGAATTTGTGATTTGCCATAGGAAAAGGCGCCAAAACCCTCCTGCCATGCAAATTTGCCCGGACACAGTCTATTATCATTTATCCATATTTTTTACGTTTATACCTTTTTTATTGATTTTAAAGCCCTACGGGCTATTAATGATTTTTTATCTGCCTGCTTTATAAACAATCCTTTTCGAGAACTTACCTTAGCTTTTCAATTATTTCCTCTGCCGAAATCTTTTCCTGTTCGCCTGTGAGCATGTTTTTCAACTGGTAAATGCCTGATGAAGCTTCGTAAGTACCTATAATTACAGTATATGGAATCTTTTTATTGTCAGCATAACCGAACTGCTTTTTCATCTTGGCTGTTTCCGGATAAATTTCGGCTGAAATACCTGCTTTGTGAAGCTTCTCCAACAGTTTTAAGCTTACAAGTTCTTCATTTCCACCGAAGTTAACAAGCAGAACCGTGGTTGCCTGCTCAGTGTCAGCCGGGAACAATTTCAATTCATTCATCACATCGTAAATGCGGTCGGCGCCGAAAGAGATTCCGATTCCTGACATGCCTTTGATCCCGAAAATGCCAGTCAAATCATCATACCTTCCTCCTCCGCTGATGCTTCCCATCTGTGCATCGTTGGCTTTGATTTCGATAATAGCACCTGTATAATAATTAAGTCCCCGGGCCAGGGTAAGATCAATTTCGATAGTGGCTTCAGGTTGCAAAGCTTCGATAAAATTAAAGATAGTACGCATTTCATCAATGCCTTTCAGTCCGGTTTCCGAAGCTGCAAGGATTGCTGTCAGCTGATCGAGTTTTTCGATGTTGTTTCCTGCTAATCCCAAAATAGGCTGAAGTTTTGCAATTGTTTCAGCACTCAATCCTTTTTCGGCCAGTTCTTTATTCACACCTTCCTGCCCGATTTTATCAAGTTTATCGATTGCAACTGTAATATCAGTTATACGAGCAGATTCACCGATAACTTCTGCAATGCCGGAAAGGATTTTGCGGTTATTTATCAGAATGGTGATACTGATGCCCAGTTTCTTAAAAATTTCTGAGGCAATGGTCACCATTTCTACTTCATAAAGCAATGAATTGCTTCCGATTACATCCACGTCGCACTGGTAAAATTCGCGGTAGCGGCCTTTCTGGGGCCGGTCGGCGCGCCACACGGGTTGTATCTGGTAACGTTTAAACGGGAATGTAATTTCATGGTTATGCTGAACTACAAACCGGGCAAACGGAACTGTAAGGTCGTAACGTAATCCCTTTTCCGAGATATGTTTAAGCATTTTCCCCGCTTCCTTAGCGGAATATGTTTCATCAGGAACATCGGAAAGATAATTTCCCGAATTCAGGATTTTAAACAGGAGTTTATCCCCTTCTTCACCATATTTTCCCATAAGAGTACTCAGGTTTTCCATGGCAGGCGTTTCAATCGGCAGATAGCCATGCAATTTGAAAACACTTCGGATGCTGCCAAAAATATAATTACGCCTTGCCATTTCGACTGGTGTAAAATCGCGGGTACCTTTGGGGATGGAGGGGGAAGACATTGGGGTTTTGGATTTACGATTTACGATGTACGATGTACGATTTATGGTTACGATTTATGATTCAAATTATACCATAACAATTCCCAGTTCACCGAACACCTTCGCCAGGAACATCTTTGCTTCCGGTGTGCCTTCCTGCGGCGACCAGGGGGCTGAACTTCCTTCGGTATGTGGAACGAACGGACCTTCTTTTATTTCGTACACCGCTGATCCCGTTTCGAGGGAAGTGAGCATATGGTAGCAGTTTTCTTCAAATTCGATGCCTTGAATACCGGTTTTATAACTTAGAATGGCATGATCGCGGATGGTGCCATCATCGTTAAATGCTACTGCAAGTATGGTTCCACGGAGCAGGACAAAGGATTCTTCTTTTGAGGTATGTTTATGAGGGCGGATATAGGTCCAGGGTTCGAGAGCATTTAGTAAACGCTGAACAGGATCACTGAGTTCCGGATGGAAGTTGTAATTCATACGCCTGCGGGGTGAAGTGCGGGCTTCTGCGATAACACTGTCAATTAACTCTGCTGTTATTTTAATCATTTTTACTCCGGATAATTTTATGAGAAAATTACACTTTTTTTAGAGTGTACAGACACCCTGCTTAACCTTCTGTGTCTGCACACCCGCAGGGTGTCTGAACACAGAAGGTTAAACCATCAACTTTCTGAATTTTATGCGTTTCGGGCCTTCATCGCCCAACCGCTTCTTTTTGTTTTCTTCGTAATCGGTATATCCGCCTTCGAAAAAATACACCTGCGAATCACCTTCAAAAGCAAGAATATGGGTTGCAACTCTATCGAGGAACCAGCGGTCGTGCGAAATAACTACGGCACAACCTGCAAAATTTTCCAGTCCTTCTTCGAGAGCACGCAAGGTATTAACGTCAATATCGTTTGTAGGCTCATCCAGTAACAGAACATTCGCTTCGGAACGCAGTGTAAGCGCAAGATGCAACCGGTTTCGCTCACCACCGGAAAGCACACCTGCTTTTTTGCCCTGGTCGGAACCGCCGAAATTGAACCGTGAGACATAGGCACGCGAATTGATGAGTTTTCCACCAAGTTGAATAGTTTCGTTGCCTTCGGAAATTACTTCCCAAACTGATTTCTCAGGATTTATATTGGTATGCGCCTGGTCAATGTATCCGACCACTACGGTTTCGCCTACTATAAATTCTCCTTTATCAGGTTTATCAATTCCCATGATGAGGCGGAACAAAGTAGTTTTTCCGGCCCCGTTTGGACCGATAATTCCTACGATACCTCCCGGGGGTAGCATAAAATTAAGATCATCGAACAGAACCTTGTCTCCGTAGGCTTTGCTAACTCCTTTTACTTCAATTACCTGGTTACCCAAACGTGGCCCATTCGGAATATAAATTTCGAGCCGTTCTTCTTTCTGTTTAACGTCTTCGTTGAGCATTTTCTCATACGAGTTCAAACGGGCTTTTCCTTTCGATTGGCGCGCTTTAGGAGCCATCCGCACCCATTCCAGCTCATTTTCGAGAGTTTTCCGGCGGCGGCTTTCGGTTTTTTCCTCCATTTCCATACGCTTCGTTTTTTGCTCGAGCCATTCTGTGTAATTACCCTTCCATGGAATGCCTTCACCCCGGTCGAGTTCGAGTATCCAGCCAGCAACGTTATCGAGGAAATAACGATCGTGGGTAACAGCTATAACGGTTCCTTTATATTGTTGAAGGAAATGCTCAAGCCATTCGATAGATTCGGCATCTAAATGGTTGGTGGGCTCATCGAGCAGAAGAATATCTGGTTGCTGTAACAATAAGCGGCACAAAGCCACCCGGCGACGCTCGCCCCCCGAAAGTACTTTTACCGAAGTGTCGCCTTCCGGGCAGCGCAATGCGTCCATGGCTCTTTCGAGTTTTGTATCGAGTTCCCATGCATCGTGCTGTTCAATCAAATCGGTAAGCTGTCCCTGCCTCTCAATGAGTTTATTCATTTCATCGTCGCTCATAGGCTCCATAAAACGGTTATTCACCTCTTCATATTCCTTTAGCAGGTTAACGATTTCCTGAACACCTTCCTCAACAATTTCCTTAACGGTTTTATTTTCATCGAGATGAGGTTCCTGTTCGAGCATTCCCACACTGTAGCCGGCTGAAAAAACAACTTCTCCGATAAATGATTTTTCGAGCCCGGCAATAATCCGGAGCAAAGTCGATTTTCCTGATCCGTTCAGACCGATGATGCCGATTTTAGCACCATAATAGAAGGAAAGATAAATGTCTTTTAAAACTTGTTTACTTGGTGGATGGATTTTACCAACACCAACCATCGAGAATATTATTTTTTTATCATCTGCCATGTTATGTTTTGTCTTTATTCTGAATGTATGTTACTGAATTAATGTTTATTAAAGAGTGTTTCCAGCATTTCGACTGAATTCTCCCAACTGAAAGCCGTTTTTACAAATTCATGCCCGTTTTCAGCCACTGCATCTGCATATTTTGTGTCCTTCAAAAGCCTTATGATATGATTGGCATATTCCTGTGCCGTATTTCCGATGAGTATTTCCTCGTTTTCTTTTGCACCAAGTGCCTGGTTTGCAAGAAGCGAAGTAATGCAAGGCATTTCCATAGCCATAGCTTCCAGGAGTTTATTCTGCAAGCCGGTTCCAATGCGCATGGGTGCAATAAAAATACGTGATGAAGCATAGCTCTCGCGGATATCGGCCATCCAGCCCGAGACTGTGATATTCTCCGACTTCAATGCCTGCACCCTTGTATGTGGTGTAGCACCTGCAAGCAACAGTTTTGCATGTGGGAATTGTTTCAGAACCAATGGAAAGATTTCTTCCGCAATAAACCTTGCCGCATCAATATTTGGCGGGTAGCCCATATTACCGGTGAATACTACGTCATATGTTTTATCCCCTTTTACAGGATTAAAATAATCATGATCAACGCCATTAGGAATGATAACAACCTTATTACGGTCAGGATGCGGGAGAAGATCGCGATCAGGTTGTGAAATTATGGTTTTGGCATCAAATTTCTCAAATATAGCGTTTTCATACCGGATCAATCGTTTGTATTCCATCATGAAGAGCCATTTCATAAAAGGAGTAGATTTTTCGGCCCGTCTTTTTGCGCCCATCGAGAAAATATCCTGGTAATCCAGCGTTTTATGTATGCCCGAATCTTTTACATACTCCGAAACCCTGATGAGTTGGCAAAAGATATGATCGGGTCTGCTTTTTGCGATAATAGCATTTATCTTTCCGCGGGCACTGCAACGGTAAAAATAACCAACCTGCAGCGGATTGCCATTAAAAAACGCTTTGATCACGTTCCATACCATTCCAGCTTTGTAAACAGGAATAATGTGAACTTCGCTACAGAAACCATTCAAAACTTTTTCTGCTTCCGGGTGAACAGGCGAATCACTTAATGCGCACAATATCACTTCATTATTTCGGGCCAGGCAGCGGATCTGGTGAAATGCCCTGAGCTTATCGCCTTTTTCGATGGGATAGGGAACTCGCGAAAGCAGAACAAATATTTTCATAACCGCACAGGGCTTCTTTGATTGAAGTAAACAGTGGAAACCGCAAAAATAAAAACTATAATGCGAAAACTTGAGACTGAATTTTAATGTTTCTTCAGCAATTCAGTATAAAACGCAGTTAATTTCAGCATCAGTTTATTGTTATCATGCTCTTTGGCAATGAGTTTTCGCGCATTTTCACTTAACGAATCGCGCAATGCCTTGTCGTTGCATAATCGTACTATAGCTTCGGTAAACGAATTGGCGTCCTTAGCGATAAGGAGGTGTTGCCCATTTTCGTAATTAATTCCTTCAGCTCCTATAGCGGTGGTAATAATCGCTTTTCCGGCAGCCATGGCTTCGACTATTTTAATGCGGATACCGCTTCCCGAAAATAAAGGCACCACCATAATTGAAAACCTTTGCATATATTCCCATACATCAGGAACTTCGCCATCAACTGTTACATGAGGCAAGGAGAGCTTTGTAAGCCAGGTGGGCATATAACGTCCGGCCAGGTGCAGTTCTATTTCAGGAAGTCTTCTGCTCACTTTAGGCCATACCTCGGTAATCAGCCATTTAATACTCTCTTCATTGGGGTACCAATTCATGGTTCCTATGTGGAAAAGCGAAGCTTCAGCGGGTTGAACCGGCTTTTCGGGCAACGTTTCGAGGTTTATTCCAAAGGGGATCGAAATAATATTCGTGCTGTGCGAAAGCCTGTCGAGGTTCCGGGCATCAACAGGTGTGATGGCAACTATACCATCCATTTTATTCAATATCCCTATTTCAAAACGCTTTAATGCATTATATAAATGATTAAGGTATATTTTTTTGAACGGGTTCGGGCAGTTTTCAGCAATCCGCTGCCAGATTTTGTGCTCGATATTATGCGCCCTCAGCACAACCGGAGCCTTGGAGTATTTACGTATAACATCAAGGTAAGTAGCCATGTAAAGCATTTCGAGCTGAATGATATCATAGGTATCTTTGAGGAGAATTTCAATCAGTTTGTGCTCAAATGCTTTGGTGTGAAAACGCGATACATGGTACGATTTGCGCGACAGAAAATTATACAAAGCTCCTGCTGCGTTCAGCGAAAGATCCATATCCACAAATTCGATCTGTGTTTTTATTCTGAAATCAGCCGGGATTGTTTCCGGATATACCGTATACTTATTTGTATTAGCAGCAAGTACTTTCACTGTATGACCGGCCTGGATCAGTCCACTTATCATGGCATGCATGGCGATGGGTCCTCCCTCACGCTTTGGCCATGGTGACTTATTGCACAGCATTAATATTTTCATCGCGCTTGTTTTGTTTTTTCTTGAATTTGCTCATGATATTTTTTACTACATGCTTATAACTATCTGCATCCAGAATGGTTGAATCGTGTGCTGCCTGGTATGCAAGGAAAATACCGACCGGGAGAAAAATCATGGTCGACATCCACATGCCTTTCCATGGATCAGTTATTGCAGAACGAACTGATTTTTCCCCTGTAAAGGAAATTACATGATACGCTACAAAAAGAAGTACGGAAATCACCAATGGCATGCCTAATCCTCCTTTCCGGATTATTGCCCCTAGCGGTGCCCCGATCAGAAACAAAGCAAAACAGGCAAACGAAAGTGTGAATTTGCGGTGCCATTCAATATCGTAACGGGCTTTTAATTCTACTTTTTCCTTGATCAGTTGCCGGTTGTATTCAAAGGACCCTTTGGCATTTCGGGCCATGCCTAAAGCAAGTGAAACAATACTTTTCTGGTCTTTTGAAGCCATATTTCCGAACAGTGCTTCTTTCCTTCCTACAGGCAGGGTTTTATAAAGACTGTCAGTAAGTTTGATACGCGTAAAATTCGAATAAAAGTTCAGAAGTGATCGGTTAAGTTCGCCTACCCGCTGGTCTATTTCCTTACCAAGTGAATCCGAAGCATAAGCAAGCTGTTTGACATTGAGCATATAGTAGGCATTTTTAAAGAATTCCTCATCGGAGCGGGTCATTTTAAACTGCGAGAGATCAAATTTTACTATCTCGGTGGTGTATCCTGTGCGTCGAAACGTATTTTTCCGGGAATCAACACGGTCGATGGCTTCCTCGTAGTTGGTGCCGTTATACAGAGTGAGCAGCAGGTAATTCCCATCCGCTGTTTGCTCCATTCGCCCCGAATCGGCAATAGTAAGTTTATTATTGCCCTGAACCTGTGTGTGATCGTAAATCATCACTTTTCGGATTCTGGTCCCGTCAGGATCTTTCTTCCCGATTTTAATTATAAATCCTTCGAGTCCTGAATAAAAAATGCCATCGCGGATATTAAGCGAGAGTTTTTTCTGCCTCACATCATACAATGTTGAACGAAACTTCAGGTTGGCATACGGGAAAATGATATTGGAATAATAAAATGCTCCTACACTGATTAGCAGAGAGAATAATCCAAGCGGCATCAGGATTTTACGCAGTGATATGCCCGCTGCTTTCATGGCTACCAGTTCGTAACGTTCGCCAAGGTTGCCGAAGGTCATAAGCGAAGCAAGGAGGATTGATATAGGCAACGCCATGGGAACAAAAGTGAACGAAGCATAGAACATTAACTGGAAAATCACATTCCATTCAAGTCCTTTGCCAACCAGTTCGTCCACATACCGCCACAGGAACTGCATGAGTAATACGAACACTACAATAAAGAAAGTAGCCAGGGCCGGCCCTGCGTAGGATCGTAAAATCAGCAGATAGAGTCTTTTCACTAAAGGTGTTTTTTGCAACCTGCAAAGGTACTATTAAAAGTGAACGACTGGAAAGGGAAAATGGAAATAGATATTGGGGATTGGAGATTGGGGTTAATGTGCTAATGTGTTAATGTGGTATTGGGTTAATGTGGTAATGTGGTAATGGGTTTAGTTGTTTAGTTGTTTAGTTGTTTAGTTGTTTAGTTGTTTAGTGAAACTTTCAAAATAACTTCCCCAATTGTAAGTGAGGTAAGAATAACGGTGGCTGTTCAGCCTAATGACGATAGAATTGGTGTTGAATGTTGGAGCACTTGGCTATCTGCTATAGTCCGTAGGACTTCAATATCAATAAAAGAAAATCTGCAATAGGAACATTGCCCGTAGGGCATTAACATAAAAAAAGCTGTGAAAAAAACAAAGCTCAGCTCTACATAAGTTTTGAGGAAGTTAATCTGTAAGTTTCTCTAAGCACCAAGCACAACAAAAAACATTAAACAAAATAATAACAATTCTA
>JBBQUX010000099.1:0-12372 GCA_038212135.1 Bacteroidales bacterium | reverse complement strand
GTTTGAGAGCGAGTTGCTTGGTGAAAACCTGAAACGCTTTGGGCAGGATGTAAAGTATTCATATACCAAAATTCTTAACCTCAATGCCGGTCGTAAACTTGTTGAAACTTTACCTAACCTGATGGCAAACCGTTTTAACGTGATCGTTTACAATTTTGTTGACATGCTTTCGCATGCACGCACCGAGATGGAGGTAATCCGCGAACTTGCCGACGATGAACCTGCATACCGTTCGCTTACTGTAAGCTGGTTTGAGCATTCGCCTCTTCTTGATATTATCAAGTTCCTGGCTGAAAAAAAGATACCGCTTATAATCACAACAGATCATGGTTCTGTGAGAGTAAGTAATCCGGTGAAAGTGATAGGCGATCGTACAACCAATACAAACCTGAGATATAAAAATGGTAAAAGCCTGAACTTTAATAAAAATGAAGTGTTTGAAGTGAAGAATCCTGCCGAAGCATTTCTCCCAAGAACTAATGTGAGTTCTGCATATGTTTTTTGCAAGAGCGACGATTTCTTTGCTTACCCAAACAATTACAACCACTATGTGCAGTATTACCGTGATACCATTCAACATGGCGGTATCTCGATGGAAGAAATGATGATTCCGTTCATTTATATGAAGGCAAAGTAGAAATTGGTGATTAGGGTCTGGGATTCTGGGGTTGCAGACTTTGATGAATTTCAAAGTTTCATCAATCAGGATACTCTGATTTGCTAACAGGATTTTGTGAGATGAAATAGCCTACAACTTTGACGTTGGCATCTGCAAAAAAAATGAAGCAGAAATAACTTAAAAAGCGAATAACATTCAGAAACAGGATACTTCCGCATGACAGAAATCTACACCTGTAATTTACCCGACGAACTTCCTGCAATAGCCTCCAGGCTTATCGAATTCCACAAGGACAAACGTATTTTTGCTTTTCATGGCGAAATGGGCGCAGGAAAAACCACTTTTATTAAGGTAATATGTAGTTTACTTGAAGTTACCGATACCGTTAGCAGCCCTACATTCGCTATTGTAAACGAATATCTTACCAAAGATAAAGGTACAGTTTATCATTTCGATATGTATCGCATCAAATCATGGACCGAGTTGCTTGAAATCGGTTATGAAGATTACTTTTACAGTGGCGATTACTGCCTCATAGAATGGCCCGAAAAAATTGTAAATTTGTTGCCTGAAGAAACCGTGCATGTTAATATTACAGTTTCGCCTGATGGCAACATGCGCACCATAACATTCTGATCAATGGTTATGATACAAAATAACTACTCGGGGATATTTCATTCGGGGCAGCTTATGCCACAGGAGGAGCGTCTCGAAGTGCAGCGTAGTCAGAAAACGCTTGTAATCGGTGTTCCGAAGGAATGTGCTTTTTCTGAAAACCGTATTCCACTCGATCCTGATGCTGTCGGGTTGCTTGTGCATCATGGCCACCAGGTATTAATTGAAGCCGATGCAGGCAAGGCAGCCCATTTTGCTGATACCGAGTATGCCGAAATGGGTGCTGAAATTACGTACGATACCCGTAAAATTTTCGCTTCTGATATCATCCTTAAAATAGCTCCACCTACGCTTGATGAGATTGATATGATCGGGAACAAACAAACTGTAATTTCATCAATCCATACCTCGGCTATTAACGAAGAGTATTTCAGGCGCTTGTTAGTGAAGCGTATCACTGCGCTGGCTTTCGAATATGTACAGGATAAAGCCGGAACATTTCCAGTAATACGTGCCATGAGCGAAATCGCCGGAAACACTTCCATGCTCGTTGCTGCCGAATACATGAGTAATCCTGAATATGGCCGCGGTAAAATGCTGGGAGGTTTTTCGGGTATCTCTCCAACGGAAGTAGTGATTCTCGGTGCCGGAACCGTGGGCGAATATGCTACCAGGGCAGCTTTGGGAATGGGTGCTTTCGTCAAAATATTTGATAACTCAGTCTATAAATTGCGTCGCCTTCAGAATAACCTGAATACCAGGGTTTACACCTCAATGATTCAGCCTCGTGTGCTGATGAATGCGCTGCGATCGGCCGATGTTGTCATAGGGGCTATTCATAGCGCATATGGACGAACGCCTATTGTTGTTACCGAAGATATGGTACAGCATATGAAAGCCGGTGCTGTTATTATTGATGTAAGCATCGACCAGGGTGGCTGTTTCGAAACTTCCGAAGTTACTGACCATCGTAATCCGGTGTTTAAAAAGTACGGTGTAACCCATTATTGCGTTCCGAATATTGCTTCCAAAGTTCCTCACACAGCCTCATATGCTTTAAGTAACTTTCTGTCGCCAATACTTTTACGATTTGGCGAAGAGGGAGGTGTTGAAAAAGTGTTACATTCTGATTTTGGGGTACGGCAAGGTGTTTATCTCTATAATGGAATATCTACCAATAAATACCTGAGCGATTCATTTCATCTTCCGTTTCAGGATATAAACCTCCTGATGGCGGCGTTCAGGTAATTGTAAAAACAAAGTTTTTTTATTTTGTTTCCAACCCTTGCGGAATCTGACTGTCTTTCGGATGTAAATTTGTCTGCATGAGTATTATTATTTAAAAAGCGGCTAATATTCCTTTACTTAAACAATGAATACTTCAAATATAGTCATACTTTAAAAATAACAATTTCTTCCCTGATACGTTATGTTCAGAATTACGAATACAATTGCTGCCAATAAAAAACAGATGAGATTATCTATATTTACTTTCATTGCCATTCTTATTATACTGGTTTCCAGGCCGGCGCACTCAATGCCCGACGCAGAGAACAATGTGTTGAAATATACGCTGAGCGGATATGTACACGATCAGTCCAATGGTGAAATGTTAATCGGAGTTACCGTATTTTGCAATGAAATAAAAACAGGTGTAACTACTAACGTTTATGGTTTTTATTCCCTCAGCCTCGCATCGGGAAAGTACACCATCCGCTATTCTTATGTTGGATTCGAGACTCAGGAAAAAATACTTCAACTTGATAAAAATCAGGCCATTGATGTCAACCTGAAGCCTGTGGAGTTAGAACTCGGTGAGGTAGTTATAACCGGAAAACGTACCGACGAAAATGTGCGTGCACCCGAAATGAGCATGGCAAAGCTCGATATTAAAACCATTCGTAAAGTTCCTGCCTTATTAGGTGAAATTGACATAGTTAAAGTGATACAGCTATTGCCAGGCGTGCAGGCAACCAGCGAAGGATCAACAGGTTTCAGTGTTCGTGGCGGAAGTTCGGATCAGAACCTGATAATCCTCGATGAAGCAACTATTCATAATGCGTCACACCTGTTGGGATTCTTTTCTGTTTTCAATAACGATGCAATCAAAGAGGTTACTCTTTATAAAGGAGATATTCCGGCGGCATACGGCGGCCGGCTTTCCTCGCTGCTCGATGTGCGGATGAGGGATGGAAATTCTAAAAAGTTTGGTATTACAGGAAGCATTGGTACTGTTTCGAGTAAACTTACACTCGAAGGGCCAATTATCAAAGATAGAACAACGTACCTGGTTTCCGGACGTCGGACCTATGCTGATTTATTCCTGCCTTTTGCAAAAGATGAAAACGTGCGCGACAACAAATTGTATTTTTATGATTTTAACCTGAAACTTTCCCATGTGGTTAATGACAATAACAGGCTTTATCTTTCGGGTTATTCAGGACGCGATACGTTTAAAAATCAATTTGCAGCCATGGGTTTTGGCAACCAGATTGCTTCGTTCCGCTGGAATCATCTTTTTTCCAAAAAACTTTTTTTTAACTTCAGCCTGATTTATTCGCGCTACAATTACGAACTCGGCACTCCTGAAGGCGAGGCCACTTCTTTCAAATGGACCTCAATGATGCGCGACTACTCTACACGCTTCGATTTCACACATTACTTAACTGACAAACATACACTCAAATTCGGAGCTACCGCTATGTTTCATGAGTTCTTTCCTGGAACTGCCAAGGGGCTTGGAAGTGAAACCGCATTTTCCGAATTTGTTTTACCTGCTGAGTATGCTTTTGAGTATAGTCTATATGTGTCCGACGAATATAAGGCAACTCCGAGGCTTACCCTGAAATACGGATTGAGGCTTGCCATGTTTCAGAATGTTGGTCCGGGAACATATTATAACTATGATTCGAACTACGAACCTATCGACAGCACAGTGTATAAAAAGGGCGATTCGTTCAATATTTATACCAATCTTGAACCGCGACTGGCTTTTACATACTTGCTTAACGATGTATCTTCCATTAAAGGCAGCTATTCGCATACGGCACAGTATCTTACTTTGGCGCAAAATTCCACTTCAGGAACACCCCTCGATATCTGGTTCCCCGCTACACCTAATGTCGAACCTCAGTTGTGCGACCAGGCCGGCATTGGTTATTTCAGGAATCTCAGCAATAATATGTTTGAGGTTTCTGCTGAAACGTATTATAAAAAATACAGCAGTGTGATCGACTTCCGCGACCACGCCATGTTGTTGCTTAATCCATACCTTGAGGGAGAATTGCGCATTGGACGGGGATATTCTTATGGTATTGAAACCATGATACGTAAAAATGAAGGAAAACTAACCGGATGGGTAAGCTATACCTATTCCCGTTCGTTTCGCATAATACCCGAAATTAACGATGGAAACCAATACAATGCCCCTTACGATAAACCAAATGCGATAAATATTGTTGCTAATTACGATTTCACAAGGCGTATTTCAGCTTCATTCATCTGGACTTATGCTACCGGTCTTCCAATTACATTCCCTACCGGAAGGGCTGTGATTGGCAACGCTATTCTCCCCATTTATTCGGACCGAAATGCGTATCGCCTGCCTGATTATCATCGCCTCGACTTATCGGTTTCACTTAAAGGAAAGGAAAAGCCAGGTAAAAAATGGCATGGTGAATGGAATCTTTCAGTTTACAACGCTTACAACAGGCACAACGCCTGGTCAATTAATTTCACACAGGACAATAAAGATCCTTATGTGACCTATGCTGAAAAAACATATCTGTTTTCGGTAATTCCCGCACTGACCTATAATTTTAAATTCTAATGAACCCTTTAATTACTAAGCATTTGATCAAGAATACGATGAATTCCAGGATTTACTTCTTCCTGTTTTCAATTATTTCAATCATGGCAGTTTCGTGCACCGAAAGGATCGAAATAGAACTCGACGAAAGTTATACCAGGCTGGTTGTTGACGGTTCAATTTCAACGGATACCATGCAACATACAGTGGTGCTCACAACTACATCGAGTTATTATTATAACCAGCCGGCACCAGCTGTAACGGGTGCCATGGTGACTATTTCTGACGGAACTTTGTTATATGATTTAACTGAGGAAAAACCCGGTGTATATCGTACAGCACCTTCGGTGTATGGTATTCCGGGTAAAACCTATTCGCTGAATATCAAACTTGCAAGTGCAATAGGCGGATATGATTCATATACAGCTACTTCCATATTAAACCCGATTACTTCGCTTGATTCCATCAGTTTATTGTTTCATCCCGAATGGTCTTTAAATGGAATATGGGAAGTGAAATGCTTTGTACAGGAACCACCTACGATTGACTTTTATCGCTTCCTTTTGTATAAAAATCAGGTTTTGCTCACCGATACTCTTAACGAATGGCTTATAACCGATGATTTGTTTTTAAATGGAAACTACACCAACGGATTACCTATTGCATATATCGACCAGAGTAATCCTGAACAAGGGTTGCTTCCGGGAGATACAGTTATGACTGAAGTAAACAATATTGGGACTGAGTACTATAGCTTTCTCGTTGAAGCACAAACAGAACTGTTTGGTTCAAATCCGCTTTTCAGCGGTCCACCTGCTAATATTAAAGGAAATATCAGCAACGGGGCAGTTGGCTTTTTCTCCGCTTACTCTTCAACGCGTTCTTATGCTATTACACCTGTGTTTTAAAGATTTTGATATAACTTTGTGTCCTGTTCTCCATAGTATCTGTTTATTGTCCGAAAGAAGCATCCCTTAAAAGTTCATGCACGATATCGAACCTTATTACAACTGGCGTAATCTCTATACTGCCGATGAAGATGAACTGTCGCCGTTTTACGGTCGCGAATACAGTGAATTTGAATTTACAGGCAAAGTATATAATTATCTTATCCATCCACAGTGGGATTATATTGGTTCGGAAACACTGTATCTGAAAATCCTTTTTGCTGATTATAAAAAGGAATTCTGCATCATCGAGTTAATTGGTGAATGGAACGATTGCCTTTACAATGATATAATGTTTCTTTACCGCAATGTAGTTGAGCACCTTCTGGGAAATGGCATAAATAAATTCATCCTGATCGGTGAAAATGTTCTGAATTTTCATTTTTCCGAAGATGATTACTACCAGGAATGGTTTGATGAACTTGGCGATGGATGGATTGTTTGCGTTAATTTCCGGCATCATGTGATACAGGAATTTGAGAACGGGCATCTCGATTATTATATGGCGATGGGAGGGAAGTTTGATGAATTACCCTGGCGCACTGTTTCGCCACAGAAGTTGTTTTTTATTGTTGAACAGTTGATTACGAGAAGATTGAATCCTTGAAAATGAAACAGTCAGCTATTCTTATTATCTACGGCCATGTTCAGGGAGTCGGGTTCAGGTATTTTGTAAAACAAAAAGCCGGCTTGCTCAACATATATGGATTTGTTACGAATCTTCCGAATGGAACTGTATATATTGAAGCCGAAGGTGAATCAGAACATTTACAGTTATTTATTGACATTTGTAAACAAGGCCCTTCTCATGCAGTGGTTGGGAAAGTGGATTTGCTATATTGCCCTGTTCAAGATTTTAATAGCTTTGAGAAGCAATGAATTAACGTTTTTGACGTTTTCCTGATTCTAATATTCTGGATATATCACAATACTTAGTTAAATTTTTGCATTGTACTGAAAACCAAATAGTTATGGAAACACATTATTTGTATTCAAATGGCTGAAAATCAGTTCTTTGCGTCTTTGCGTCTTTGCGTGAGGGGAAAAATAACGGACTATTGATATCACACTAACACAATAATTGTCAGTGGCGTTAGTTCAAAGCAATTCCAAAGTTTACTATAAGTTATGTATTTTCGCATTTCAATACAGCAGTTTTATGAGACCTACCAGGCTTTTATTCGTTTTAGCAATTTTCTTTCTTTCGGATGTTTCATTGATGGCGCAGCAAACGGCAAAGACGAAGGCCGATAAGAAGTTTGAAAAAGCTGTACAATTATATGATTACCGCGATTTTGCCGGGGCATTGCGCCAACTTGATGATTTACTGGCCGATGAACCTTCCTATGCAAAAGCCTGGCTGTTAAAAGGCGATATGTATAAAGATCTGAAGCAGTTTCCTGATGCGGCTTTTTCTTATCAAAAAGCAGTTGACCTTGACTCAGTCATTTTTCCTCCGGCGTATTATATCCTGGCAAACTTGTATTTCGATATGGAGAAGTACAGTGAGGCAAAAGCCAATTATCTCAATTACCTGGCTTTTAATCCCAAAATTCAGGCTGAACTCAAGCGTTTGGCCGAAAATATGCTGCTATGCGATTTTAGGTCGGAAATGATTAAAAACCCGGTCCCGTTTAATCCTGTTAACATAGGGCCAAATGTTAATTCAAGCGGTTATGAGTACATTAATTCAGTGAGCCTTGATGAAGGACAGCTTTATTTTACACGTAAAGGATCCGACCCGCGCAGTGATGAAAGTTTTTTTCGCTCTGTATCGGCGCTTTCGGCTGCTGGCCTGACAAACTGGAGCCCGGCTATGGAGATCGGAGCCCCGATTAACACGCCTGGTAATGAAGGTGCTCTTTGTGTTTCGCCTGATGGCATGACAATTATTATAACCTGTTGCAGCCGAAGGGATTCCTATGGCAGCTGCGATTTATACCTTTCCCATCGGGTCGGAAATAACTGGTCGGAGCCTGAAAACCTGGGTGAAAATGTAAATTCAACAGCTTGGGAATCGCAACCCAGTCTGGCAGCCGACGGGCGCACATTGTATTTTGTTTCTACACGACGGGGCGGTTTTGGCGGCTCAGATATATGGAAAAGCATAAAGAAAGATGACGGGTATTGGAGCGAACCCGTTAACCTTGGTAAACTTATTAATACAACTGCCGACGAAATGGCTCCTTTTATTCATCCTGACGGAAGGACTTTGTATTTCTCATCGCGTGGGCATATGGGAATGGGAGGAGCTGATCTGTTCGTTTCCCGCATGGATATTGGCGGATATTGGCTTGCTCCTGAAAATATCGGATATCCGGTTAATACAAACCGTGATGAAATCAACCTGATTATCAGCGCAAAGGGAACTCAAGCTTTTATTTCCGCCGAGCGTGAAAATGGGTATGGGAATATCGATATTTATCGTTTTGAGTTGCCCAGGCAATCCCGGCCGGCTTCAGTATCGTTTGTTCAGGGGAAAGTGTATGATAAAAATACACTGGCTCCATTATTCGCATCGTTTGAACTTATTGATATGCAGACAAATGCTGTTGTAGTGAATTCTGTTTCCGACCTGATTACCGGCGAATTTGTAATGAGTTTACCACTGGATAAAAATTATGCGCTGAATGTTTCGTGCAAAGGCTACCTGTTTTATTCAGTGAATTTCAGTCTGAATAATGCAAACGATGCCTTCGATCCCGTAAAACTTGATATCCCCATGCAGCCGGTTGAAGTTGGCGAAAAAGTTGTCATGCGTAATATTTTCTTTGAGACAGATAAATTCGATTTACTTCCCGAGTCGAAATCGGAACTAGGGAAGCTGATAAGTTTTTTAACGAAAAACATTTCGATGAGGATCGAAATCGGCGGACATACCGATAGCGAGGGAAGCGAAACGCATAACAATCAGCTTTCGCAAAACCGGGCCAGATCCGTTTATAATTACCTGGTTTCGAATGGAATTGATGCCAAACGACTTACGTACCAGGGATACGGCGAAAGTGTGCCTCTCGAAAATAACGAAACTCCCGAAGGCCGGGCAAAAAACCGCAGAACAGAATTTAAGGTGATAAGTAAGTAAGCCTTTCGTTTTTTATGAAATTCCAATTCCAAATCGTACTTCGCAAATCGTACTTCGCAAATCGTACTTCGTAAATCGTACCTCGTAAATCGTCCCTCGTAAATTCCAAATTCTACTTCATTTAGCCGTCCAGTAACAACGTACAGGCGAAACAATTTTATCTTCAGTTTTCAGTTTAGTCATGGCTTTATCAACTAATTTCCTTTCAAGACCTGTTTTGTCGGCTATCTGATCGGCACTCATTGGTTTTTCACTCTGTTTCAGTGTCTCGATAATCTGATCTTCGGTATTCATATTCAGTGTGTTATGTTGGTTTATTTTATGTAATTTTGAAATTATAAAAGTATGAAAGCTTCGCAATTTTTTTGCAAAATTTTATGTTGTTCTTATTCAAATGCGTCCAATGCCGGCAACGCTTTAGTATTGAAATCGAAGAGAGTCATGAAAACGGATACAGTTTTGAAATGTAAAATCCTATAAAGCTGAAAGATACAGCAAGTTTAGTGTTTTTTTAGTGCTGCAAAAAAGTACCTTATTTTTCTGTTAACAAGGCGTAAAACAGCTTTAAATGCCTTGTGATTTATTATCATTATTTCACTATCTTTGCAAACTTATTTTTTTTTTTGACCATTACCCAACTACATGATAAACATAACATTACCCGATAATTCCGTAAGGCAATACCCTGCCGGAACTACTGCCATGCAGGTTGCCTCAAGCATTAGTGAAGGACTGGCACGCAATGTGTTAGCTGCCAAAGTTGATGGACAGGTATGGGATTCGACCCGCCCGATTACAAATGATGTACGCCTGCAGTTACTCACCTGGAACGATCCGGAAGGTAAATCAGCTATGTGGCATTCATCGGCCCACCTGATGGCCGAAGCTATTGAGTTACTTTTTCCCGGTGTGAAGTTCGGAATAGGACCCGATATCGAAAACGGGTTTTATTACGATATGGATTTCGGTACTTACCAGGTTACTCACGAAGATTTGCCACGTATCGAGGCCAAAATGCTGGAACTTGCCCGAGAAAAACAGCCATATCTTCGCCGTTCGGTTACAAAAGCCGAGGCACTTGAATATTTTACTGCTAAGAATGATGAATACAAAATTGAACTTATAACTGCCCTCCAGGATGGAGAAATTACTTTTTACGAAACAGGTAAGTTCACTGATCTCTGCCGCGGGCCTCACCTCCAGGATACTTCACCCATCAAAGCTATAAAACTTCTGAATATTGCCGGTGCTTACTGGCGTGGTGATGAAAAACGTAAAATGCTGACACGTATTTACGGTATCACTTTCCCGAAACAAAAGGAACTTGAAGAATACCTTGTTTTGCTCGAAGAAGCTAAGAAACGCGACCATCGTAAATTAGGGAAAGAACTGGAACTTTTTACATTTTCACAAAAGGTCGGACAAGGATTACCTTTATGGCTTCCCAAAGGGGCACAATTGCGCGAAAGACTCGAGAATTTCCTTAAAGGACTTCAACGCAAAGCCGGATATCTGCCGGTTATCACCCCGCATATCGGGAATGTGGAACTTTATAAAACCAGCGGTCATTTCCAGAAATACGGAAAAGATTCTTTCCAGCCTATAAATACTCCGATCGAAGGAGAACAGTTTATGCTGAAGCCAATGAACTGCCCTCACCACTGCGAGATATACAATGCAAAACCCCGATCCTATAAAGACCTGCCAATCCGATTCGCTGAGTTCGGTACCGTATACCGTTACGAGCAAAGTGGTGAACTTCATGGACTTACAAGAGTTCGCGGATTTACGCAGGACGATGCGCATCTTTTCTGTCGTCCCGACCAGTTGAAAGAGGAGTTTAAATCAGTTATAGATATTGTACTTCATATTTTCCGTATTCTTGATTTCAAGGATTTTACAGCACAGATTTCTTTGCGTGATCCTAACAACAAGGAGAAATACATAGGTAGTGACGAAAACTGGGAAAAAGCCGAAAGTGCAATCATAGAAGCTTCTGCCGAAAAGGGATTGAAAACAACCGTTGAGTTGGGAGAAGCCGCATTTTACGGCCCTAAACTCGACTTTATGGTGAAAGATGCTCTTGGACGAAAGTGGCAGCTCGGAACAATTCAGGTCGATTACAACCTTCCCGAACGGTTCGAACTGGAGTATACAGGCAACGATAACCAGAAATACCGTCCGGTAATGATTCACCGTGCGCCATTTGGTTCGATGGAGCGTTTTGTAGCTGTGCTCCTTGAACATACCGCCGGGAATTTTCCGCTCTGGCTTACACCCGACCAGGTTTCAATACTGCCTATCAGCGAGAAATACCTCGAATATGCAAAAAAAGTTGCACAGGTGTTGGAAAATTCCGAAATTCGCGCCCTCGTTGACGAACGCAATGAAAAAACGGGTAAAAAAATTCGGGATGCTGAATTAATGAAGATCCCGTATATGCTTATTGTAGGAGAGAAGGAAGAAGCTGAAGGAACCGTTTCGGTTCGTAAACACGGGCAAGGTGATCTCGGAACATTCAGTACGGTTGATTTTATCAATCACATTACTGAAGAAACCCGGAAACAACTTGAATAACTATTTTGAACTGAATACTTTAGAGACATAAATCATATTTATTAACCAACAGGAAGGAGTTATAACCATAGCAACTACTAACTACAGCAGCAACAGCGGTAGCAATCAGGATCGCCGGTTTCCCCGTCGCGAAAAAGAGGAACTGCATAAGATTAATGAAAAGATCAAATCACCCGTAGTAAGGGTGGTTGGCGAAAATACCGAACCCGGCATCTATAATATTAAAGATGCACTTCAGCTCGCCGACAATCTTGACCTTGACCTTGTTGAAATTTCACCAACTGCCAATCCGCCCGTATGCCGGTTAGTGGATTACAAGAAGTTTCTTTATGAGCTTAAGAAAAAGCAGAAGGAGATAAAAGCCAAAACGGCTAAAGTTGTAGTGAAAGAAATCCGGATGGGACCCCAGACGGATGAACATGATTTTAACTTTAAGCTGAAACATGCGAAAAATTTCCTTCAGGCTGGTGATAAAGTCAAAGTTGAAGTTTTCTTCCGCGGACGTTCCATCGTATATAAAGATCAGGGTGAAATTATACTGCTGAAATTTGCACAGGAACTCATGGATTTCGCGAAAGTTGAAAAACTTCCATTACTCGAAGGGAAACGAATGATAATGATACTTTCGCCAAAGAAAGCATCCGTTTAAAACGAATTTATTTTTTTGAATACTCTTAATAATCATCATAATTAAAATCGAAGTAACATGCCTAAAATGAAG
>JBBQUX010000098.1:0-12627 GCA_038212135.1 Bacteroidales bacterium | reverse complement strand
GGGGTCAGCGGACTCAAGGCTATCTATATTTTGCCAACTCCATTTTTGGGGATGAGCTTGTTTATTCTGCCTGCAACCTTTACTGGTTGTATGAGTTCTAAGAGCCGTATGAGTCGAGAGGTTCACGTACGGTTCTGTGAGAGGCTTGGGCTGTAATGCCCTTGCCTACTCGACCTTATAGTGCGTGCGCGATAGCTCAAATTTCCTCGCCACAACTTGATATTTGATTACAGTTATTTGTAATATTGCCCAAGCTACTGCGCGAACTATTCTCACCGATACCGCGCGAACTTTTCTCACCGAAGGTAATCCTTTCGCGTGGTGGTAGAAATTTATTACTTTTGTTACATATCCTATACATATAACTTCAATAATTCCAGCTTCCATTTCGGCTTTGGCTGCACTGGCCACAGCTAGTCCCACCTTTGCTGGTAAATGCTCGATGCCTTTGGCCTTATAAATATGAATGGGTGCTCCGATTCCCCCGCTGGGTGGGATTTGCAATCCCACCCCACCGCGTCACGGATTTGCAATCCGGATTTATTAGTAACAACCAATGTATTACAACACTCCGTTAGTTATTGTCAAACTATTGATTTACAGCTTGTTATTAAAGCGCAAGCTAAAAATTCAAATCGCTCATTATCAATTCTTTGCGACTTTGCGGCTTTGCGAGAGATAAAGAAATAACGGACTATTGTATTAATAACCCAGTAAATATTGTAAATTCTTGTTTTGGCAAAAGCTCTATAATACAAATTTCACTTCCTTGAAATCACACACCAGTACTTCCCCGGTTTCAGTTTCCAGCATTAACTGCCCGTATTCATTTGTGCCGGTAATCCTGGCGGTAATTTTTGCGTTTTTTACAAGGTAGTCATGCCATTCCATTACCCGGTAAAGAGCCTTTTGATACTCGTTTTCTATTTTGGAACTTGTTTCAGGTTTAATCTGGGCATATCGTTTAAAAACGGAATCCAGCAGCTTTTCGAGCAATATATCAAGGTTGTAATCTTTCCCTGTAGCCATTTTCATCGAAATTGGGTTCGGGGCATCGCTCACAAAAAGTGTTTGGTTTACATTCAGCCCAATCCCAACAACCACATAATCAAAGCGGTTACCTATCAAAGAGTTCTGGATAAGGATACCACATGCCTTCTTATCACCTATATAAATATCATTGGGCCACTTGATTGTAACTTTTTGTTCGGGTAATTCTTCATGCAGAAAGTCACAGATGCCAAGTGAAACAGACTTGTTAAATATAAACTGCCTGTCAGCTGTGAACTCAGGATACAGAATAAGGCTGAATGTCAGGTTCATTCCTTTTTCGCTTTCCCAGCTATTGGTATCCAGTCCTTTTCCCCTTGTCTGATAATCCGTAATAATCACGCTGCCTTCTGCCGGCCGCGATTGAGCAAACAAATGGATAGCATGGCTGTTGGTCGATTCGGCTTCGGGAAGTCGGAGTATAGTGGCTTTCATTTGTACTTTTATTACAAGGGTTAACTTATTTTATGAAACAAAGTTAAAACATTTGATACAACCGAACGTTGAAATAAATCGAATTATAAAGTGACAAATTGTCGTGTTTAACTAAAAAGGACTAAAGTTTGATGCTGGATTAGCATTACATTCATAATAACATCTGTTTTTATCCGTACCTTTGCAAATCCGGAGATTTTTTCAGGTAAAAAGCGAAAATTACAACCCGCGTAAAAGCTTAAAAGTAAATATAATTTGATTTAAATGGCAAAAAAGAACAGGAGTGAAACCTCAGGAATGCTTGCAGATATTATTGTGAAAGGAATGCAGGAAAAACTTGGGTTAGATATAGTGAAACTTAACCTTTCAGAAATTCCCAATTCAATTACCGATTATTTTGTGATTTGCCACGGATCATCCCGTTCGCAGGTGGATGCAATTGCCGATTCGGTGCAGTTTGAAGTAAAAAAAGCGGTGGGGGAGTTTGCAAAACACAAGGAAGGATTTGAAAATTGCGAATGGATATTGCTGGATTATTTCGATGTGGTAGTTCATATTTTCCAGGCCGAAGCCCGCGGGTTTTATCAGCTCGAAAAGTTATGGGCCGATGCACCACGCGAAGAAGTAAAACCCGTTGCACCGGTTATTGCTTCACCAGTTGTAAAGCATGTAGCTAAAACCCCGGTTAAAAAAGTTGCAAAACCTGTAGCTAAAAAGCTTGCTAAACCTTCTTCAAAATAAAGAATAATTTAAGAAATTCAGACTAATGAGTGACGATAAAAATTATAACAAAGGGGATAAACCTCAGGATTCCGGTGGCCCGAAAATGCCTAAGATGCCGAAAGTGAAATTCAATATTTATTGGATTTATATCGCTTTAGGTGTTGTTCTTTTTGGCCTTTACCTTAATAACATGGGCGCATCTCCAAAGGTGATCGATAATTGGGGCGAATTGAAAGATATGCTCATTGCCGGAGAGGTAGAAAAACTGATAGTCGTTAATAAAGAACAGGCCGAAATATACATTAAGAAAGATAAATTGAGCCTTCCTAAGTTCAAGGATTTAAAGCCGGTCAATTCACTGGCCACTCCGGCTCCTCATTATGTTTACCAGATTGGTACGCTCGAAACATTTGAAAAAGATGTACGCGAAGTTCAGGAAACGTCAGCAACCCCGGTGTATATTAAAAACGAAACCCGTAAAAACTGGGGCGGCGATCTGCTAGGCTGGATTTTGCCTATCGTAGTTTTAGTCGGATTATGGTTCCTTATCATGCGTATGATGACCAAAGGTGGAGCCGGTGGAGGCGGTCAGATATTTAACATAGGAAAATCGAAAGCCCAACTTTTTGATAAAGATACTATGGTTTCGCTCAATTTCAACGATGTAGCCGGCCTCCAGGAAGCAAAAGTGGAGGTTATGGAAATTGTTGAATTCCTGAAAAACCCTAAAAAATATACCGATCTTGGCGGAAAAATTCCTAAAGGTGCCTTGCTTGTGGGTCCTCCCGGAACCGGAAAAACATTGCTCGCCAAAGCTGTTGCCGGCGAAGCTAAAGTTCCGTTTTTCTCGCTTTCAGGTTCCGACTTTGTCGAAATGTTTGTAGGTGTGGGTGCTTCACGTGTCCGCGACCTGTTTAAACAGGCCAAGGAAAAAGCTCCCAGCATCATTTTTATTGACGAAATTGATGCCGTCGGACGTGCCCGTGGACGCAGTGCCATGACAGGTGGAAATGACGAACGTGAAAATACACTCAACCAGTTGCTTACCGAAATGGATGGTTTCCAGACCAATGCCGGTGTAATTATTCTGGCTGCTACCAACCGTGCCGATATCCTCGACCGCGCTCTGATGCGTGCTGGCCGTTTCGACCGGCAGATATATATCGAACTGCCCGACTTGGAGGAACGCAAAGCCATTTTTAAAGTGCATATGCGTAACCTTAAAATGGACGATACCACCAATGTGGAATTTCTGGCTAAGCAAACCCCTGGCTTTTCGGGAGCGGACATTGCCAATGTGTGTAACGAAGCTGCCCTTATTGCTGCCCGTGCCGATAAAAAACAGATTGACAAGCAGGATTTCCTCGATGCCATTGATCGTATAGTCGGAGGACTTGAGAAGCGTAATAAAATAATTTCGCCGCATGAGAAAAAGGTTATTGCTTACCACGAATCAGGTCATGCTGCCGTAAGTTGGCTTCTCGAACATGCGCATCCACTCGTGAAAGTTACGATAGTACCCCGTGGCAAAGCTTTGGGTGCTGCCTGGTATTTGCCCGACGAACGGCAGATTACTACCTACGAGCAGATGATTGACGAAATGATTGCAACCCTTGGCGGACGTGCCGCCGAAGAAATTGTGTTTGGTAAGATATCAACCGGTGCTCTCAACGATCTTGAGAAAGTAACCAAGCAAGCGTATGCAATGGTAGCTTTTTACGGGCTTAATAAAAAAATCGGGAATATAAGCTACTACGATTCTTCAGGTCAAAGCGAATACTCTTTTTCGAAACCTTTCAGTGAGGAAACAGCGCAGATAATTGACCAGGAAATCCATAAAATGGTTGAAGAATCATACGATAAAGCTAAGAAATTGCTCACTGAAAACCGTGAAAAGCTGAATCTCCTGGCTGATATTTTGCTTAAAAAAGAAGTGATTTTCCGCGAGGATCTCGAAAAGATTTTCGGTAAACGCCCTTTCGATGATCATGATCATGTGCTCTTCAACGAAAACGGAGACACCAAAGACATGAATACCACAGAAGCTATAGCCGAAGTACCTGTTACGGAAGTGAGTAATGAAAAACCCGCTGGTCCATCAGGAACCTCTGACCCCACTATTGCTCCATAAGTTTTCAACGGAAGTGTTGGATAAGGATTAATATTGCTTAAATTTACCTTGTCACGAAAGTAATCAGGGTAATTAACTTAGCTTTACATGGAAGAAAGTACATCAAGGGAAAAGGTACTGAAGAAAGTGCGCCATGCATTAATTTACAAAACCGATAATCCCTATCCTCAGGTTGATTTTGAATCACTGGTCTATAAGCCGATGAACGACACCCCTGATGTAAATTTTGCGCAGGAATTTACCAAAGTAGGGGGTGTTTTTATTTATTGCGAAAATGAGTCAGAAGTGATAAGCACTCTTTCTGCATTAAGCAGCGAGTGCGAATGGGAAAATATTTATTGTGCCGAACCTGAATTTCAATACATGCTTACACAGGCCGGCATTCCTTTTGAATCGGATGAAGAAAACCTGCAGGCAATGAAAGTTGGTATTACCGGCTGCGAATTCGTTATTGCCCGCCTGGGAAGTATCATGGTTTCCTCCAAAAACAGCAGAAGACTGAATGTGTATCCCGAAACACATGTAGTGATAGCTTACGTCAATCAACTGGTCGACGATCTTAAAGATGCATTCGAAGCCATACAGGCTAAGTATACGGGTAAACTTCCCTCCATGGTTTCAGTAGTAACTGGTCCAAGCCGGACTGCTGATATTGAAAAAACGCTCGTCATGGGAGCACACGGTCCCAAAAAATTATTTCTCATTCTGGTGGAAACACCGCCTTCGGACGAAGAAACTGAATAAGCAACACCATGTTAGAAAACTGGGAAATAATATATACCACCAATAAGCTTTACGAAGCCGAAATGGTACGTAATATTATGGAAGACAATGAAATTGAGTGTGTGATAATGAATAAACAGGATTCAACATATGGGTTCGGCGACATTGAAGTGTGCGTGCCTGTTGAGAATATCCTGGCGGCTAAACAACTAATTCTGAAATTTGAAAGTGAATAATTTAGCTACACGCTCTCTCACGGCAGTTTTCTTTATAATTGTAATGGTAGGTTCAATTCTGTTGGGCCAGAATGTGTTTTCGGTATTGCTTTTTATTATTACTATCCTCAGTTTGAATGAATTTATTTCTTTAAGTACAAATGATAAGGTTCAGCCGGCATTATGGCCAACGTTAATTACAGGAGGAATTACATACACCTTTCTGGCCGCAAATGCGATGGGTATTACAGAAGCAAAATGGCTGTTTGTTATAATTCCTTTCATCTTCCTGCTTTTTATTATTGAGTTATGGCGGAACAGGAAATACCCGTTTAGCAATATTGCACTGAGCCTCGCCGGGGTATTTTATATCGCCCTGCCATTTGGACTGTTGATGTATTTTTTCGACCCTGTTACGCTTACAGGCCCTGTGCATTATGGAATTGTGCTTGGTTTTCTTCTGATACTCTGGCTAAATGATACAGGCGCATATTTTATTGGTTCACTCATTGGAAAACACAAACTATTCGAGCGGATTTCACCCGGTAAAACCTGGGAAGGCAGTGCCGGAGGTGCACTATTTGCTTTGCTGACAGCATGGGGACTTTCATTTGTATTTCATCGACTGGATGTTGTACAATGGTTGATTCTCGCGCTTATTATCATAATTACCGGAACTCTTGGCGATTTAGTTGAGTCGATGCTGAAGCGCAGCCTGGGAATAAAAGAGTCGGGAAATATTTTGCCCGGGCATGGAGGAATACTCGATCGTTTTGATGCCGTTCTGCTTTCGGCTCCGTTTGTATTTGTATATTTGGCACTCTTTTGCAGATAATTAATACCATACCGATCAATGAGGATACACAAAGAGGGATATAAGAGTATTGCAGCAGCTACGATTTTTTCAGCAATTGCGGTGGTAGGAATTAATTATTATTTCCCCGTTTATACTCTTTTTCATTATCTGACTTACGCCGCTCTACTGGTATTTTTAGTTATTGTGGTCAGGTTTTTTCGTATGCCTGAGCGAGAGCTTGTGCAGGATGCCGATATTGTGCTTTGTCCTGCCGATGGTACAATCGTTGCTATCGAAAACGTATTTGTCGATGAATTTTTCAACGAGAAACGACTGCAGATTTCTGTTTTCATGTCGCCGAACAATGTACATGTAAACCGTTACCCTGTTTCGGGTAAAATTATATATACCAATTACTGGCCGGGCTCCTTCCTTGTTGCATGGCATCCGAAATCGTCAACGGAAAATGAAAGAAATACTGTTGTAGTTGAGCATCAGCAATACGGTCCGATAATGGTGCGACAGATTGCTGGAGCATTAGCACGTCGTATTGTATGCTATTCGAAGCCTGATGAACGTATTGAACAGGGCCGGGAACTGGGATTTATTAAATTTGGAAGCAGAGTTGATCTTTTTCTGCCTCTTAATGCTGATGTGAAAGTAGCAATTGAGGAGAAAGTGAAAGGTGGAATTACCATAATTGCAAGGCTTGGCAAGTGAAACCAGCAGAATTATTAACATCTTTTTAACAAAATATTTTGTTGTTTGTCTAATATTTGGTCATACTTTTGCGTTATCAAAATCTGTAACCCCAATTAATAAACTATAACTATGAAAAAAGTAGCTCTTGTA
The DNA here is from genome assembly GCA_038212135.1 of Bacteroidales bacterium. Taxonomy (GTDB): domain Bacteria; phylum Bacteroidota; class Bacteroidia; order Bacteroidales; family UBA4417; genus UBA4417. The sequence goes on along the minus strand of JBBQUX010000098.1, from coordinate 5,702 downwards.
ATTTCGTTGTTCACACTCATCTTTGCTTTCACTGTAACCACTGTGTCAGCACAAAAAGTGACTTCTGCTGAAAAAGCAAAAACTGAAAAAGTAAGCTCAAGCAAAGAAGCTTCATCTCCTGCAAAATCCTGCTGCTCTTCATCAGCTGCAAAATCAGCAGGCTGCGCTAAAGAAGGCGAAGCTAAATCAAGTTGTGCAAAATCATGTAGCAAATCTGAAGCAAAAGGATGCTGCAACAAAGGCGAAGCTAAAGCTGAAGTAACTCCGGTTCCTAAAAAGAATTAAGGATATTTCTCCTGAAAGATTTACCCGCTTTTACAGCGGGTTTTTTTATGTCTTTTTTATACTAGTTTCATTATCTGATCCAGCGCAAAAACCTCTAGCGTAACCGGTTCGTTATGTTTAATGCTTTCGTGATTAACAAATAACTGATCCATGCCGATCTGCCGGGCTCCTGCCATGTCAATTTCAAGGTCATCGCCAATCATAAGGCTCTCACATGCAAGTGCTCCTGTTTCTTTAAGCGCATACATAAAAATATCAGGGTCGGGTTTCTTCGACCCAGCAGCCTCGCTGGTAATAATCTTCGTAAAGTAAGCCCCCAACCCTGAATTTTTCAGCTTCCCGTATTGTACTTCCTCAAAACCATTGGTGATAATATGCAAAGGATACTTTGGGTGCAGATAGTCAAGAAGCTGGCGGGTAAACGGGAACAGATAGGTTTTTGAGGTTATTCCTTCAATAAATGCTTTGGCCATGGATTCGCCCAAACTCCGGTCAGTGATACCAAATAAAACCAATGTATCGTAAAATCTCCTGAAATTCAGTTCTTCTTTCCCGACTCTGTCTTTACGGTACAAAGCCCATAAAGCCTGGTTAATGCCAATGTATTTCTCCCTGAAAAGCTCATAGCTTTCAATTCCTCTTTCTTTTAGTTTTAATTCCCCAAACATTTCACGCTTTGTTTCCTCGGCATTGCGTTCAAAATCCCATAAGGTATGATCGAGGTCAAAAAAAATATGCTTATATGTTTTTTTCATGATTTCGATTGTAAGGCTGCAAAAATAGTTCTTCCGGTTTAGAAAAAAAATTTTGCTTTTTTGTCGGGAAAGCCAAATCTTGTCGTATTATTGCAATATCAAAATAATATTAAAATAAAATGGAAAAAGAAAAATTAAATTCAACTTCATCGGGCTATATAGGTCTGCTGGTTCTTCTGGCTTTCCTGGCCTCAGGTATCTTTTTGCTGGCAATGTTTAACCAGCAACTGTTCGGTGTAATTCTCGGACCCTTGTTTCTGGTAGGAGCTTTTTTTATGACTGCCGGATTTTTGGTAATCAATCCGAATGAATCTTCTGTGCTTACCTTGTTCGGTGCTTACAAGGGAACGCTGAAACGTAACGGTTTTTATTGGCTTAATCCATTCTATGTTAAAAAGAAAGTATCGTTGCGTGCCCGTAACTTCAACAGCGAATTGCTGAAAGTAAATGACAAGTTGGGGAACCCGATCATGATTGGGATTGTGCTGGTATGGAAAGTGGAAGAAACGTTCAAAGCTGCATTCCAGGTCGACGACTACCTGCGCTTTGTTGAGATTCAGAGTGAGTCGGCAGTGCGCAAACTGGCAGGGCATTATGCGTATGATAATTTTGATGATGAACTGACCGAAATTACTCTTCGGGGCGGAGGTGAAGAAGTGAATCATGTGCTTGAGAAAGAGCTTTCGGAGAGATTACATATTGCTGGAATAAAGGTTATTGAAGCCCGTATTGCGCACCTTGCTTATTCATCCGAAATCGCGCAGGCTATGCTCAAGCGTCAGCAGGCTGCAGCTGTAATTGCAGCCCGTACAAAAATTGTGGAAGGTGCCGTAAGTATGGTCGAAATGGCACTCAACAAGCTTTCGGATAGAAAAATTGTTGAACTGGACGATGAGCGCAAGGCCGTGATGGTAAGTAATCTGCTGGTAGTTTTATGCTCAGATAAAGATGCTTCCCCTATAGTAAATGCCGGCTCAATTTATTAGTTATTTTTGATATGGAAAGGCTTATTTTCAAGGAAGAGCAATCGTTTCGGCAATCGTTTTTTCCATGGATCATGCTGGCTGGTGTGTTAGTGATGATGGGGAGTTTCGGTGTAGCTTTTTACCAGCAATTGTATCTGGGGCAACCCGCAGATGATGGGGCAGGAGACCAGGAACTGATCTGGAGTAGTATTATTTCATTTGTTGTGATGTGTGCTGTCTTCCTGTTTATTCTGAGCCGCATTCTTATAACTGAGATTTGGTCGGATGGGATACGCTACAAGTTTACCCCTTTTGTCAGGAAAATGAAACATATTCCGCTATCCGAAATAGCATCAGTTGAAGTATCGAATTATAATCCTGTTGTGGAATTTGGGGGATGGGGCGTTCGTAAGCGATTTTTATCACGAAAAACTGCCTATAATATTAGTGGCAGAATGGGATTGCGGGTAATAAAGCAAAATGGTAGTCAGATTTTATTTGGGACTTGCAAGGAGAATGAAATGAAACGTGCCATTGATAAAATGCTGCACAACGATAAAGAAAAATACTCAATGTAATGGCTAAGAAAAAAGTATTTGCGCTTCGGGTGGACGAGGATGTATATGCAGCAGTTGAACGGTGGGCAGCTGATGAATTCCGCAGTACCAACGGGCAACTGGAATGGATTATTTCAAAAGCGTTGAGAGACAGCAGGCGGTTGCCGTTAGTTCCTGATGGCGAAACAGAAAGCAAAACTAAAAAATAAAAAAGCGGCGGAATCAAATCCCGCCGCTTTTATAATGTATAATCTTTAAATTGAAATTATTGTTTTTTTGCAATAACAGTGCCTTTTATGATCAACATCACCGGATTAGGATCAGCATTGGTTGTAACAGTAACACTTTTGCTGAACTGCCCCATGGCAGCTGCATTGTAAGTAGCAGCAATTACTGTTGATTTACCGGGAAGAATAGGTTCCTGCGAGTATTTCAGGTTAGTGCATCCACAACCGGCTTTTGCCTGTGATATCAATAATGGTTCTTTTCCTCCATTGGTAAGTGTAAACTGAGCTTCTTTGGGAATACCCTGTTCAATTTCACCGAAATCGTTCACCGTTTTATCATATTTTGCCTTTGGGGCATTTGGGTTAACGACTGCACTGGTTTCATTAGCAACTGCAGGGGCGGCATTTTGGGCATAAACCTGGCTGATACCAAGAGTTAAAATAAAGGTTAGGATAAAAAAGGTTTTCATGGGATGTAAATTTTAAATTTGTTTCCGCAAAGATGAATCGAAATTTCCCGTATTATTTAAAGGAAATGTAAAACAATCCAAATGAACTGTAAAAAAGTGTAAATGAAATGTAAAACACTTATCACTTCTGTAAAATTGAGTTATTTTTATACTCTCGTTTTGTAAATTATTTATGCGTTACAAACATATCAGGTACGTCGTTCTGTTGGGTGCAATTGCTATCATAGGAATTATTGTGATCCAGATGTACTTTATGAAGCGGGAGTGGGGAAATAAGGAAAAGCAGTTTGCACAAACTGTTACCATTGCTCTGCGGAATGTTGCAACTAAAATTTACCAGTTCAACCATTCAATGCCTTCAACACCAAACCCGGTAAGGCAGTTGTCATCGAACTATTTTGTTGTGGATGTTAACAGCGAACTGGATGCAAATATTCTTGAACATTACCTTCGGGCTGAATTTGCAAAATACAATATTCTGACCGACTTTGAATATGGAATCTACAATTGCGAAACGGATGTAATGGAATATGGTAATTACCTGTTCAATAACGGGAGCGTGAAGCAGGATGCCATTTCTGCTGATCTTCCCAAATACAGTGGTTATAACTATTATTTCGGGGTAAATTTTCCACTGCTCGATAATACGATTGCCGGTGAAATGACAATTTGGTTTTTCCTGGTCGGGATATTGGCCATTTCTGTTATTTTCTTTGCATATTCCATATTTGTTATACTGAAACAGAAAAAATTGTCGGAGTTACAGCGTGATTTTATTAATAACATGACACATGAATTTAAAACACCAATAGCAAGTATCAATATTGCTGCCGACGTGATTTCGAATCCTGAGTCCATGAATGAACCGTCAAGGATATTAACTTATGGTTCAGTGATTAAACAGGAAGTTGTAAGACTTAACGACCAGGTTGATAAAGTGTTACAGATTGCAAGGATTGAAAAAAGTGGTATTCATCTTCGTCTCGAAATACTTGATTTGTATTCTGTCATCAATAAAGTAGCAGAAAATTTCCTGGCAAATCATGAAACCAAAGTAAAAATCACAACCGATTTACCCAACGAAGACGTTTATGTGGAAGCTGACCGCAACCACCTGACAAATATTTTCTATAACCTGCTTGACAATGCTGTGAAGTATTCCGGCGATTCGCCTGTGATACTTATCAAAACTACTATAAAGAGAAACAAGGTTTTTGTTCAGGTAAGCGATAATGGCCCGGGAATAACAAGGGCACATCAGAAAAGGGTTTTCCAGAAGTTTTATCGTGTTCCAACAGCCAATGTTCACGATGTAAAAGGATTCGGGTTAGGACTTTTTTATGTAAAAAGTATCTGCGACGCCCATCACTGGAAGATAAGCCTTGATCCTTCGCCTGCAGTTGGAACTACTTTTATACTTGAATTATCACTAAATCAAAGAACAGGATGAGGAATGCACGGATTTTATATGTTGAAGATGATCTGACCTTGTCGTTCTTAACCCGCGACAACCTCGAAAGGGCTGGTTACACAATTGATTCATGCGATGATGGTATTGCGGCGTATGAAAAAATCACTAACGGGAATTACGATTTGTATATTCTGGATGTAATGCTTCCAAAGATTGACGGATACACGCTGGCACGAAAAATACGCGAGAAAAACGAAGCAGTTCCTATTATCTTCCTGTCGGCGAAATCAACACGCGACGATAAGATTTACGGTTTGAAGCTGGGTGCCGACGATTATATTACAAAGCCTTTCAGTATTGAAGAATTGATTTTAAAGATTGAAGTTTTCCTTAAACGCAGCAGTATTGATCCTTCGCGTATGCAAAAGGAATTAGTTTTAAGGATTGGGAGTTTTTCATTCTCACAAGCATCATTACAGCTCAAAAGTGATACCTCTTTACATTCACTTACCCACAGGGAGGCTGAATTGCTTGCATTTCTTTGTACGAACCAGGGAACAATTCTTAAAAGGGATGATATTCTGAATAAGGTTTGGGGAAACGATCATTTTTTCTCAAGCCGAAGCCTCGATGTATTTATTTCGCGCTTACGGAAACTCCTGCAGTCCGATCCAAAAGTTAAAATTGAGAATATTCACAATATTGGGTATAGGTTGGTGGTGGGCAGTAATTAAGGGTTTCAGGTATAAGAGTTTCAGGTTTCAGGCCAATCCATGTAAAGCAGTCGAAATTCAATTTCCAAACTACCATCGAAAATTAACTTTTCCGTCTCAATCCTTCAGAAATCTCAATCTTCAATAATTGAATCACTATTGAGTGACAACTTATCCATCTTAACCCACTTTGCAGCTAATCCGAAAAAAACAATTGCTGTTCAATGAATTGGCAATCGTCGAGTTCGGATTTGTGTACTACAGATTTTTTCTTTTTGAAGGGTGCATATTTATATTTTAAAGCATCATAAATCTTTCG
>JBBQUX010000097.1:0-13046 GCA_038212135.1 Bacteroidales bacterium | reverse complement strand
TAATTGTCACATTACCGAATTGACACATTACCGAATTGTCACATCACCGAATTGTCACATTAACTAATTGTCACATTATTGGATAGCCGAATTGCCGAATTGCCGAATTATCGAATTGCCGAATTGCCGAATTATCGAATTGCCGAATTGCCGAATTGCCGAATTATCGAATTGCCGAATTGCCGAATTGCCGAATTATCGAATTGCCGAATTGCCGAATTGCCGAATTGCCGAATTATCGAATTGCCGAATTGCCGAATTATCGAATTGCCGAATTATCGAATTGCCAAATTGCCGAATTATCGAAAACACTATCAAACCTCATTCTTTGATAAGCCCTCTTTCATTTCCCCCTTCTCCCCGCTCCCCTTCTCCCCTTCCCATGTCCTTTTTCCGGTATTTGCCTTAGCTGCCTGCTCTTTCTCAAGACTGAGTTTCAGTATGGCAAAAACAAGTATCGCGGCACTGATCCATTGTACCAGGTTCAGCACCCTGTCATTTACCAGGTAATCGAATAAAATGGCTGAAACCGGGAAACAAAGTTCGCAAATGGTTGCCAGCATGGCACGGATTCGCGTGAGCCCGAAATAATACAGAAATATTGCGCCTGAACCGGTGGTTACACCTATGAGTAAAAATATTGACCATTGTAACCCATTAATTTCAGGAATAGTCTTTAACATACCAGTGGAAACAACAAATAATAACATAATTATACTCGTAAAAGCATACCTGTAAAAAGTTGCCGTAAAAAAGCTATATTTCTGCAGGACTTTTTTACTAAATACAGTAGAACTGCCAAATGCAAAAGCTGCCAGTAATGAAAATCCCGCCGCCAGGGCTGTTTCACTGCCTGTTACCAGATTCGGCAAGCTGAAGCCGAAGGTCAGGAAATAACTTGCTGATATGGCCAATGCCGACCAGAGCAGAAAGTTACGTTTTAGTTTTTCTCTCAACAATAATGCTGCAAGTGTAATGGCAAACACAGGTTGCAGCTTTTGCAGAAGCACAACTATTGTTAATGCCTGGAAATTAACGAGAAATAACGCCTTAACGATTGCAAGTGTGCCAATGGCACCGCCAAACAGGGATAACAGGAAGAACATCAACACATCGCCTGAAGTAAACGATTTCAAGTGCCGGTATTGCCTGTACATAAAAATATTCATCAGCAGAAACGGCAGTGCGTGAAAAATAAACACGACCAAACCAATATTCAGGCTATATAAACGAGGAGTCAGAACCACTCCATCGAGCCCCCACAGAGTAGCAGCAACGCATATGGCCATGGCTCCGGTAAAAACTGTCTTATTAAATGTCATAACTTACTCTTCACTTTATCGTTCTGCTTTATCAACCGTTTTCGGCGTGCAAAAGTAAGGTTTTTAAACGAGTTTTTTTTTTCATACAGTATGGTTAATTGGCAACAAGCATATAAAAACACATGGATCAACTTCAGGTATAAACTTTCACAAATACGCTATTAAATATAAACTTCACTTCTAACCGAGAATATTGAATTTCAATATTTTACAATCGCAGTAATGTAATTCAACAATATCTGTAAGAATTAATTAAAATTCCTGAGGGTTTTCTATTCATTCACAGTAAGATTATTACCTTTGCCAGAGTAAGAAAAAACGATAATAAACATATAACTATATGATTACCAATAACTTTATCGATCGTCATAATGGTCCGGGCAAGGATGAAACCGGGATTATGCTAAAAGCTTTAGGAGTTGATTCACTCGAACAGCTTATTGACCAGACTGTTCCTGCTTCTATCCGTTTGCCAAAACCGCTGAATCTTCCTGCGGGGCTTAATGAATATGAATACCTTAACCATATAAAAAACCTGGCTTCGAAAAACAAGGTATTCAAATCGTATATCGGGATGGGGTATTACAATACCATAACTCCGGGTGTTATTTTGAGAAATATTTTTGAAAATCCGGGCTGGTATACATCCTATACTCCTTACCAGGCTGAGATTTCGCAGGGCCGCCTCGAAGCTTTGCTCACCTACCAGACTATGATCACCGATCTGACCGGTATGCCGCTTGCCAATGCATCCTTGCTCGACGAGGCAACCTCAGCAGCCGAAGCTATGATTATGCTGCATAATGCACGTTCGCGCGAAGCTGTTAAGGCTGGTGCTAATACATTTATCGTTTCGGTAAACACTTATCCTCAAACAATTGCAGTGCTTCAAACACGTGCAAAACACCTTGGCATCGAAATTGAAATAAAATCATGCAACGATTTTGAACCAACACCCAATATTTACGGTATCCTGCTTCAGTATCCCAACCAATATGGCGAAGTACACGAATTCCGCGCACTGGTAAACCGTGCCCACGAAAACGGAATAGCTGTTGCCGTTGCTGCCGACCTGCTAAGCCTTGCACTCCTTACCCCTCCGGGCGAATGGGGAGCTGACGTTGTTGTTGGAACCACCCAGCGATTTGGTGTACCTATGGGTTTTGGCGGACCACATGCAGGATTTTTTGCAACCAAAGAAGATTACAAACGATTTATTCCAGGACGTATTATTGGCGTATCCGTTGACACCCAGGGCAACAGGGCGTTACGTATGGCACTGCAAACCCGCGAGCAGCATATCAAGCGTGAACGCGCAACATCAAATATCTGTACGGCACAGGCACTTTTAGCCATTATGGCCGGAATGTATGCAGTATATCATGGGCCAAAAGGTATCCGGAACATTGCCAGACATATCAATATCCTTACCGGTGTTTTGTCAGCCGAAGTTCAGAAATATGGCTACAAGCAACTGAATGCCAATTTCTTCGATACATTACTTATCAGCCTTCCCGAAGATGTTAAAATAGAGACGTTACGCAAACTGGCCGTTGAAAGCCATGTAAATTTTAAATATATTGGTGAAGATAAGATTGGAATCAGCCTGGATGAAACTACCTCACTTGATGATGTAAATCTTATGTTGCATATTTTTGCATCGGCAGCTAAGAAACAATTTATAGAATTTGTATGCAATCCGGAGGAATGTGGCCTTATCCGCACATTTGCGCCGGCGATGGACAGAACGTCAGAATATCTTACTGAACCGGTTTTCAACAGCTATCACTCTGAAACCGAGATGATGCGTTTCCTCAAAAAACTCGAAAACCGCGACCTGGCTCTTAACCGCAGCATGATCCCTCTCGGATCGTGTACCATGAAACTGAATGCTGTAGCTGAACTTATCCCTTTAAGCTGGCCCGAATTTGGTGCCATTCACCCGTTTGCTCCTGCAGATCAGACTGAAGGATACAATATCCTTATCCGTGAATTGGAAAAAGCACTTTGCGAAATTACCGGATTTAAAGCTGTTTCGATGCAACCTAACTCAGGTGCTTCGGGTGAATATGCAGGCTTGCTTGTAATAAAAGCCTACCACGAAAGCAATGGAGAAGGACACCGGAAAATCTGTCTTATACCTGCATCCGCTCATGGAACTAATCCTGCAAGTGCCGCCATGGCCGGCATGGAAGTGGTAGTTGTTAAAACCGACCCCAACGGTAATATTGATATGATTGATCTGCGCGAAAAGGCTGAGAAACATAAAGACAATCTTTCCGCATTAATGGTAACTTATCCTTCCACTCACGGGGTATTTGAAGAAAGTATTCTCGAAACTGTTGCCATTATTCATGAAAACGGCGGACAGGTTTATATGGATGGTGCCAATATGAACGCACAGGTCGGGCTTACCAATCCCGGAACTATTGGTGCTGACGTTTGCCATCTTAACCTTCATAAAACATTTGCCATACCTCATGGTGGCGGCGGTCCCGGTGTTGGGCCGATCGGAGTTGCCGAACACCTTGTTCCTTTCCTTCCCGGACACCCTGTTGTAAAAACCGGTGGAGAAAAAGCGATTCAGGCTGTTGCAGCTGCTCCATACGGAAGTGCCCTGGTTTTACCCATTTCATACGCTTATATAAAACTTCTTGGTGGCAACGGACTTACTGAGGCAACCAAATATGCTATTCTTACAGCTAACTACATCAAGACCCGACTCCAAGACCATTATAAAATTCTTTATACAGGCACTAACGGACGGGTTGCACACGAACTGATCCTTGATTGCAACCAATTTCTGAAAACCGCCGATGTGGCTGTAATTGACATTGCCAAACGGCTTATGGACTATGGTTTTCATGCACCTACGGTTGCGTTCCCGGTAATGGGAACCCTGATGGTGGAGCCAACCGAAAGCGAACCGTTGAGCGAACTCGATCGTTTTGTAGATGCCATGATCAGTATCCGTAAGGAAATAGCTGCAATTGAAGAAGGCATTACCGATAAGCATGATAATGTGATTAAGCATGCGCCGCATACCCTGGCCATGGTGGCAACCGATAACTGGGCATATCCATATACCCGAGAAACGGCTGCATTCCCAATGCCTTGTGCAAAAGAAGACAAATACTGGCCTGCCGTTACCCGTATTGATGATGCCTGGGGCGACCGGAATCTGATTTGTACTTGTGCTCCGGTTGAGAGTTATGTGAAAGAATGAGATGGGGAGATCGGGAGATGGGGAGATCGGGAGATGGGGAGACAGAGAGATTGAGACTGAGAGACTGAGAAACAGGGAGATCGGGAGACATTGTCTTTGTAGGAAAACATTTAAAATTGGAAAGGCTGCCTGGTGAGAGCAGCCTTTTTATCGATATATGAACAACATCTTAATTCGTTACTATTTGATTTTGACAAAATCTTCGACCATCCTCTGAAGGTCTTGTTTTATTATTTTATTGAGCAAGTCCCTATCAATTTGTTCTCCTGCATGATTTGGAATTACTGTCGGTCTCCCATCATCATGTTAAAAAAAACATGTGACTTCCTTTTTGTCTTTTACATTCAAACGCAGGTTGAGTAAGAATTTTTATTAACTCCTTTGCAGTTAACAATGGTAATCTTGACATAATCAAAGAGTTAATTGCTGCAAACTACTCATTTTTTTTCAAAGTTAAAGACTTTTGCATCCTTTTACCCATTTAATTAAATTGCATAATCAATTTCTTAATGCTTTATTTTAGATGTTGTCTGAAACAATAGTCCGTTATTTTTCTGCCTCACGCAAAGACGCAAAGAGTTGATTTTCAATCATTTGAATATGAATAAATTGTTTTCATAACTATTTGATTTTCAGTTTAATGCAAAAGCTTAACGAAGTATTGCTGAAAAAGATTGTAATATAATTCTGTAGTATCCAGTTACTCTGCCGACAAATTATATACTCCTTTTACAAGCACTTTCGTTAGATCGATGCTATCGGATATTTCCGTAAATCCTTTCGAGATCCGGCCAATATTTACTTTTTGTCTGCGGAGGTAATAAGCTTCATTATCCGATTTCTCAAGAAGCAATACATAGTAATCTTTTCCTGATTTAATAAGTGCTTCGCTTGGCAAAGCCTCTGCTTCACTGCTGTTTACGGCAATTAATGCTTCGATAAACGATTGGTTTATCAGGTTGGTTTGTTGGCTGTTTTTTATTGTGGCAATACAGGTAACTGTTTTAGTGTCGGGATTCACGGCTTTGCCGATAGAAATGAGTGTAGCCTTATTATTGAATGATATTTCGCCCGGTGAGCTAAAAATCACAGTTTGTCCCGGCTTTAATTTAGCAATATCCTTTTCGAATACGGATAGCTGAATTTGTAACTGGCTTATATCTACGATTTCGACAAGAAGTTTTTGTTGTTCAATATACTGACCCAGCACGAGGTTCTGTTTTGTAATGTATCCGTTTATCGGACTGATAACTGAGAATGAGGCGTACAGATCACCGGCCTCTATCTTTGCAACGTTCAATCTAAGAAGTTCTAACCTTAGTTTTAATGATAGGTATTTGGAATTCATAGCCTTATATTCACTTTCAGTTGCAATAAAATCTTTCCCGGCACCTATTTTTTCATCGTACAGCGATTTGCTTCTTTCGTAATCAGACTTCGAACGTTTCAGCCTCGCCGAAGTTTCGGTAAATTCCTGTTGCATAGCCATAAGCTCATTTCCTGTGATCATGCATAACGTGTGACCCTTTTTTACATAACTTCCCATTGAACAGTTTACGGATTCAACTATTCCGGCGATCGGAGTGCTGATTTGCGCCATTCCGTTAGCAGCAGCAGCTATGTATCCATTGCAACGAACTTCATCTTCAAAGGTTTGAGTGGTAATTGTTCCGATCGCCATGCTGTCCGCCTTAAACTGGTTGATAGTAATCTTTACCAACTGATCAGTTTCAACTTTAGCATCTTCATTAATTTTTGATGATTTCCCACATCCTGTTGACAGGAACATCATTGCGAACGGGATAATTATGAAGAGAGTATATAATTTCATTTTAGTCATTTTTATCGGGTTAAATAATTGATTTCGAGTGCCAAAAAGTTGTATTTCGAAACATTTTCGTAGTAATCGCGGGTTATTGACAATGCGTTTTCAATACTCATAACAAACTGAAAAAAGTCAATTTCGCCCACAGTATATGTTCGTTCGGTAGTGCGGATTATTTCCTCGCTCAGTTGTTTTCCTGAAGTTGTATAATAATCAATGGATTCCTGGTATTTCCTGAGTTCATTCATCAATGAGGCTTGTTTTGCTTTAAGGATTGACAATTCACTGGCCTTCATATTTTCGTTTATCTCTACAGCAATTTTGCCTGCCTTAATCTTTGCATTCTGTTCGCTAAAAAACAGGGGAATTCCGAGACCAAACTGAAAACCCTGGTAGTTTTTAGAACCGGCGTAGGAATTGGTTCCATTAAAATAGCCAAGCGAAATGTCGGGATACAATCGGTTTCTTTCTACTTTTACCATGGCATTTTGATAGTCGGTTTGCATTTTCAATAGTTGCATGCCTGCTGTTGAGTCGGGATTAACTTTAGTAATCTTTACCATATCAAGGTTTTGCATCGGAACTTCAAAAGTGCTGTTGGTTTGAATGAGTGACCGCAATTTTTGATTTTCGTTCGCAATATTATATTTCAATTCATTTATCTGCACGTTGATTTGCTGCTGCTTGGCTGCCGAGTTGAGCATTTCAAGCCGGCTGATATCCCCTTTCTGAAAGCGCTTATCGGCAACGCTGATAAAACCACTGTACATACTATCAATTTTCTGATAAATCCTTTGTTTATTCAACAGGTAAATAATTTCAAAATAGGACTGCGATACTTCCTTGATAAGGATCTGCTTTCGCCTGTAAAACCCGGTTTCGGCGATTGAAGTACTTATGATGTTTGCTTTTTTCTGAGCCGCATACAAAGTGGGGAAGTTGAAATTCTGTTCCACACCAAAAACATGGAGCGGGTATCCATTTTCGGCTATGTTATTCTGATCTTTCCCATAATAAACCAATGTTTTATCTATTGAAAAAGCGGAACGTTTTAGCGCGTTACTTTCCTCTATTTTTAATGCGTACGCGTTCATTTCCCTGTTGTTTTGCATAGCCATCTGAATGGCATCCTCAAGGCTAATCGGTTTTGTTTGTCCGAAAGTTACAACTGAAAAAGTCATTAAAAGCAAGCCAATTACCAATGGTTTTGTTTTACGGATAAATTTTAAAGGCCACGGTTGGATGCCTTTCACATTATTGAAAATTTCGAAAAGCAAAGGCAATGCTATCATGGTAAGTAAGGTTGAAGTTATCAGTCCGCCAATTACAACTGTAGCCAATGGCCGCTGTACCTCGGCACCCGACCCTGTTGAAATGGCCATGGGTAAAAATCCTAAAGCGGCAGCAGCAGCAGTTAACAATACTGGCCGCAGGCGTTCCTTAGTACCTTTGAGGATAAGTTCGCGCAAATCGGTCGTGCCGCCATGATGCAATTCCTTTAAATGTTCGATCAGTACAATTCCATTCAGAACTGCAATTCCGAAGAGTGCAATAAAACCAATGCCTGCCGATACGCTAAAAGGCATTCCCCGAAACCACAGGGCCAGAACTCCACCAACTGTTGCGAGTGGAACAGCAGTAAAAATCATAACTGCGTCCTTAAAGGATTTGAAAGCAAAGTGTAAAAAGATAAAAATGAGTAACAGGGCAACCGGGACTGCAACCATAAGCCGGCTGGTTGCATTTTTTAAATTTTCAAACTGACCGCCATAAGTAATATAATTGCCTGGTACCAATGTGATATTTTTATCAATTTTAGTCTGAATATCTTCAACCACCGATTGCAGGTCGCGGTTACGTACATTCACGCTTACTACGACACGGCGATGGGTATTGTCGCGGGAAATTTTAGCCGGCCCTTCACTGTAAATAATTTCGGCTAATTCACTCAGTGGAATCTGTTCACCGTTGGGCAAAGGAACCTGTAGGTTTCGGATATTACCGATATCCTTGCGGTCTTGTTTTTGGAGCCTGATAACCATATCAAAACGTTTTTCGCCTTCAAATACTATTCCTGCGGTTTCGCCGCCAAATGCCATGGCCAGGTAATGGTTCAGGGTTTTGGAATTGAGGCCATAATAGGCAATTTTGCTTCGGTTGTATTTTACACTCATTTGTGGCAGACCGGCAGTTTTTTCAAGAATAACATCGGCTGCACCGGGAACATCTTCAACCAGGCTTTTAATTTCAACGGCTTTTTTATTCAGGTAGTCCAGGTCTTCGCCAAATATCTTAATGGCAATATCCGCCCTTACACCAGTAATTAACTCATTGAATCTCATTTCGATGGGTTGGGTAAATTCATATTCAATACCTGGAATTACTGATAAAGCTTCCTTGAATTTATCGGCCAACTCTTCCTTGTTTTTAGCCGAAACCCATTCGTCGCGGGGCTTCAGCTTGATTATCATATCTATTTCTTCCATCGACATGGGATCGGTTGGGACTTCGGCAGCACCGATACGGCAAACGATCTGATCCACTTCGGGGAAGGCTTTGATAAGGATATTCTCCATGCGGGTGGTCATCTCGACGGTTTTGGAAAGCGATGTTCCGGTTTTAAGGACAGGTTGAATCACGAAATCGCCTTCATTAAGTGTTGGCACAAATTCACCACCCATTCGTGAAAACATGAATCCTGTTAAAATCAGTGATGAAAAAGCCAGACCCAATACAATTCCTTTATGGTTGCACGACCAACGCATGGCAGGTGTGTAAGAGCGGTAGGCTATGTTCATGATCCATTTCGACGGATTAAACCTGCGTTCTTTTTCAGGACGTAGAAAAAGCGAAGCCGCTACAGGCAACCAGGTTAAACCCAGGATCATGGCTCCTATAATAGCAAAACTGAATGATAACGCCATGGGTCGGAACATTTTCCCTTCGACACCGCTGAGCGAAAGAATCGGAATAAACACAATGAGGATAATAACTTGTCCGAAAACAGCCGAACTCATCATCCTTGAAGCTCCTTTGAATGTGATTTTGTCAATCAGCGCCTGTCGTTCATCTCCCTGCAACCTGTTATAAGCTGCTTTTCCTGATGTGATCCGAATCGCAATAAACTCGACAATAATTACAGCTCCGTCGATAATAATCCCGAAGTCGAGAGCGCCCAGGCTCATAAGGTTGGCATCAATTCCGAAAACATACATCATCGAAATGGTGAAAAGAAGTGCCAGCGGAATCATAGAAGCGATTACAAGGGCAGAACGTACGTTACCCAGAAGAATTATAACGATAAGAATAACAATCAAACAGCCTAATACAAGATTTTCAACCACAGTGAATGACGTCCTGGAAATGAGTTCACTGCGTTCGAGGATAGGGTTGACAAACACACCTTCGGGCAGATTTTTCTGAACTTCGGCAACCCGTTTTTTAACTTCGTTAATCACCAGTTTCGAGTTGGCATTTTTGAGCATCATTACCTGCCCCAGCACTTTTTCGCCCTGTCCGTTTGCAGTTATGGCTCCGAAACGATTTGCGTATCCAAAATGAACTACTGATAAATCTTTAACAAGCACCGGGATTCCGCCAGCATTTTTAACGACTATATTTTCAATATCTTCAAGCGATTTCACCTGTCCGTCGCCACGAATAAAATAACTCTGGTTGGTTTTTTCGATATATGCACCGCCGGAAATGCTGTTGTTAGCCTCAAGTGCATCGTACACTTCCATCAGAGTCACATTCATGCTGCGCAGCCTGGCCGGGTCAATAGCTACTTCGTATTGTTTCAGAAATCCGCCCCAGCTGTTCACCTCAACAACACCGTTAATACCCGACAATTGGCGTTTTACAATCCAATCCTGAATCGTGCGCAGTTCCATGGCCGAATACTTGCCTTCAAATCCCGGTTTAACATCGAGGATATATTGATAAATTTCGCCGAGGCCCGTTGTAATGGGTCCCATTGACGGAGTTCCGAAACCTTCAGGGATATTAGCAGATGCAGCTTTGATCTTCTCGGCTATCAGTTGGCGTGGCAGATATGTTCCCATCTGGTCGTTAAATACAATAGTAACCACAGACAATCCGAATTTTGAAATAGAACGGATTTCGACAACGCCTGGCAGGTTTGCCATTTCAAGTTCAACCGGAGCGGTAATAAACTGCTCAATTTCCTGTGTTGAAAGGTTTCCTGAAGTTGTAATTACCTGCACCTGGTTGTTGGTAATATCGGGCACAGCTCCAACAGGAATTTTCAGTATGGCAAAAACTCCGAACGCGGCAATAGTAAAGGTGAAAAGGATTACAATCAGCTTGTTCCGGATACTGAAATCAATAATTTTTTCTAACATAACTGTGCGTGTAGGATTGCTGTTACACTTCTGTAAAATGCAGATACAAAAATCCAAATACTGATCTCTGTTCCAACAAAGTTATTGAACTTTATTATGATTTTGATAATAAAACAGGATAATCTTCATAAATATTTATCTTGCATCAGGCAAGGGTTTATAACTCAAAAATGCCTACTTTTGCATCCCTTTTCAGGGATATGCTTTCACTCACATAATAAACACAAAATTAAATGATTACAGTTTCGGACCTGGCTATACAATTTGGAAAACGGATTTTGTTTCAGGATGTAAATATGAAATTTACGCCTGGCAATTGCTATGGAATAATAGGGGCCAATGGGGCCGGTAAATCCACTTTCATTAAAATGTTATCGGGTGAGATGCAGAGTACTCGTGGAAATGTTTCTTTCGGTTCAGGCGAGCGGCTTTCGGTGCTCAGGCAAAATCACTCCGAATTTAATGATTTTACTGTCCTTACCACAGTGCTGATGGGACATACAAAATTGTGGGAAGTGATGAAGGAAAAGGATGCCCTGTATTCAAAAACTGATTTTACTGAACATGACGGGCACAGGGCTTCGGAACTGGAAGAGCAGTTTGCTGAAATGGACGGCTGGAATGCCGAAAGCGATGCTGCTAATTTACTCAGTGGCTTAGGTGTAAAAGAGGAATTCCATGACAAACTCATGAATGATCTCAGTGGAAAAGAAAAAGTGAAAGTTCTTTTGGCGCAGGCACTTTTCGGAAAACCCGATAACCTCCTGCTTGATGAGCCTACCAATGACCTTGACCTTGAAACTGTGATCTGGCTCGAAAATTACCTGGCTGATTTTGATCAAACTGTGCTGGTTGTATCGCACGACAGGCACTTCCTTGATTCGATATGTACACACATAGTGGATATCGATTTTAGCCGGGTACAACAATTCCCGGGAAATTATACTTTTTGGTACGAATCGAGCCAATTAGCTTTACGTCAGCAGCTTACACAAAATAAGAAAGCAGAAGACCGCAAAAAAGAACTACAGGAATTTATTGCCCGTTTCAGTGCCAATGCTTCAAAATCGAAACAGACTACCAGTCGTAAGAAAATGATTGAGAAGCTGAATATTGAAGAAATTAAGCCTTCGACACGTAAGTACCCTGGCATTATTTTTACTCCTGAACGGGAACCCGGTAACAATATACTTGAGGTAAAAGGACTTACTAAAAGCTTGAATGGCAACCTCTTATTCAAAAACCTGAGCTTTACCATGCAGAAAGACGACAAAATAGTTTTTCTGTCGCGCGACACACGTGCTATGACGGCTCTTTTCGAGATTCTGAAAGGTCATGATAAGGCCGACAGCGGAACTTTCGAATGGGGACAAACTATTCTGAAAGCCTATCTTCCATTGGAATATGAAGAATTGTTCCAATCGGATATGACTCTTATGGATTGGCTGGCGCAATATTCAACAGATACACATGAAGCTTACCTGAGAGGATTTTTAGGAAAGATGCTTTTTGCGGGTGACGAAATTTTTAAGAAAACAAATGTATTATCGGGAGGCGAAAAAGTGCGCTGCATGATTTCCAGGATGATGACCCGCAATGCCAATGTAATGTTGCTTGATACACCTACCAATCACCTTGACCTTGAATCTATTCAGGCTTTCAACAATACTTTAATCAAGTTTAAAGGCAATATACTGATGTCGTCGCATGACCATGAGTTTATCCAGACTGTTTGCAACCGGATTATCGAAATCGGGCCTAACGGAATGATTGACAAGCTGATGGAATACGATGAGTATATCAGTGATGAGAAACTTAGAGAGCAGAGAAATAAGTTGTATTAGAATTATAGTGGTTTATTGAGAACTTTTTTCGGAAGCTTTATAGAAGTTTCCTGTAAAATTCAATAATACCTTTTCTATACTCTATATTCAAAAATAAGGAAAAGTTTAATTCTCCTTCCCGGCGGAAAAAATAAATTCAATAGGATTGTCAAGATCGTATAGTATCCGGTATGCGTCAGTTTCTTTAATGCAGAATGGTTCAATAAGTTTTATCATTTCTTTATATCCTTCAGTGGTTAAATCACAGTAAAACTGCTTGAAATCATCGGTTACAATTCCTTCGTCAGTTTCTGATATTCTCAAAGTCAAACTGCAATTAACAGGTTCAATAAATTCATAATCAGATAGTTCAATAGTATTAATTTTCGTATTGACTAGTCCTGACAGGATTTGAAGAAATAAGCCTGCCTGTGATTTGTCAAAATCATTCAGGCGAATGGCATGTTCCTCATACTCGTTTATATT